>NZ_JOGP01000027.1:0-100198 GCF_000719505.1 Streptomyces sp. NRRL B-3229 | reverse complement strand
AACACCGGATAAGCCGCATACAACTCCCGGCCCATACCGACCCGCTGAGCCCCCTGACCGGTGAACAACACCGCCAGACGACCACCCCCCACCACCGGCACATCCCCCGACACCGCCCGCAGACCAGCCACCGCTTCGGACAGGTCCTCCGCCACGACGGAAGCGCGGTGGTCGAGGGCGGCACGGGTGGTGAGCAGGGAGTACGCCACGTCGGCCGGAGCCGGTGCGCCGCCCCTCTCCAGGTGGTCGGCCAGGCGCTGCGCCTGCGCCTTGAGCGCGGCCGTCGAGCGGGCCGACACCACGAACGGCAGCGGACCGGCGAACTCGGCCTCCTCCGAGGCGGTTTCCTCGGCCGGTGCCTCCTCGATCACCACATGGGCGTTCGTCCCGCTCACACCGAACGACGACACACCCGCCCGTCGGACATGGCCCTCCTCCCGGGGCCAGGCACGCGCCTCCGCCAGCAGTTCCACACCGCCCGCCGACCAGTCGACGTGCGGAGTGGGCTCTTCGACGTGCAGGGTCTTGGGCAGCTCCTCGTTGCGCAGGGCCATCACCATCTTGATGACGCCAGCCACCCCGGCCGCGGCCTGGGCGTGCCCGATGTTCGACTTCAGGGAGCCCAGCCACAGCGGACGGTTCTCCGGGCGGTTCTGGCCGTAGGCGGCGATGACCGCCTGGGCCTCGATCGGGTCGCCCAGGGTGGTGCCCGTGCCATGGGCCTCGACGACGTCCACGTCCGTCGGTGCCAGTCGGCCGTTGGCCAGGGCCTGGCGGATGACACGCTGCTGGGAGGGGCCGTTGGGCGCGGTCAGGCCGTTCGAGGCGCCGTCCTGGTTGACGGCGGAGCCGCGTACGACGGCGAGGACGGGGTGGCCGTTGCGGCGGGCGTCGGACAGCTTCTCCAGGAGGACGACGGCGACGCCCTCGGACCAGGCGGTGCCGTCGGCGGCGGACGAGAAGGCCTTCGCACGACCGTCGGCGGCGAGGCCGCGCTGGCGGGAGAACTCCACGAAGACACCGGGTGTCGGCATGAGGGCCGCGCCGCCCGCGAGGGCCATGGAGCACTCGCCGCTCTGTAGGGACCGTACGGCCAGATGGAGGGCGACCAGCGAGGAGGAGCAGGCGGTGTCGACGGTGACCGCCGGGCCTTCCAGGCCGAGGGTGTAGGAGACCCGGCCGGAGGCGACGCTGCCGGCGATGCCGATGCCGATGTAGCCCTCGGTGCCCTCGGGCACCTGCTGGATGTTGCTGCCGTAGTCATGGTGCATGAGGCCGCTGAAGACGCCGATGTGCGCGCCGCCGAGGGCGGTCGGGTCGACGCCGGCCCGTTCGAAGGTCTCCCAGGAGGTCTCGAGGAGCAGCCGCTGCTGCGGGTCCATCGCCACGGCCTCGCGCGGGGAGATCCCGAAGAAGCCCGCGTCGAACTCGGCGACCCCCGGGAGGAACCCGCCGTGCCGGGTGTAGGAGGTACCGGGGTGGTCGGGGTCGGGGTGGTAGAGGTGCTCCAGGTCCCAGCCGCGGTCGCCGGGGAACTCGGTGATGGCGTCGGTGCCTTCGGCGACCAGCCGCCACAGCTCCTCGGGGCCGACGGCGCCGCCGGGCAGCCGGCAGCCCATGGCGACGATCGCGATCGGCTCGTCGGACGCGGCCGTCTCCGGCACCTCGACGGTCGGCTCCTCGTCCAGCAGGTCGAACAGCCGGCGGCGCAGATGCGCGGCGACGGCGGCGGGCTTCGGCTGGTCGAAGGCGAGGGTGACGGGCAGCCGCAGCCCGGTCCGCTCGGTGAGCCGGTTGCGCAGTTCGACGGCGGTGGCGGAGGTGAAGCCGAGTTCCTTGAAGCTGCGGCCGGTGTCCAGCGCGGCGAGGCCGGTGATGGCGCGGACCTGTTCGGCGACCAGGTCGAGCAGGACGCGCTCCTGCTCGGCCCCGGTGAGACCGTCGAGGCGGGCGCGCAGGGTGGCCGTGGCGTCGTCGGGGGCGGTGCCGGTGCCGCGCGGGATGTCGATCAGCTCGGCCAGGAGCACCGGCACCTCGCCGTCGCCGAGCGCGGTGAGATCGGGCCGCAGGGCGGCGAGTTGGGGCTGCGCGACGGTGTGCGCCGCGTCGAACATGGTGAGGGCGTCGTGCGCGGTCAGCGTGCCGACCGGCCAGGGGCGGTCCGCCGCGGTGTCGGTGGATCCCTCCCAGGGGCCGAGGGCCAGCGAGAGGGCGGGCAGCCCGCGGGCGTGGCGGTGGCCGGCGAGGGCGTCGAGGGCCGCGGCAGCGGCAGCGGCGGGACCGTGGCCCGGGGTGCCGAGGAGGCCGTCGACGGTGGTGACCGTGATGAACGTTGCGAGCATGGAGTTCTTGGTCAGCTCGTGCAGGGCGAGGGCGCTCTGCAACGCGAGTCGGCGGCCCTTGCGGGTGCCGAGCTCCTCGCGTCCCGCAAGGTGCACGATCGCACTGACGGGCGTGGCGGAGCGGGCGAACAGCCTGGCGAGCGCCTTGCGGTCGGCGATGTCGCAGCTCTCGACGCGTACGTCGACGCCTGCGCGGGCGAGTTCCCCGCGCAGGGCGGCGTGCGGGTGGCCGTCCTTGCCTGCGAGCAGAATGCGGCGGGCGCCGTAGACCGCGGCGAGATGGCGGGTGAGGTGCTCGGCGGCGGCCGAGTCGGCGCCGGTCACCAGAACGGTGCCGCTGGTGTCGGGGACGCCGGTGCGGCGGGCTCCGGCGGCGGAGTAGGCGCTGCCGACGGCGGCGGCGCGCACCAGCCGGGGGCGCAGGACCACGCCGTCGCGGACGGCGCTCTGCGGTTCCTGCGAGGCGACCACGAGGGACAGGGCGGTGGCGAGCCGGGCCGGGTCGTCCTCCTCGTCGGCGCCGAGGTCCACCAGCACGAAACGGCCGGGGAAGTCCGCCTGGTAGGAGCGCATGAGGCCCCACACCGCGGCGTGCGAGAGGCCGTCGAGGGTGTCGTCGTGTCCGGTGGCCACGGCGTCGCGGGTCGCGACCACCAGCGGCAGGCCGACGGTGCGTTCCTCGGCGAGCCAGCCGTCGAGTGCCTCGGTGAGCCGGGCGACCAGCGCCTCGATCCCGTCGGTGCGGCCGACCGGGCCGGTGCCGTGGGCGTCACCGAGCAGAAGGACGGCGACGTCGGGCGTCTCGGCCCCGGCGGCGAGGTCCTCCACGAGTGTGTCGAGGGCGTCGATCCCGGCCAGCGCGTCCACGTCGGCGAGGTCGGCCAGGCCGCCCAGGGACAGGTAGGTCTCCACGGTGTCGCCGAGGTCGCGCAGGGCGCCCGTCAGCGCCGTGCCGTAGATGTCGCCGGCCAGCGCCCAGCGGCCCGGGACGACCTGCGGGGTGGGCACCGAGGGCAGCGGCAGCCAGTCGGTGCGGAAGAGGGACTCGTAGCGGCCGTCGCCGGAGGCGCGCAGCCGGGCCGGCCGCTCCAGCAGGACGTGCCGCATGGTCTTGCCGGAGGCGGTACGGGGAATGCGGTCGATCTCGTACAGCTCCTCGGGAACCTTGTGGTATGCGAGGTGTTCGCGGCAGATCTCGAAGAGGCGCTGCGGGTCGACGCCCTGCGGGCCGGGGACGAGGAAGGCGACCGGGACCTCGCCCAGCACTTCGTGGGGGCGGCCGGCGACCGCCACGTCGGCGACGCCGGGGACGGTGCGCAGGACGTCCTCCACCTCGCCGGGGTGGATGTTCTCACCGCCGCGGATGATCAGTTCCTTGATGCGGCCGGTGACGGTGAAGTAGCCCTGCTCGTCGCGGCGCGCCAGGTCGCCGGTGCGGAACCAGCCGTCCTGTAGGGCGGCGGCAGTGGCCTCGGGCTGGTTGTGGTAGCCGACCATGACGCTGGCGCCCTTGACCCAGACCTCGCCCTCCGCGCCGACGGGCACGTCCACGCCGGTCTCGGGGTCCACGAGCCGCACCTCGAGCCCGGGGACGGGCAGCCCGCAGGAGCCCTCGACGCGGGCACCGGTGGGCCAGTTGATGGTGATGGAGCCGCAGGTCTCGGTGGAGCCGTAGGCGTCGAGGAGCGGGGCGCCGAAGACCTCCTCGAAGGAGCGGCGCAGCTCGGCGGTGGTGATGGCGCCGCCGACCAGGCACATCCGCAGGTCGGGGGCGGTGAAGCCGCCGGCCCGGGCGGCCCGCACGAGGTAGTGGTACATGGTCGGCACGCCGGCGAGGAAGGTGGCCCTCTCCTCGCGTACGGCGTCGAGGATCTCGTCGGCGGAGTAGCCGTCGACGATCCGGGCGGTGGCGCCGACGGCGGTCACGGTCAGCACGCAGACGATGTGGGCGAGGCTGTGGAACAGCGGCAGCGGCCAGACGACCCGGTCCTCGTGGGTGAGGCCGGGTATGGGGGCGTAGCAGGCGGCCACGGAGGTCAGGCAGTTGCGCTGGGTGGACAGCACGCCCTTGGGCCGGCCGGTGGTGCCGGAGGTGTAGAGCATCCAGGCGACGTCGTCGAGGCCGAGGTCGTCGCGGGCGGGCTCGGCGGGTTCCGTCGTTGCGAGCTTCTCGAACGAGACGGTGCCCACGGGCGCCGGGCCGTCGCCGGTGACGACGACCCGCAGCTGCGGGCGGTCCTTCACGAGGCGGGTCACGGTGTCCATCAGGGCGGGCTCGGTGATCAGGACGCGGGCTCCGCTGTCGTCCAGGAGGTGGGCGAGTTCCGACTCGGTGAGGCGGGGGTTGAGGGGGACGCCGACGGCGGCGGCCCGGGTGATCGCGAGGTAGCTCTCCACGTGGTCGACGCTGTTGCCGTGCAGGATCGCGGCCCTGTCGCCGGGTTGCAGACGCAGGGCCGCGAGATGACCGGCGAGCCTGCGGGTGCGGGCCTCCAGCTCGGCGTGGGTCACGCTTCGCCCGGCGTCACGGTAGGCGATCTTGGTTCCGAAGCGATCGGCGTTCGCCCTCAGCAGCTGGGGCACCGGCCGGATCAATTCGGTTCGCAGCATGGCGGAACACCTCTCATGGAAAGGAGAATCGTGGCCTACACGGACAGGCTCTCGGCGGAGACTCAAGCGTCACATTCCGGCCGTGCCCGTGGACCACTATCAGCCCCCCTATATGGGCCCTGTATCGGCGGCCGTACGGGTATGCGAGGGGTATTCGCCGGGCGTGTGTGGCGCAATGCGAAGGTAATTCGGAACGAATTGATCGGAGGCCATTCGATGTCGCATTCCGCTGGCGCGGTCCCGAGGATCACCGGCCGTACCCGGCTGTTCGCCGTGCTCGGTGACCCGGTACGGCAGGTGCGGGCGCCGGAGCTGCTCAACCCGGTCTTCGCACAGCTGGGCCTGGACGCGGTCCTGGTGCCGGTGCACGCTTCCGTTCTCCACCTGGGCGAGGTCGTGCGCGGCCTTCAGCGGGCGGGCAACGTGGACGGGCTGCTGGTGACCGTCCCGCACAAGGCGGCGGCCCGGGCCTTCGCCGATGTGCAGAGTGCGGCGGTGCGGCTGGCGGGTTCCACGAATGCGCTGCGGCGCGGTGCGGACGGGCGCTGGTACGCGGAGAACTTCGACGGGGCGGGCTTCGTGGCGGGGCTGGTCGCCGCCGGTCACCCGCCGGCCGGGCAGCGGGTGACGCTGGTGGGCGCGGGCGGCGCGGGCGGCGCGATCGCGGCTGCGCTGGTGCTCGCCGGTGTGGCCCGGCTGGACGTCGTCGACGTGGATCCGGCCCGGGTCCGCATGCTCCTGGACCGACTGTCCGACCACGCGCCGGGCGTCGTACGGGAGGGTGCGACGCCGTCCGGCGACACGGCCGACCTGGTGGTGAACGCGACTCCCCTGGGCCTTCGGGAGGACGACCCGCTCCCCTTCGACCCGGCCCGGCTGGCCCCCGGCACGCTGGTCGCGGACATCATCATGAGCCCGCCCGAGACCCGCCTCCTGCACACGGCCGCTGCCCACGGCCTCGCGACGCACCGGGGCGCCCCCATGCTGACCGAGCAACTGCGCATGTACCGCGAGTTCTTCGACCTCCACCCGACCGAGGCAACGGAATGACCCCGCGGACATCACCATGCCGCGCGTTCGTTCGCGGACCACTTCCGGGGGGGCCGAGGTGCGCCGCGAGGCCCGGCAACCGATCTGGCCCCCGGTGACGCTCCAGTGGTACGGCGTCATGACCAAGCCCCGCCCCCGGCCGCCGGCCACGGTCTCCCCACCCCCGGGGCGCCCCGTTCTTCGAGCCCCGCCCCGCAGCAGCAGCGGGGTGGCCGCGGCATGCCCGGGTGCACTCGGTCGGCACGGACCCTGCCCGGCGCGGACCACGGCGGACGCCCTCGCGGCGGCCGGGACGGAATCCCGACGACGAACACACGTCCCCATGCCGCTCGTCCTCAGCGGGAACCCGCCGTCGGCGCCCTGCCACCGCCTGGGATCGCGAGGACAGAGAACCTGCCGCCGCGGGTTGACGGGCAGTGCGGACGCGATTCCCCCGGCGTGGCCGCCCTCTTCCTAACCTGCGCGCATGAATCCCACCATCGGCGACATCACGGACCAGCGGTCCCGGGCCCTCGCCCGGTTCCCCTCCGACATCGAGGCCCGGGTGGCGGAGGCGTCAGCCCGGCCCGCCGGCCAACAGCCCACCTGGCCGGACCCGGCCCTCGCACTCGCCGCGCGGGACGCGCTGACGCAGTTGCCACCTCTGGTCGTGCCGGGCGAGGTCGACCGGCTCCAGGAGCGGCTGTCCCGAGTGGCTGAGGGGAAGGCGTTCCTGCTCCAGGCCGGCGACTGCGCGGAGACCTTCGACGGCAACACCGAGTCCCACGTCACCGCGAACATGCGCACCCTGCTGCAAATGGCCGTTGTGCTGACGTACGCGGCCAGCCTTCCCGTCGTGAAGATCGGCCGCATCGCCGGCCAGTACGCCAAGCCCCGCTCCAACGCCACGGACGCGCTGGGCCTGCCCGTGTACCGCGGCGACATCGTCAACTCCCTCGAGCCCACCCCGGGCGCCCGGGTCCCGGACCCGTCCCGGATGCTGCGCGCGTACGCGAACTCGGCGGCCTCCCTCAACCTGGTCCGCGCCCTGACCGCGTCCGGTCTCGCCGACCTCGGCCGGGTGCACGACTGGAACCGCGACTTCGTCAGTGCCTCGCCGGCCGGCGAGCGGTACGAGGCACTGGCCGGGGAGATCGACCGGGGCCTGGCCTTCATGTCCGCCTCCGGCGCCGACCACGGCGCCCTGCACAGCACGGAGATCTACGCCAGCCACGAGGCGCTGCTGCTGGAGTACGAGCAGGGCCTGCTGCGCTGGGCCGCCGGCGCGTCCGGCGAGCCCCGGTTGTACGGGCTCTCGTCGCACATGCTGTGGATCGGTGAGCGCACCCGCCGCCTGGACGGCGCCCACATCGCGCTCGCCGCGCTCCTCGCCAACCCGATCGGCCTGAAGCTGGGCCCCGGCACCTCGCCCGAGCAGGCCGTCGAGTACGTCGAGCGGCTCGACCCGGACAATGTGCCGGGCCGCCTGACCCTGATCAGCCGGATGGGCAGCTCGAAGGTGCGCGATGTGCTGCCGGCGATCGTGGAGAAGGTCGAAGCGAGCGGCCACCGGGTGGTGTGGCAGTGCGACCCGATGCACGGCAACACCTACGAGGCGGCCAGCGGCTACAAGACCCGCGAGTTCGACCGGATCCTCGACGAGGTGAAGGGCTTTTTCGAGGTGCACCGGGCGTTGGGCAGCCACCCGGGCGGACTGCACATCGAGCTCACCGGTGACGACGTCACCGAGTGCCTGGGCGGCGCCGAGCAGATCGATGAGCAGGCTCTGGCGCTGCGCTACGAGAGCAGCTGCGATCCCCGGCTGAACCCGAACCAGTCGGTCGAACTCGCCTTCCTGGTGGCCGAGATGCTCCGCTCGTGACACCCACGGCACGTGCGCGAAGGGGGCGCCCGGACACCTGCGCGGCTACCGCCGCGTGGTCCGGGCGCCCCCTTCGCGCACGTGCTCAGCGTCCGGCCGCCGGCAGGGCGATCGCGGTCAGCAGCAGCCCGCCCGCGGAGGTCCACCGCCCGGCGAGCACCGCGCGCGGCTCTCCGCCCAACACCAGTCCCGGGACCGTGAACCGGGCCCGGAAGGAGCCGTGGACGGGGTCGAGGGTGATTGCGGCGTCCTCGAAGCCGAGCCGCACCCCGGTCGCCGGGTACGCCGACTTGTACACCGCCTCCTTGGCGCTGAACAGCAGCCGGTCCCAGGCGACCGACGGGCGGCTGCGCAACAGCCGTCGTACGTGCGCCCGTTCGCCGGGCAGGGCGATGGCCTCCAGCAGGCCGTCGGGGAGCGGTTCGGCGGGCTCGGCGTCGATGCCGAGCGCCACGACGTCGCGCCGCCGGGCGAGCGCGGCCGCCCGGTAGCCGCGGCAGTGCGTCATGCTGCCGACCACACCGGCCGGCCAGCGCGGGGCCCCGTCGGAGCCCGGCACCAACGGCACGGCGGCCACACCGAGCTGTGCCAGGGCCCGGCGGGCGCACAGCCGTACGGTGGCGAACTCGCGCCTGCGCTCCGGCACGGACCGGGCCACATGAGCGGCCTCCTCGGGCAGCAGGCGCGCCTGTGGGGGGTCCCGCAGCTCCTCGGCGAAGACGACGGGCGGCGGCAGCAGCGGCGCGAGGAGGGCCTGCGTGGTCATTCCGGCAGGAGGGCGGGGTGGCGCCAGGCGAGCGCGGTGTACCGCTCGGCACGCGCCGCTGTACTCTCCCGTGAGTCTCCGGAGTACGAGCCGAGTCCGCCGGTGAAAATACCGATGGCGGCGTCGAGCGCCACATTCAGGCTTATCGCGGAAGGTGCCGGAGCTTTGGCTCCAGGAATCACCTGGGTGACCTTTTCGGATGACTGAGCGGACATGACGACCCCTCCCTTTCCGGCTACAAGAACTTCCCTTGTCAAAAAAGGTAGAAGTTCCGGCCGTCCGAGGGATCCCCTAGCCCACCCCTGCATTTTCAGAGAGCCGCCCCATTTCTGATCCAGGAATTCCTGATCGATTCCTGGTCCGTGGGGTCCGCGCTCAGACGAGCTGCGGGTGGCGGCCCAGCAGACGCGGCTCCTGGTTGAGGATCGCGCGCTCCATCTCCTGGAGGTCGCGCGTCGGGTCCAGGCCGTGGATGTCGACGAGCGCCTGCCGGGTACGGCGGTAGGCGGCAAGGGCCTCGGTCTGCTGACCGCAGCGGTAGAGAGCGAGCATGAGCTGGTGGCACAGCCTCTCGCGGGTGGGTGAGGCTGCTGCCGCCTGCTCCAGGTCCACAACGAGTTCGCGGTGCCGCCCCAGCTCCAGTCCGGCGGCTGCCCAGTCCTCGTAGGCGGTGAGCCGCTCGCGCTCGAGCTGGACGAAGGCCGGCCAGCCGATGCCGGCCTCGGCGAGGTCGACGAGCACGGAGTCCCGCCACAGACCGAGCGCGTGGGCGAGCGAATCGACGGCCGACTCCGGGCATCCGGAGGCGAGTTGGGCCCGCCCCTGAGCGGCAAGCCGGCGGAAGCGAAAGGCGTCGACGCCCTCGGTGTCAAGGTTCAGCTGGTAGCCGTGCGGCGCGGTGACCAGGCGGATGCCATGGCCCTCGGCGTCGGCCTGATCGAGGATCCTGCGGATACCGGAGACGCCGTTCTGCACCATCTTCCGTGACGTCATCGGCGCGTCGTCGCCCCACAGGGCGGCGATGAGGCGGCTGGTGGCGACGACCTTGTTCGGGTTGAGCACGAGGTAGCCGAGGGTGGCCCGTTGGACGACGCCGCCCAGCGGCAGCGCCCGACCGGCGATGACTTCGAGCGGGCCCAGCAGGTTGAACTGCATTTTTTCCCCCACGCGTTGTGACAGTCCGATTGCCTGCCACCATGAAACAAACCGGCTGTACTGTTTGTCAAGCGATTCCTGCACCATGGCGCCCGCTCACGCCGCCTGCCAAATCGGGCAAAATTTCCTTACTGGCAGCTCAAACCCTTGATCGCTTGACTACAAAAAAACCAGCGTGCCAGTTTTTTTACGACTCTTGACGCTCCGCATCCCCCTGAGCGCACCCCGCCGGCACGAAGTGGTGCCGCGCCGAGGCGCCCACGATGCGCGGCAGCACGAGCGCCCAGAACCGGGTCAGCACCGCCCGCTCCAGCCAACGGGCGTCGGTTTCGCCCCGGGCCTGGAGACCGGCCCCCACGGCCACCACGACCACCGCCAGTTCCTTGGGCGAGGACTCGGACATCAACGCACCCTCACGGTCCGCCCGTTCGAGCGAGGCCTCCACCCACTGCTGCCAGTCGCGCCACAGGTCCGGTGCGGCCTCGCTGCGCTCGCCGCGGCCGCTGAGCCGGAACCCGACCCGCAGCACCACATCCCGCCCAAGTCCCTGCACGAGTTCGTGACTGGCGTCGATGAGCCCCTGCACGGTGCGGAGTTCGCGGGGGCGGGTGATGCGCTTCAGCCGCGCCGCCGCCTCGATCACCACGGCGTCGACAAGCGCCGCCTTGTGGGGGAAGTGGAAGTGCAACGCCCCGTTGCTCATCCCGGCCTTCGCACTGATGGCCGCCAGCGAGACCGAAGCCGGGCCTTCCAGGTCGAACAGCTCGGCCGCAGCCTTGACGAGGGCGGTGCGCGTACGAATCGCGCGTTCCTGCTTGACCATGGGCTCCGTCGCTTTCAGGGTTCGCCATCGGAAACCCACCTTAACAAACCGGCACAGCGGTTTGTAGTCAGGAGAGGGGTGCACAGGGGAATCGACCGGAAGACACGCATGGGGTTCGCGCCCGGCGGGCGCGAACCCCATGCGTGTCGATCAGCGCTGCCGCGGGACTACGGATGCAGGAGCACCGGCATCCGGCCGTAGCCGTTCAGCAGGAACGTGGGCAGCGGACGCAGCTCCTGCGGCGTGCAGGCCAGCGCAAGGCCGGGGAAGCGCTCGAACAGTGACCGGAAGGCGACGGTTGCCTCCAGGATCGCCAGCGGGGCCCCGAGGCAGCGGTGCGTGCCATGGCCGAAGCCCAGCACGCCGCGGTCGGTGCGCAGCAGGTCGAAACGAGCGGCATCCTCCCCATGCCGCTCGGTCTCGCGCCCGCCCGCCGCGAAGGAGACGAGGATGGGGTCGCCACGCTCGATCCGCACACCGTCGAGGTCGATCTCCTCCACCGCGAACCGCATCGGCGAGTAGGAGGCGGGACTGTGCACCCGCAGCGTCTCGGAGACCACGTCGTCCCAGCTCGCCCGGCCCGCCCGCACGTGCTCCAGCTGGTCGGGCCGGGTCAGCAGCGCGCCCACCCCATTGACGATGAGCGTCGACGTGGTGTCCTGACCGGCCGCGATCATCAGGAAGAGCGTGCCCAGCAGTTCGTTCTCCGTGAGCCGGTCCCCGTCGTCGCGGGCCGCTATCAGGGAAGAGGTCAGGTCGTCGCCCGGCGTCTGCCGCTTGGCCGCCACCAGCTCGGCCAGCAGGCGGAACGCCGTGGCGCGGGCCTCCTCGATCGCCTGCGCCGAGGCACTGGAGGAGAACACCATCCGCAGGGCGGAGCACAGTTCGTCGCGCACCGGCCCCTCGGCGAGGCCGAAGAGCTCGCAGACCACCCGCAGGGGCAGCAGCTCGGCGTATGCGGATCGCAGTTCGACCGGTGCGCCGGACGCCTCAGCGGCCAGAGTGTCCAGCAGCGTGGAGGAGAGTTCCTCCACGCGGTGCTTGAGTTCCGCGGTGCGCCGTGCGGTGAAGGCACCCGCGACGAGTCTTCGCAGCCGCGCGTGCTCCGACCCGTAGGCGAAGAGCATGTTCTCGTTCGCCACCCAGGGGAACAACGGCCAGTCGGGCGTGATCCGTCCCTCCGCGAAGGCAGGCCAGTGGCGCCGGGCGTCCTTGGAGACCCGCGGGTCGACCAGGAGCCGCTCGACACAGTCCTGCCGTACGACCGCCCAGGCCCGTACTCCGCCAGGCAGTTCGACCTCGACGGCGGGTCCGCGCTCGCGCAGCAGCGCGGTCTCGGCGGCGATGTCCTGGCCGGTCACATCCAGCACGTGGGCGCCGGAAAGCACCTTCATCAACATGTACTCCGTTCGGTAGTCGTCTGCGTTGCGTTGCATTCCGCCCCCTGCGCACGCACACCCACCGAGGAGATCGAGGGGCCCTGCCGGACCCCTCCCCCGTGGTGCCGGTCCGTCACCGGCCGGTGTTCACACCGCCGCGGCGGCAGCCGGCTCGTCCCGCCGGCGCAGAGCTTCCTCGTAGACCCGCTTCGCCCGGTCCGGTGCGAAGTCCAGCCGGACCAGCACGCTGGGGACTGCGATGGTGGACATCAGGCTGCGCATCAGGTCCGCCACCCGCTCCACGATGTCCGCGTGGCCGGTCAGTATCTTGGACAGCATCTGCACCCCGGTGAAGGACCCGGTGAACAGACTGGCCGTGGCGCCGATGTCCACATGCGGCAGCAGCTCACCGGCAGCCTTCGCCCGGGTGAGGACGTCGAGGTTGTGGTCGATCCAGCCCTGCATGGGCACGCGCCGGTCCAGACCGTCCAGCAGGCCACCCTGCTCCACGGTGAGCCGGACGCTGCCGCGCACCATCGGATCACCGAGGCGCAGCAGGTGGGCGAACAGGAGTGCCTCGTCCAGGCTCTGTTGCAGGAACAGGTCCTGCGGCGGCACCGGGGGCAGGGCTGCCACCTGACCGGCCAGCACCTCCTGGGCGAGCTCCTCCTTGGAGGAGAAGTGGAAGTACAGCGCTCCCTTGGTCACGCCGCACTTCTTGATGACCTCGGCGATCGTCGCCGCTTCGTAGCCGACTTCGTCGAACAGTTCGGCCGCCGCCAGGATGATCTTGTTGCGAGTCCGGATTGCCCGATCCTGCTGTACCACTGCATGCCTCCGTGCCCTCTGTGCGAACAGACCGAGGGGTTGGTGTTCCTGTCGCCCGCGCGGAGCGACCGCTCCACCGGTCGACTCGCACGCCCTTCCGGCGAGAATAAAACCATCGCGTCGGTTTTTCAAGACTTGAAAACAAAACCGTTTGGTCCGTAGGTTTCTCCCAGCGCCACCACAACAACGTCTGGCTTGGGCACTCAAATTGGGGGAAATACGGATGTTCCGCCCTGTCAAGGCACCGTTCAGGCACGCTCTGGGGACTGTTTCTGCGTTCGAGGAGTCCATTCCTCCCTCGCGTCCGGTCCCTCCGGTCGGAATCAGCGTCCTCGACGAACTCACCGGCCTGCTCTTCCAGGGGGACGAGCAGGAGCTCGTCCACGGCGCCTGGCGCCGCCTCGTCGGTGGCGAGGCCTTCGCCCACCAACCGGGACTGACCCCGGGCGAGCGCGCGGAACTCTCGTACCGGCGGCTGCGCCTGGTGAACGACGCCGCGGCCGACGCGGAGGCTCTCGTCCGCGACACCCGACGACTGACCGCCCTGCACGAGTGGACCGGCTTCACGGACGGCGGGCTGTGCACCGTCGCCAGCATCCACTACAACCTCTTCCTCGGCAGTCTGCTGGACCACGACGGGCACCTGCGCGACCTGTCCGACTACACGTCCATGGGGCGCACCGGGGTGTTCCTCTGCACCGAACTGGAGCACGGGAACGACGTGGCCGCGCTGCGCACGGTCGCGGAGTTCGACCGGGCGACAGGCGGGTTCGTCCTGAACACGCCCGCCCCGGGCGCCCGCAAGTTCATGCCCAACACCAGCCTGACCGGCGGCCCGAAGAGCGCCGTCGTCGCCGCCCGCCTTCTGGTCGACGGCGAGGACCAGGGCGTCTTCCTCTTCCTCACGCCGCTCAGCGACGAGCACGGCCATCTGCCCGGCGTCCAGGTCCGCCGGCTCGCGGACCGCACGGGCACCCCGGTGGACCACTGCCTGACCTCGTTCGACCACGTCCTCCTGCCGCGCGAGGCCATGCTGGAGGCCGAGCACGGCCGACTGGACGAGGACGGCCGGCTCACGAGCTCCCTCGGCAACAAGCGGAAACGTTTCCTCCACTCTGTGGGCCGGGTCACCGTCGGCAAGCTCTGCATGAGCGCCGGCACGCTCGGCATGGCGCGAGCCGCCCTCACGATCGCCACCCGCTACGCCCACCACCGGCAGATCAGCGGCACCAAGGCGGGCCAGCGCGTCCCGCTGACCGCCCACCGCAGCCACCACGGCAGACTGTTGTGCTCCCTCGCCACCGCCTACGCCATGACCTTCCTGCAACGCTCGGTGGTCGAGAGCTGGGTCGCCCACGACGAGACCGACCGCACGGAGACCGAACGGCTGGAGCGCCTGATCGCCGTCGCCAAGGGGTGGATCACCTGGCAGGCCCGGGAGATCACCATCGAGGCCCGCGAGCGGTGCGGCGCGCAGGGTCTGTTTCCCGTGAACGGACTGTCCGAGCTTCAGGGCAATGTCGAGGGCGGCATCACCGCCGAGGGCGACAACCTGGTCATCTGGCTGAAGGCGGCCTCCGAGATGGTCTTCGGGCACGCTTCGGGCCCCGCCGAGCCGACGCTGCCCGTCGGCCGGGACCTGACCGACCTGGGCTTCCTGCGGGACCTGCTGGCCTCGGCCGAGCAGATCTGGCAGCGGCGTGCCCGTCTGGCGTTGCGCGGCGGTCCGTCCGGTGACCCGCTGGGCCGCTGGAACGAGACCTCCGGCGCGGCCCTGGAGATGGTCTCCGTGCATGTGCGGCTACAGGCGGCGGACGCCCTGCGCGCCGCCACCGAGCGCACTACGAACGCCCGGGCCCGGTTCCTGCTGGAGAGCTTGTGCCGGCTGTTCCTTCTCGAACAGTTGCGGGAACACACCGGCGACCTCATCGCCGCCGGCCTGATGTCCGCCGAGCACGTGATGTCCCTGCACGCCACCAAGGAGTCGCTCGTCGCCGGGCTGGCCCCCCACCTGATGACCCTGGTGGGCGCCTTCCAGATCCCCGAGGAGTACCTCGCCCGGATCCCCATCGCGAACGCGGACTACGCGGACCGCCCGGCCCTGAGCCCCAGCACCTCCTGATCCACTGAGACAAGCGCGAGGAGGGTGCCGCCCCACCGGGGGCGGCACCCTTTCCGCTTTCCCCGGCCGCCGTTACGGCGCAGAGTCCTCCTCGTTCCTAGCCGCCCCGTACGCGCGGTCCGGGCGTGCGCGTCGGCGGCGGCGTGGCGGTCAACGGGGCGGCCGACGAGCTGCCGCGGGTAACCACACGGCTGGCGTTGGTCGGGTTGGTCCGGGTCTGCATCGTGGTGCACCCGCTTGGGCGGCACCTAGTTCAGGCCAAGAGCCCAGTTCAGATTCCTAATGGCAGACGAGTCAGGCTGTACGCCGGGTTCTGTTCCGAGGGGGTCTCGCGAACCCCTCGGCGACGGCCATCCATCTAGGGCCTACGTTGCCGTAGGCCTCGTGCGGTCTACCCGTGGACTCGGGCGGGCAGCCCTCGAACGTCCACGCAGGGCCACCATGACAGTGGCCCCTTTTGACCTTGCTCCGGGTGGGGTTTACCTAGCTGCCCAAGTCGCCCTGGGCACTGGTGGTCTCTTACACCGCCGTTTCACCCTTACCGGGGACCGAAGTCCCCGGCGGTTTGTTTTCTGTGGCACTTTCCCGCGGGTCACCCCGGGTGGCCGTTAGCCATCACCCTGCCCTGTGGAGCCCGGACGTTCCTCGGGGAGTCCTCCAAGAGGGGATTCCACGCGGCCGTCCGCCCGGCTCGTCTGCCGTGGGGACCATGCTACCGGGGCCTCGGGGCAGGCTGGTTCCGCGGTGACCTTCACCGGGCCCGCCGTCGCCAGGACCGAGCCCGCCAGGATCAGTGCGAAGGCCACTCCTACGCCCACCGTCAGGGGCTCGGAAAGGAACAGCACCCCCGCCACCACCGCCACCGCCGGGTTGACGTACGTGATCACCGTCGCCCTCGTCGGACCGATCTCCTTGATCAGTTCCAGGAACGCGACGAACGCCACCGCCGTGCAGATCACTCCCAGGCCGGCCAGAGCCGCCAGGACCGACGAAGATGGCATGGACGAAGGCCAGGTCAGCGCCGCCCCCGGCGCGTACACCAGCGCCGCCAGCGCCAGGCACGGGGCCGTCAGCTGGAGGGAGGGGATGTCCTTCAACCAGCGTGCCGCTATCAGCGGGGCCGTGGCGTAACCCACCACCGTCACCAGCACCTCCGCCATCGACTTCGCGTCGCCCCCGGTGAGGTGCGGAACGGTCAGGACTCCCACCCCCGCCAGTCCCAGCGCCAGGCCCGTCACCCTCCGCGCCCCCAGCCTCTCCGTGTCTCCGAAGAAACGGGCCAGCAGCACGCCGACTATCGGTACGCCCGCTATCAGCAAGCCCGCCGTGGAGCTGGAGAGGTGGTGTTCCGCGTCCGTCAGCGTGTACCAGGGGCCCATGATCTCGATCACCGCGAAGGCCAGCATGGGCAGCCAGTGCGCTCGGACCGTCCGCGTCAGGCCTCCCTGGCGGATCGCGAACGGCAGCAGGAGCAGGGCGCCCAGGGCGCAGCGTACGAACACCACCATCGCTGCCGACAGCGGGGCGTCCACCGCCACCTTGATCATCAGGTAGGGGATGCCCCACACCACTCCCATCAGGGAGAACAGGAACCAGCCGCGTGCACTCATGCGGCCATCGTCGGCGTCCTCAGCGGCTCGCGTCTTGAACGCTGTTGCGGTACGCCGCCGGGGTCACCCCCAGCACCCGGCGGAACCAGCGCGTCAGGTGTGCCTGGTCCGCGAAACCCACCGCTCCCGCGACCTCGGCCGGCCGGAGGCCCGACTCCAGCAGGCACCGCGCCCGGTTCACCCGGTACTGGGCCAGCCAGGCGTACGGCGGTATCCCCATCGCCGTACGGAACGCGCGGAGCAGTTGGTAGCGGGACATGCCCAGGTCGGTGGCGAGATCGGCCAGGGAAGGGGGTGTCAGCAGTTCGTCGGCCAGGCGGTCGCGGACCACGCGGGCGACCGCGGCCGCACCCGCGCCCGGGATCACGCAGTCCGCCACGCGGGCCGTGGAGTGGCGGCAGGACAGGGCCGTGAGGAGCCACGGGAGGCGGGACTCCGTCTCCAACGGGTCGGGGCAGGCGCTGAGTTCGGTGTGCGCGAGGCGGAGGGCGGCGGCGAGTTCCGGGTCCTCTATCAGGGGCTCGCGGAAGTGCGGGAGGCCTGTCGAGCCGTCCTGGAGGAGGGGAACCTCCGCGTACAGGGCGCGGTAGGCGTAGCCGTCCGTCGGGGTCCCCGGGCCGCCCGTGTGCATCTCCCCGGGCGCCAGGACGACGATCGACCCCGGGCCGGTGCGGATGTGGCCGCCCCGGTAGTCGATGATCTCGGAGCCGCCCACGCACACGCCGATCGTGTACTCGTCGTGCGCGTGCGGCGCGTAGACGTGCTTGTCGAAGCGGGCGGTGAGCAGGTCGAGCGGAGGGCCGCCCCGTCCCAGTCTCGCCCTTGTCCACAGCGCCTGTTCCACCACGGTCGCCCCCTGTCCGTCCGATGCAGGGTGCAACGCCGTCGGACTCAGAGAAAGTCCGCGGTCTCCAGGTCGAAGGCGAACGGGGCGGGGAGAGCGATCGGCTTGCCGAAGGAGCGGGTGCAGTGTTCCCGGTAGTCGTCCTTCTCCGGAGCGCTGAACAGGGTGACCGACGACGCCTCGCGGTCGACGAGGAGGTAGAGGGGGATGCCGCCGCGGGCGTAGCAGCGGCGCTTCGCCTCGCGGTCGGCCCTCGGTTTGGTACACGTCACCTCGAGGACCATGGCGACTCTGTCGCAAGGCATCCAAGAGTCGGCGCTCGCGAAGAGGTCGAGGTCAAGAGCGGCGAACGTGACATCCGGGACCACATGGTTCTAAGGGCAGGCCTCGCCGCTTTTCAGCTTCAGGCCCTTGTTTCCGGAGAAGTCCATCTCGGTGCGCGAATGCTTGATCACCTGCCGCACGATCCGGCTGATGTACTTCTCGTGCTCCCCGTCCGGCGGCGGCGTCACAACGATCTCCCCCTCGATCAGTTCAGCCCGGAAACCCTCCGGGGTGTCGAGGGCCAGGAAGATCTCCAGCAGTCCCTCAGCCGGTGTGAGCGGCTCATGGGCCACGGCACTCATGTCACGCCCCTCCTTCTGCCGCTCATCAGGCTGGGACATCCGAAGATCACCTGTCCGTGAGATCGGGAACCGTTCCCTCGATCGTGGCACAGCCTCAGCACCACCGTCATGCACCATCAAGCAGGCGCGAAGCGCACCTTCGCACCGCCCGGAGACGCCCCAGAACCCGAACCCGAACCCGGGCCCGGATCCGACTGCATGACCCGCACCCGCACCCGCTCCCCCAACGCCAACCCGTCCCCATCGATCCGCCCGATCACCGCCGGCGACTCCAACTGCACCGTCCCCACCCCCGGTCGGTGTTCGTCCACGTCCACCACGCACCCGTCGAACACCTCCCCCACCCGGTCCTTCAGCACCGCCGCCTCGACCAGGTCGACGCACGCCCGTTCCACCGAGGCCACCCGCCGACCGCCCTCGGACATCTCGCGGGGCAGGGCGTCGAAAGCCGCGAGCACCCACTCCGGTACGGCCGTCCCCGCCACCGCCGCCAGACAGATCTCCGACGCGTACCGGTCGACGAGCCGTCGCAGCGGGGCCGTGCAGTGGGCGTACGGGGCCGCGACCGCCGCGTGGGTCGTGATGGCCGGGAGCACACCGTCCCGGAAGACCGTGTAGCCCGCACCCCTCAGCAACGTCGTGCACTCCTGGAGGAACGCCGCGTGCGACGGCACCCCGGGATCGAGCGAGCGGATCAGTGCCGCGTACGACACGTGGTGCGGCCAGTCGATGTGCAGGGCCTCGGCGGTGCGGCGCAAGCGGCCCACCGCGCCGTCCGGGGCCGCCGGAAGCGTACGCAGCACCCCCGTGCCGTACGCGAGCATCAGGTCCGCCGCCGCCATGCCCGTGAGCAGGGAGATCTGGGCGTTCCAGGCGTCGGCGGCCACCCCGGCCCGGTACGTCAGCTCATACCCGCCGTCCCGCTCGACGATCTCCTGCTCCGGGACCCGCAGGGAGATCCCGCCCCGCTCGGCCTCCAGCGCCTCCCGCAGCTCGCCGATCTCCTTCAGCAAGAGAAGCGGTTCCTCGGCCGTGCCCGTGTCGATCGCCTTCTGCACGCCCTCGTAGTTCAACTTGGCGCGGCTGCGGACCAGGGCCCGGTGGACCTCGGCGGCAGTCGTACGGCCTTCCGCGTCGAGGTCGATCGTCCACAGCGCGGCCGGACGCACCTGGTCCGGGAGGAGACTCGCGGCGCCCTCGCTCAGCACCGGCGGGTGGAGCGGAACGCGGCTGTCCGGGAAGTACAGGGTCATCACCCGTCGGTGCGTCTCCGCGTCGAGCGAGCCGCCCGGTGCGACGAAGGCGGCGACGTCGGCGATGGCGTACCGCAGGCGATAGCCCGTGCCCCGGCGGGAGAGATGCATCGCCTGGTCGAGGTCAATGGAGGCCGGTGGGTCGATGGTGAAGAGGGGGATGCCGGTCGCGTCGACGTGAGCCCCTGGACGAGGGGGCCGCTCGGCCTCGGAAAGCACCTCCGGCGAGAAGTCCGACGGCACGCCCAGCTCGGTGCGCAGGGCGGCGAAGGCGGCCCGCAGCGGGTCGTCGGTCACACGTATGCGGCGGCGGGGCATACAGCGAGGGTAAGCAGATCGGGCCCCGTACGCTGTCCGGAGCTCAACAGAAGGAGATCTTCCGTGCTGGTCCTGCTGCCTCCCTCCGAAGGCAAGGCGTCCTCCGGTCGTGGCGCCCCGCTGAAGCTGGAGTCGCTGTCGCTGCCCGGGCTCAACGAGAGCCGGGAAGCGGTTCTCGACGCGCTCGTCGAGCTGTGCGCCGGCGACGAGGAGAAGGCGCGGGAGGTCCTCGGGCTGAGCGAGGGGCTGCGCGGCGAGGTCGCGAAGAACGTCGAACTCCGGACCGCCGGAGCGCGGCCCGCGGGTGAGATCTACACAGGAGTGCTTTACGACGCCCTCGACCTGGCATCTCTCGACGCGGCGGCGAAGAGGCGCGCAGGGCGTTCCCTTCTCGTGTTCTCGGGGCTTTGGGGAGCGGTCCGGGTGACCGACCGGATTCCGTCGTACCGCTGCTCGATGGGGGTGAAGCTGCCGGGGCTGGGGGCGCTGGGCACGCACTGGCGGGCGCCGATGGCCTCCGTGCTCACCGAGGCCGCCGGGAGCGGGCTCGTCCTTGACCTCCGTTCCTCCGCGTACACCGCCGCCTGGAAGCCGAAGGGCGAGGTCGCCGGGCGGACGGCGACCGTGCGGGTGCTGCACGCGCCGACCCGGAAGGTCGTCAGCCACTTCAACAAGGCGACGAAGGGGCGGATGGTGCGGAGTCTGCTGTCGGCGGGGGTCGCGCCGAAGGGGCCGGCCGAGCTGGTGGAGGCGCTGCGGGAGCTCGGGTACGTGGTGGAGGCGGAGGTGCCGTCGAAGGCGGGGCAGCCCTGGGCGCTGGATGTGCTGGTGGACGAGGTCCACTGAGACCGCCCACCGTGGCGTTGCGCAGGGTGCAATGACCTTTGCGCAAGGTGCCTCGCTTGGCCATGATGGCCGCCATGACCGCCATGGCCTCCTCGCACCCGCACACGCACCCGCACGGCTCGCTGCTCGACCTGGCGCCCGTCCTCCCCGTCGTCGTGCTCCAGGACGCCTCCGACGCCGTACCGCTCGCCCGCGCCCTGGTCGCCGGTGGGCTTCCCGCGATCGAGGTGACGCTGCGGACCCCCGTCGCGCTCGACGCGATCCGGGCGATCGCCGGGGAGGTGCCGGACGCGGTGGTCGGGGCCGGGACCGTCATCACGCCGGCGCAGGTGAGGGACGCGGTGGCGGCCCGCGCCCGCTTCCTCGTCAGCCCGGGCTGGACGGACGTACTCCTTCAGGCCATGCGGGAGTCCGGGGTGCCGTTCCTGCCGGGGGTGTCGACCGCCTCGGAGGTCGTGGCGCTGCTGGAACGGGGCGTGACGGAGATGAAGTTCTTCCCGGCGGAGGCCGCCGGCGGTACGGCCTATCTCGCCTCGCTGGCCGGGCCGTTGCCGCAGGCGCGGTTCTGTCCGACCGGAGGGATCGGGGCCGCTGACACGCCGGAGTACCTGTCGCTCCCCAACGTCGGCTGCGTGGGCGGGACTTGGATGCTGCCCGCCGACGCGCTCGCCGCGCGGGACTGGGGGCGCGTGGAGGCGCTGGCCCGCGAGGCCTCCCGGCTGGGGGCGGCTACGGCCGCCTGAGGCGTCCCGGCCGGGACCGCTACGGCCGCAGGTGGGACGTGTCGTTGAGCAGCCGTACGCTCGCGTTGCCGTCCGCGTAGTACGCGACCGCCGACAGGGAGGCCGCGGAGAGTTCCATGCGGAACAGGGACTCCGGCGGGGCCCCCAGGGCCAGGCGTACGAACGTCTTGATCGGGGTGACGTGGGTGACGAGCAGGACCGTGCGGCCCGCGTACGCCGCGACCAGCTTGTCGCGAGTGGCCGCGATCCTCGTCGCCGTGGCCGCGAAGCTCTCGCCGCCGCCGGTGGGTTCGGCCTCGGGGTCGGCGAGCCACTTGGTCAGGTCGTCGGGGTAGCGCTCGCGGACCTCGCCGAAGGTGAGGCCCTCCCAGGCGCCGAAGTCGGTCTCGATGAGGCCGTCCTCGACGGTGACCTCGATACCGAGCCGCTCGGCGACCGCGGCGGCGGTCTGACGGGTGCGGGTCAGCGGCGAGGCGAGGATGTGCTGGATCGTGCCGCGCCTGGCCAGCGCTTCGGCGGCCCGCTCGGCCTGCTCGCGGCCGATGTCGGAGAGGGAGGGATCCGTGCCGCCGCTTCCCGAGAACCGCTTCTGGGGGGTCAGCGGGGTCTCACCGTGCCGCAGGAGCACGAAGGTGGCCGGTGCGCCCATGTCGGCCGGGGCCCAGCCGGGACTGGCGACGGCGGTCGCGGCTCGCACGTCCGCGTCAGCTTTGGCGGCACGCACGTCAGCCTGCGCCCCGGCCTCGGCGGACGACGGCTTCCGTACCGAACTCGCCGAACCCTCGGAGTCCATCGCCTCGTTCGCCAACCGGTCCGCCCTCTTGTTCTGCTCGCGCGGGATCCACTCGTAGGTGACCTGGCCGGGAGGGAACACCCGGCCCGCCTCCAGCGCCAGCGGCTTCATGTCCGGGTGCTTGATCTTCCAGCGGCCCGACATCTGCTCCACGACGAGCTTGGAGTCCATGCGGACGTGGACGCGGGCCGAGGGGTCGAGGTCGTGGGCGGCGCGCAGGCCGGCCAGCAGCCCCCGGTACTCGGCGACGTTGTTCGTCACGACGCCGAGGTACTCGTACGTCTCGACCAGCGTCTCCCCCGTCGCCGCGTCCAGCACCACCGAGCCGTAGCCGGCCGGGCCGGGGTTGCCCCGTGAGCCGCCGTCCGCCTCGACGATGAACTCCCGCACGTCCAGGGCTCCTTACAGACCGGAGTCGGACGTGCGCACCAGGATGCGACGGCAGTTCTCGCAGCGCACCACGGTGTCGGGCGCGGCCGCACGGACCTCGTTGAAGTCCGTGATGGAGAGCTCCTGACGGCAGCCCTGGCAGGTGCGCTGGTACAGCTTGGCCGCGCCGATGCCGCCCTGCTGCTCGCGGAGCTTGTCGTAGAGCTTGAGGAGGTCCGCGGGGACGACGGCCGCGATGACCTCGCGTTCCTTGGTCACCGAGGCGATCTCGCCGTCCAGCGTCTCGAAGGCCGCGTCACGGCGGGCCGTCGCGTCGTCGATCTTCGACTGGACGGAGGAGACGCGCTCGGTCAGCTCGGCGACGCGCTCCTGCGCGGACTCGCGGCGCTCCATGACCTCCAGGACGACGTCCTCCAGGTCGCCCTGGCGCTTGGCGAGGGAGGTGATCTCGCGCTGGAGGTTCTCGAGGTCCTTCGGGGAGGTCACGGCACCGGAGTCCAGGCGCTGCTGGTCGCGGGCGGCGCGCTGGCGCACCTGGTCCACGTCCTGCTCGGCCTTGGTCTGCTCACGGGCGGTGTCGCTCTCCTCGGTCTGCGCGGCGACGAGCAGGTCGCGCAGCTGGGTGGCGTCCTTGGTGAGCGCCTCGATCTCGGCGTGCTCGGGCAGCGACCGGCGCTTGTGCGCGAGCTGCTGGAGGCGGACGTCGAGGGCCTGGACGTCGAGAAGTCGGATCTGGTCGGCGGGCGCGGCGTTCAGTTGGGGGCTCCCAGTGAGCTAGAGGTCGGGTTGGACGCCGCGTGGGCGGTCCAGGGGTCGGTGACCGTCTTCGAGACATGCACGCGCAGGTCCCAGCCGTGACGGTCGGAGATCTCGTCGAGCTGGGCGGCGGCCAGCTCGCACCAGGGCCACTCGGTGGCCCAGTGCGCCGCGTCGAGCAGCGCGAGGGGACTGTGGGCGACCGCTTCGGACACCGGGTGGTGGCGCAGGTCGGCGGTGAGGAAGGCGTCGACGCCGGCCGCGCGGACCTGGTCGAAGAGGCTGTCGCCGGAGCCGCCGCTGACGGCGACCGTGCGGACCGTCGCCCCGGGGTCGCCGGCCACGCGGATGCCCTGCGCGGTGGCGGGCAGGCGTTCGGCGGCCCGGGCGGCGAGCTCCCTGACCGACAGGGGGTGCTCCAGCTCGCAGATCCGCCCGAGGCCGCGCCGCCCGTCCGGGTCCGACGGGTCCGGCACCAGCGGCCGTACGACACGGAGGTCCAGCGCGCCCGCGAGGGCGTCCGAGACACCCGGGTCCGCGGTGTCCGCGTTGGTGTGGGCCACGTGCAGCGCGATGTCGTTCTTGATGAGGGTGTGGACGACGCGGCCCTTGAAGTGGCTCGCGGCGACCGTCGTCGTACCGCGCAGGTAGAGGGGGTGGTGGGTGACCAGCAGGTCCGCGCCCAGCTTCACCGCCTCATCGACGATCTCCTGGACCGGGTCGACGGCGAAGAGGACCCGCCCGACCTCCTGGTCGGGGTCGCCCACGACGGTGCCGACCGCGTCCCAGGACTCGGCCCGCTCGGCGGGCCACAGGCTCTCCAGCGCGGCGATGACTTCAGACAGACGGGGCACGGGGAAAAGGCTACCTGCCTGGTCCACCCCGTTGAACCTGAGCCGCCCAAGGCGGCCCGCTCAGCACAGCCGCCCCGTTTCCCTCAGGCGAATCGTTCCTGTGCCACCCCTTTGTGTGAAGCGGAAGCCCGCCCGTCCCACGCCCGTGCGTACGAAAACTACTTTCGTGGCCGGAGGTGATCAGACGATGACGGCCTGTGCCATCGAGCCCGCGGCGTCGGACGAGGACGTGGACGGCGACGGGGGCGGGGAGAGCCCGCGGACGGAGTACGTGATCGCTGAGGACGGGGGCGGGGACGGGGGAGGTCCGGGGACGGAGTATCCGGGCGCCCTGGACGGGGGAGGTCCGGGTGCGGAGTACCTGGCCACCGTGGGTGCCGACGAGTACGGGGATGCCGACCACAGGATGGCCGAGCCGGCGGAGTACCCGGGCGCCGGGAACGGGGAAGCGCTGGGGGCCGGGTACCCGGGCGCCGGGAACGCGGAAGCTCCGTGGACGGAGGACCCGGCCGCCGCCGCGGATACCGAGTACGGGGATGCCCCGTACGGGGATGCCCCGTACGGGGGTGCCGAGCACGGGGGTGCCCACCACGACCCAGCCACCCGAGCCGCATGTGTGATCACCGTCGACGGTTCCTACGCCGCCCGGCTCGCCCGGCACGGTGACTCATGGTTCCCGGAGCGGTGGACGCTGGACGGGCCCGAGCCCTACGCGGTGCCGCTGCCGGGCCGGCAGCCGGAGGAGCCCGGCACCGAGGTGCACCCCATGGGCGACGGGCGGGTCCTGATCAGGCGGTTCGCCGACGGGCGGCACAACTTCGCGCTGCTGTACCCGACCGGGCCCGAGACCGGCGAACTGCCGCTGGGCGCGGTCGAGTGCCCGGACCGGGCAACGCTCCTACGGCTGCTGCCGCCGGCGCCGGGCGGAGAGAAGGCGTACGCCCTCGCCGTGGGCCGGCGTTCCAGTGCCGTGTGGCTGGTGACGGGCGGTGCGTTCGGGCCCGAGCATCTCGCGGAGATCCCGGGGCGCTGCTCGGGCGGGGTGTGGCTGGACGGGACGGGGCGGATGCTGGCCCTGGACCGCGAGGTGGGCGGGCGGACCAAGACGATCGTCGTGGACCTGGAACGGGGCGGTGAGGTCTCTCCGCTGCTCCAGATCGCCGAGGGCAGCGACGACCGGCTGCTGCTCGCCGACCCGGACAGCGGGCTGCTGCTGATCTCCTCGGACGCGCCGTCGCCGGGGCGGCCGCGTCTGGGCTGGGGCGTCCTGGGCAGCACACTGCCGGTGCGCTTCCCGGAGTGCCTGCGGGTGCCCGACTGTGCGGTGACGCCGTTCGCGATCCAGCCGGAGCAGGTCCTGATGCCGGAGAACTGCGGGGTGGCGCTGCGGGTCGACGGTCCGACGGGCAGCTGGGTGGGCGTGTGGCGGCCCGCGGCCCGGCAGCTGGAGCATCTCCCGGCGCCCGAGGGGTGGTTGACGGGTGCGGGTCTGTGGACCGGGCAGGGGGAACTGCTGCTGCCGTACGCCACGGAGGGGATGCCGTGCGGGGTGGTGCGGTGGGCGGCGGCCGGGTCTCACTCCGGGGAGGCGGGCGGCCGCGAGAACCCGGGGTCGGGGGAGCCCGGGTTGAGGGAGACGGGGGTCGGGGGCGTGGGCCCGGAGGATCCGGAGGGCGGGGTCGGCTCGGCCTCGGAACCGGGTCCTCCGGAGCCTGTCGCACTGCGCCCTGTGCCCTTGCAGCAGGCCCCGTTGGGCAATCTTGTAACGAAGTAGTGCCGGTTGGTCCGGCCGCCTGGAATCGCCCTGTGGTGTGCCGGTTAAACTCGCCCCGCTGTAAGAAAGATCATGTTGACGGGGTGAATTACTTCCATGAGCGACGCCAGCACGAACCAGTCGACTGCCGACGTCCAGGAGCCCACGGGCCACGGCAGGCACCGGGGTCCGGTCTCGGTCCAGGACAGCGAGACCGCCCCGCGTGGGCGGCACCGCAAGTCGGTCGAGCAGACCGAGGCCGCGGCCTGACGGCGGACGACGACACACGGCCCGCTCCTCTCACGGGGAGCGGGCCGTTGCGCGTCCACTCCCCTCGTTTCTACTCCCCCCGTTTCAGCCCCAGCACTTCGGCCGCAGCGAACGTCTCCCCCGCCGGCCGCCGCGCGTAGTGCGGGGTGAGCAGCGCGTCCAGTTCGTCGTAGGTGAAGGTGTCCTGCTTGCTGTCGAACTTGGCCTGCACCCGCGGTCGTTCGACGACGGCGATCATCCCTCCGTGCACAACGAGCAGCTGGCCGTTGACGCGCTCGGCGGCCGGTGACGCCAAGTAGCCGACGAGCGGGGCGACATGCTCGGGGGCGAGCGGGTCGAGTCCCGACTCCGGCTGCTCGAAGCCCGCTCCCGCGAAGACGTCCTCGGTCATCCGGGTGCGGGCGCGCGGGCAGATGGCGTTGGCGGTGACGCCGTACTTGGCGAGCGCGAGGGCGGTGGAGGTGGTGAGTCCGACGATTCCCCCCTTGGCGGCCGCGTAGTTGGGCTGCCCCGCGGACCCGGCGAGGAACGCCTCCGAGGAGGTGTTGACGACACGGCCGTACACCGGCCCACCGGCCGCCTTGGACCGCTCACGCCAGTGCGCCGCCGCGAACCGGGTCGTGTTGAAGTGGCCCTTGAGGTGGACCCGGATCACGGCGTCCCACTCGCCCTCGGTCATGGAGAAGACCATGCGGTCGCGCAGGATGCCCGCGTTGTTGACGAGGATGTCGAGCTTGCCGAACTCCGCGATCGCCAACTGGACCAGTTCTCTTGCCTGTTCGTGGTCACCGACGTCACCCGTGTGGGCGCGGGCCTGTCCTCCCGCGGCCCGGATCTCCTCGGCGACCTGCTCGGCCGGGCCCGCGGAGGCCTCGCCGGAGCCGTCCCGGCCGGGCTGTCCGTAGTCGTTGACGACCACGGCCGCGCCGAGCCGGGCCAGCTCCAGCGCCTCGACCCGGCCGAGCCCCCGGCCGGCCCCGGTGACGACGGCCGACAGTCCCTCAAGTGGCAGCGACATCAGTGGGGTTCCTCAGATCTCGATGCATGTGCGGAGGGAGGTCCCCGTCCGCATCTGGTCGAGCGCCTCGTTGATCTCGCCGAGCGGCACCCGGTGGGTGATCAGGCCGTCCAGGTCGACGCGGCCGGCCCGCCACAGGGCGATGGTCCGCTCGTAGGAGCGCAAGACGTCCCCGCCGCCGTACATGGACGGCAGGATGCGCTTCTCGTCGAAGAACAGCTCGAACATGTTGAGCTGGAGGAAGTCGTCCATGGCGCCCGCGCCGACGACCACCAGGGTGCCGCCGCGCCGGGTCGTCTCGTAGGCCGTGCGGGCGGTCGCCGACCTGCCGACGACCTCGAAGACGTAGTCGAAGCCCTCACCGGCGGTGACCTGCTGCTTGGCGTCGGCGAGTTCGTCCGGGGAGACGGCCCGGGTGGCGCCGAACTTCAGGGCGGCCTCGCGGCGGGAGGCGACCGGGTCGACGGCGACGATCTCGGCGGCGCCCTTGAGGCGGGCCCCCTGGACGGCAGAGATGCCGACGCCGCCGCAGCCGATGACGGCGACCGACGAACCGGCCTCCACATCCGCGGTGTTGAGCGCGGCTCCGAGCCCGGTGGTGACCCCGCAGCCGATCAGGGCCGCTATGTCGAAGGGCACGTCGGCGGGGATCGGCACCGCGCAGCCCGCGTCGACGACGACCTCCTCGGCGAAGGTGCCGGTGCCCGCGAAGCCGAAGACATCGCCGCCGGGGCGCCGGAAGTTGGGGGTGCCCGCGTTCATGAACCCCGCCAGGCACAGCTCGGTCTGGCCGCGCTTGCAGGCCGGACAGACCCCGCAGGCCGGCAGCCAGCACACGACGACCCGGTCACCGGGCTTCAGGTGCCCGACTCCCTCACCGACCTCGACGATCTCCCCCGCGCCCTCGTGGCCGGGGACGAAGGGTGCCGGTTGCGGCAGGACCCCGCCCATCGCGGACAGGTCGGAGTGGCACAGGCCCGTGGCCCGGACCCGGATCCGCACCCTGCCGGGCCCGAACCCCACCGCCTCGACGTCGTCTAGGACCTCGAGTTTTTCCTGGCCTATCTCGTGCAGTACGGCTGCGCGCATGGTGCGGCTCCCCTCGTACGGCGTGCTGGTTCAGGAGTGTTCTGAAGCGGGTGCTCAGGCGTGTTCGACGACGGTGTCGGCGAGAACGGGCGCGTCGTCGCGTTCCACGGCACTGACGGCGACCCTGGTGGACTCCGGTGTGTGCCACATGCGGATCCGCAGGGTCTCCCCCGGGTAGACGACTCCGGCGAACCGGGTGACGTAGGACCGCACCCGGGTCACGTCTCCGCCGAGCAGGGTGTCCACGACCGCCTTGAGCGTGATGCCGTAGGTGCACAGCCCGTGCAGGATGGGTCGCTCGAAGCCCGCCACCTTGGCGAACTCCGGGTCGGCGTGCAGGGGGTTCCAGTCGCCGGAGAGCCGGTACAGCAGTGCCTGGTCCTCGCGGACAAGGCGCTCGACGGTCCGGTCGGGCTCGCCGGCCGGGGGTTCGAGACGGGCGGAGGGGCCCCGGTCGCCGCCCCAGCCGCCCTCTCCCCGGACGAAGATCTGGGCGTCGTTGGTCCACAACGGGCCCTCGGCGTCGGCGACTTCGGTCCGCAGGACCAGGACGGCCGCCTTGCCCTTGTCATAGACGGCGGCGATCCGGTGGGTGGCGGCGGCGGTACCCGCCACGGGGAGGGGCCGGTGGATGACGAGACTCTGCCCGCCGTGCAGCACCCGGGCGAGGTCGACCTCGATGCCCGGCATGGACAGACCGCTGATCACCCCCGGCGACCCGGAACCCGCGACGGTGGCGAAGCTCGGCAGGACGTGCAGCCGGGATTCGAGGGTGTAGCGCAGTTCGTCGGGGTCGGTGGCGGGGATGCCCGCGCCGATCCCGAGGTGGTAGAGCTGGACGTCCTTCGAGGTCCAGGAGATCTCGCCGGTCCGGGGCTCGGCGGCGAGGGCTGCGGCGGCATCGATGGGCATACGGCTCCTGACAGTGACGGATTGAAGACCTCGGTACGGCCGTCCGCACCGTCGGCCGCACCGAGGTCGTCGCGGGCCGATCTAGAACGCGTTCCAGTCCGGCGCCCTCTGTATAGCCGAGCCCACCGCACTTGTGAAGGCTCCTGACGGAGTGTCAGGTCCGCCGCTTTTCCTGGCTCGCGGCTTCTCCCGGCTCGAGGCTTCTCCCGGCTCGCGGCTTCTCCCGGCTCGCGGCTTCTGCCGGCTCCGGCACCCGGGACATTTGTCCTGCCCGAGTCCGTACATCCGCATCTCCCGGACCGGGGCGCCGCTCCGTAGCGTTGTTCCCGTCGTCTCGGCCGCACGCCGGGAACCTCGGAGCGGAGGAACGGTCATGTCCTGGTCGCGCAAGCTCTCGTGCCGCGTGGGCGGACTCCGCCAGGAGGTGCGCTCGGCGCGGGAACACCAGCGGTACTACGAGGCCAACAAGAAGCAGCTCAAGGCCGAGTACAAGGCCGCGCAGAAGGCCGGGGACGTCCCCACGAACGCCGGGCTCGGCAGCGGTTTCGGGCTTCTGCCGTGGCTGCTGCTGGGGATGGGCGCCTTCTCCAACCTCTTCCAGGGCGAGGCCGCCAACCCCTGGATCGCCGGCCTCGGGCTGCTCACCTTCAACTCGCTCTACATCTACGTCGCCTTCCGCGCCTTTCGCAGGGAGACCAGGGACTCGCTCTCCACCCGGCTGGCGCTGGTGGTGCTGGGTCTGGTGACCTGCGGTCTGGCGATGGGGTACGGCGGCAACTGGCTGCTGTTCTTCCCCCTGTTCGGACTCGCGACCGGTGCGGTGGTGCGACTGCCGCACCTGCGCTGGGTGGCTGCCGTGGTGACGGTGGTCGCCGGCGTGGCCTCGGTCCTCCGCGACGGCTGGGGCGGGCTCGACACCGCCTACGCCACCTGGATCTCCACGATGGTCACGGCCGCGATCCTGTCCCTCTCCGAGGCGGTACGGCAGTTGCGGGAGGCCCGTGAGGAACTGGCCCGGCGCGCGGTCGAGGAGGAACGCCTGCGGTTCTCCCGGGACCTGCACGATCTCCTCGGCCACACCCTGTCGGTGATCGTGGTCAAGTCGGAGGCGGCCCGTCGGCTGGCCCCGGGCAACCTGGACGCGGCGCTCGTCCAGATCTCCGACATCGAGTCGGTCGGCCGCCAGGCCCTCACCGAGATCCGCGAGGCGGTGACCGGCTATCGCGAGGGCAGCCTCAGCACCGACCTCGACCGGGCGGCCTCCGCGCTGCGCGCCGCGGGCATCGAGCCGACCGTCCACCTCTCCGGCCCGCCCCTTGCCGCCCAGACCGAGGCGCTGCTGGGCTGGGTGGTCCGCGAGGCGGTGACCAACACCGTCCGGCACAGTGGGGCGACCCGGTGCGAGATTTCCGTAAACGGCTCGGCGGAACGGGTGCGGCTGCGGGTGTGGGACGACGGCCGGGGAGAACTCGCGGGGGCGCACGGCTCTGCGGGGAGCGACAGCACTGCGACTGCGCCCCCCGAGCCGTCTGTGTCGCCCGTGTCGCCTGTGTCGCCTGTGTCGCTTACGCGGGCTTGTGCCGATGCGGTGGCCGGGGCGCAGGCGCCGGGGATCGGCGGGACCGGGCTCAGGGGACTAGCCGAGCGGCTGGCCGCGGCCGGGGGGCGGTTGGAGGCCGGGGCCGGACCACGGGGCGGGTTCGTGGTCCGGGCCGAGCTGCCGGTCGAGTCGGTGGAGCCGGGGTGGAGTGGCGGAGAGGTGCCGGGTGGTGGAGAGGTCCCGGGTGGTGGAGAGGTCCCGGGTGGTGCAGCGGGGCGGGCCGATGCGGCGGCGGGGGCCGGTGGGCCGGTGCGGGCCGGCTAGCGGAGGGGCGGGGCCCGGGTTCCGTGCACGAAGGCCACGTCGAGCCGGCCCTCGGTGACCATGGGCAGCAGCGCGTTGCCCTCGGCGCCCCTTCACCCCGCCCCTCCACCCCGCGCCCCTCCCCCCCGGCCCTTGCCGCTCCCTCTTCAGTTCTCACTCTTCAGTTCTCAAGGACCACGCGCGTCAGCGCACCCAGGTCAAGTCACCCCCCGCCCCCTACGCTTGGGCCGTGAACGAGATGCCCCGGGATCACCGGCCCGCCAAGTCGATCCGCGTCCTGCTCGCCGAGGACCAGGGCATGATGCGCGGGGCGCTCGCGCTGCTGCTCGGGATGGAGCCGGACATGCAGGTGGTGGCCAAGGTCGCGGCAGGGGACGCGATCGTGGACGCGGCCCTCACGCACCGCCCCGACGTGGCCCTGCTCGACATCGAACTGCCGGGCATGAGCGGTCTGGACGCCGCCGCCGAGCTGCGCGACCAGGTGCCGGACTGCCGGGTGCTGATCCTGACCACCTTCGGGCGGCCCGGGTATCTGCGCCGGGCGATGGAGGCGGGTGCCGCCGGTTTCCTCGTCAAGGACGGACCCGTGGAGGAGCTGGCCGCGTGCATCCGCCGGGTGCTGACCGGTGAGACCGTGATCGACCCCGCCCTCGCCGCGGCCGCTCTCAGCGCCGGCCCGAACCCGCTCACCGCCCGTGAGTGCGAGGTCCTCAAGGCCTCCACGGACGGCGCGACGGTGGCCGACATCGCCGACAGGCTCCATCTGTCCGAGTCCACCGTCCGCAACTACCTCTCCTCCGCCATCGGGAAGACCGGCACGCGCAACCGGATGGAGGCGGTGCGGGCGGCGCGGCAGCAGGGGTGGCTGTGAACTCCGCCCCTCCCCGCTCGATCTCCCCTTCCTGCTTGGTCACGCCTCCCTGCTTGATCACCCGCCCCTACTTGATCACCTCCGCCGACTTGTACTCCGTGCCCTTCGGAGCCAGGCACACGAACCAGTCGTAGGGCGAGCCCTCAGCCGAGCGGATCACCCCGGCCTTGGTGCCGCTGCCGGTGCCGGCCCGCTCCGCCACGGTCACCGTCTGGTTCGTCCAGTTGCAGTTGACGCGCTGGGCGGTCCTGGCGAGGGCACCGACGACGAGACGGATGTCCTTGTCGCCGGGGGCGAGAGGGAGGGCTCCTGAAATGAGGTCCGTGGTGGTCATCCTGTCCGAGGCGGGGACCACGTTCTCCATGACCTTCGACCACGTACCGCCGTAGTCGCGGTGCACGAAGTACGCGATCTTGCCCACCAGGTCCGAGGCCTTGCGGACGTCGGCCGGGTCCTCGCCGTGCGCCCGCATCGCGTTCAACGTGGCCTGGGCCTCCGCCGTGTCGACCGGCGCCGGCCAGGTGTCGAGGGTGACCCGCCACTCCTTGCCGTCCTCCGTGCCCGACGCCAGCGTGACCCGGTTGGCGGGCTCGACCACGCCGGGCGTGCGGGTGACCGTGGCCGGTGGCTGGGTGGCGACCGCCGCTCCGCCGCCGCTGTCCCGGCCCGGCAGCCCCGCCGCGGCGAGCGTCGCCGAGGAGCCCGCGAGCACCAGTGCCGTGGCCGCGGCCACCGCCCAGCGGCGGGCCCGGCGCCTGCGGCCACCGCGGATCACCGCGTCGTAGGGGGCTATGCCGATCTCGACCTCGTCGGCGGCGTCGGCCAGCAGGAGGGCGATGTCGCTGTCGCTCATGTGGTGGTTCGTCTCCCGGTCCGCGCTCGTCACTTCCGGCCTCCCTGCGTCACCGTGTCGGCCAGTCCGGGTATGGCGCGAAGTTTCGCGATCCCCTTGGCCGCGTTGCTCTTCACCGAGCCGACCGAGCAGCCCATCGCCTCGGCCGTCTGTGTCTCGGTCAGGTCCTCCCAGTAGCGCAGGACTACCGCCTCCCGCTGCCGGGGAGGGAGTTGGGCCAGCGCCTTCAGCAGGGCGCTGCGGTCGTCGGCCTGGGCGATGCGGTCGCCGGTGTCGGCGACCTCGCGCACCAGGCCGGAGTCGTCGCCCCTTGCCAGGAACTCCCTGAGCCTTTTGCGGTGCTTGCGCGCGTGGGCGTTGACCATCACGCGCCGTACGTACGCCTCGGGGTCATCGGCCGAGCCGACCTTTCGCCAGGCCACGTAGACCTGTTCGAGCGTCGACTGGACCAGGTCCTCCGCCGCGTGCTGCTCCCCCGTGAGGAGAAATGCCGTCCGCATCAGCCGTGGCCAGCGGCCGATGACGAAGCCCTGGAACTCCTCGTCCCGGGCCTGTTTCCGATCCCCCATGGGCACCTCCTAGATGTCTGAAGGAGTCCATGAGCACGCCGGATCGTTGCCCCGCCCGACCGGAAACTTTTTCAACGCCCCACCAGACCGGCGTTCCCCCCTCACCGGCACCTGCGTCACCAGACCGGCGATCCCCCCTCACCGGCACTTCCGTCACCCGACCGGCGTTTCCCCCTCACCAGCACCTCCGTCACCCGCCGAGACCCTCCTCGGCAGCCACACCACCATCAGCACCACCGCCCCCGCCAGCACGGCCGTCCCCGCCCGGAAGGCCAGCGCATACCCCTCCGTCAGGGCCACGCTCGAAACCTCGCCGCCCGTTCGGGCCGTCGCGAGGGTCGACAGGACCGCCAGGCCCAGTGAGCCGCCCATCGTGCGGGAGGTGTTGATGAGGCCGGAGACCAGGCCCGCCTCCCCCGGCGCCGCCCCGGACGTGGCCAGGGAGGCGAGCGGGGTCGAGGCGAGGCCCGCGCCCAGCATCATCAGGATCCCGGGGATCATGATCGAGGTGACGTACCGGCCGTCCGCCGTCATCGTCGACTGCCAGGCGTAGCCGGTGAGCGCGACGAGGGTCCCGAGGACCGCCACATGGCGCGCTCCGAGCCGGCGCATCAGACGGGGCGCGAGCTTGGAGCCGAGCACGATGGCCAGGGAGCTGGGCAGCATGGAGAGTCCGGCGTCCAGCGGGGAGTACCCGAGGACGTTCTGGGCGTAGAGCGTGATGAAGTACCAGGTGCAGAACAGGGCGGAGCCGCTGAGGAACATCGCCGCGTTCGCCGACGCCACCGCCCGCACCCTGAGCAGTCCGAGCGGCATCAGCGGAGCCGCCGTACGGGACTCGACGAGGAGGAAGGCGGCCACGAGCGCCGCTCCGACGGCCAGCGGCACCAGGGTGGCGGCGGCCGTCCAGCCCGAGGCCTCGGTCTGTGAGATTCCGTACGCCAGTACCGCCAGGCCCCCGGTGACCAGCAGGGCGCCGGGCAGGTCGAGGCGCCGGCCGTCCCCGGCGCGGCTCTCGGCCAGCCACAGCAGCGAGCCGAGCAGGACCACCGCGCCTACCGGCACGTTGATCAGCAGCACCCAGCGCCAGGACAGGGTGTCCACCAGGAGGCCGCCGAAGAAGCCGCCGGCCGCGCCGCCGCCCGCGCCCACGGCGGTCCAGGTGGCGATCGCGCGGGCTCGCGCGGGGCCCTCCGGGACGGCCGAGGTCACGATGGTGAGGGTCGCGGGGGCCAGCACCGCCGCGCCGAGCCCCTGTGCCGCGCGGGCGAGCAGCAGCTGTCCGCCGCCCTCGGCCAGCCCGCCGGCCAGCGAGGCCGCGGTGAACAGGCCGAGCCCGACCACGAACATCCGCTTGCGCCCGTAGAGGTCGCCGGCCCGGCCGCCGAGCAGCATGAACCCGGCGAAGGCGATGGAGTAGGCGTTCACGACCCACTGGAGGCCGGTGCCGCTCATGCCCAGGTCGGCGCGGATGGAGGGCAGCGCCACGTTGACGACGGACACGTCGAGCACGACCAGGAACTGGCCGGCGCAGGCCAGCGCCACGACCAGCCAGGCGGGGGGTGCGGGACGGGAACGGCCGGACACATGAGCGAGGTCAGGGGCTTCGAGCATGACGGTCATGTTCTCAACCGGGGCCCGCTTCCCCAAGAGAATATAAAGAAATCGTTAGTACGCCGAAGCATCGGAATAGTTGCCCATGCATACGTAGTTCAAGCCACACGTAAGCCGATCTTCCAGGCCCGGAGGCCTCCCTCACATGACGCACACGCCGACAGACCAGCCCAACCGGAGAGCGTCCGGCGCTGTCGTCCCGGTGCTCGCCTTCGCGGGCATCGTGGTCGCGGTGATGCAGACCCTGCTCGTCCCGGTCATCAAGGACCTGCCGCAGCTGCTGAACACAGAGCCCAGCAACGCCACCTGGGTCCTGACGTCCACCCTGCTCTCGGGTGCCGTCGCCACCCCGATCATGGGCCGCCTCGGTGACCTGTACGGCAAGCGCCGCATGCTGATCCTCAGCCTCGCGGTGATGGTCGTCGGCGCACTGGTCAGCGCCCTCACCAGCGACCCGCTCACGATGATCGCCGGCCGCACCCTCCAGGGTTTCGCCATGGGTGCGATCCCCCTCGGCATCGGCCTGATGCGCGACATGCTGCCCCGCGAGAAGCTCGGCTCGGCGATGGCCCTGATGAGCTCCTCGATCGGCGTCGGCGGCGGACTCGCGCTGCCGCTCGCGGCACTGGTCGCCCAGCACGCCGACTGGCACGCCCTCTTCTACGGCGCGGCCGGCCTCGGCGCCCTCGCGATCGGCCTCACCCTCCTCGTCGTACCGGAGTCCCCCGCGCGCGCCGAGGGCACCTTCGACGTGCTGGGCGCGATCGGCCTCTCCACCGGCCTCGTCCTCTTCCTCCTGCCGATCACCAAGGGCAGCGACTGGGGCTGGACCTCCGGCACCACGCTCGGCCTGTTCGCCGCCTCCGCGGTCGTCCTCGTCCTGTGGGGCGTCATGGAGCTGCGGGTGAAGGCCCCCCTGGTCGACCTGCGCACCACGGCCCGCCCGGCGGTCCTCTTCACCAACCTGGCGTCGATCATGGTGGGTGTCTCCTTCTACGTCGTCTCGCTGGTCCTTCCGCAGCTGCTCCAGCTCCCGAAGGCGACGGGCTACGGCCTCGGCCAGTCGATGGTCGTCGCGGGTCTGCTGGTCGCCCCGCTGGGCCTGACGATGATGGTCACGGCGCCGGTGTACGCCCGCCTGTCCGCGAAGTACGGGCCCAAGTTCACCCTCATCCTCGGCATGCTGATCATCGCGATCGGCTACGGCGCGGGCCTCGGCCTCATGAGCGCGGCCTGGCAGAGCCTCGTGATCGCGGTCGTGCTGGGCGCGGGCATCGGTCTGGCGTACTCCTCGCTCCCCGCGCTGATCGTCGGGGCGGTCCCGGCGTCGGAGACGGGCGCGGCGAACGGCCTCAACACGCTGATGCGTTCCATCGGTACGTCCGTGTCGAGCGCCGTGATCGGGATGGTGCTGGCGAACACGGCGAACGACGTCGGGGGTGTCGCGGTCCCGACGATGCACGGCTTCCGGGTGTCGTTCCTGATCGCGACGGGCGCGGTGGCGATCGGACTGCTGATGGCGGTGTTCCTGCCGAAGCCGAACCGGGCTCCGCAGCTGCGGGCCAGCAGCGAGGAGGAGGCCAACCTGGAGCACGCGGAGGAGGTCCTTCGGGGCTTCCGGGGCCGGGTCCTCGACGCCTCCGGCGCTCCGGTCGCGCGGGCCAAGGTCACGCTGATCGACCGGCGGGGCCGGCAGGCGGGTTCCGCCGTCGCCGACGAGGACGGGGTGTACGCCCTCGGCGTGCCGGGCGGCGGTGCGTATGTGCTCGCCGCGCGAGCCGCGGGCCACGGTCCGCTCGCCTCGTCGGCGACGCACACCGGGGACGAAGGCGCGGTGAGCCTGGACCTGTCCCTGCCGGGCGAGACGGTCACGACCTGACCGCCGCCGCACACTTCACCGCACCCCTGTTCCCCCTCTGGGACGGGGGTGCGGTGCGTCACCGAGGAGCCACCAGAACGACCGGCACCCGCCCCCCGTCTCCACCCTCACGGGGTGTGCGGCAGCATGGGGCGTCCGCAGGCGCTCCGGCGTCTGTTGCTCATACCACCGAGAGGAACCCCATGGCCGCGGCCGCACCCAAGCCCGAGATCCTCGTCTCCTTCGAGGCCGCGAAGGGATTCATGCCCCTGGGCGAAGGGCTGGCCCTGTACGAGGCCGCTCTGGAGGCCGGGCGGCTCGGGCTGCCGCTTCTCGAAGTCGGCACGTACTGCGGCCGCTCGGCGATCCTGCTCGGGGACGCGGCCCGGGAGACCGGGGTGGTCGCGCTGACCGTCGACCACCACCGGGGCAGCGAGGAGCAGCAGCCGGGGTGGGAGTACCACGACCCGGAGACCGTCGACGCCGAGCTCGGGGTGATGGACACGCTGCCGGCCTTCCGGCGGACCCTGTACCGGGCCGGCCTGGAGGAGCACGTCGTCGCGCTGGTCGGACGGTCGCCGCAGATCGCGAAGGTCTGGGGGACGCCGCTCGGACTCGTCTTCGTCGACGGCGGCCACACCGACGAGCACGCGAACGCCGACTACGAGGGCTGGGCCCCGCACGTCGCCGAGGGCGGACTGCTCGTCATCCACGACGTGTTCCCGGAACCGGAGGACGAGTTCACCGGTCAGGCGCCGTACCGGATCTACCTCCGGGCCCTCGCCTCCGGCGCCTTCACGGAGGTCTCCGCGACCGACTCGCTACGGGTGTTGCGCAGGACGCGGGCAGGGATCTGAGCGTCGGGTTAGAGTCGCAGACGTGTCGTACGCAGGCCCTGAATTCGAGTCCCCGCAGCCGCGCCGCCCCCGCCGCCGGCCCCTGGCCCTCGCCCTCGCCGTGCTGGTGCCGGGCGCCCTGCTCGGGTGGCTGCTGTACGAGGGGGTGGGCGGGGCGGCCGACGCGGGCGGCGGGACGACGGTCGCGGTGGGCAAGGTGACGAGCACCGCCCCGCCGAACGTCTCCTCCACCACCGCCGACGACAGGAAGCCGCCCCTTCCGCTCAAGGGGAAGGTCGTCGTCATCGACCCGGGTCACAACCTCACCAACTTCCGGCACACGGCCGAGATCAACCGCAAGGTCGACATCGGTACGAACCGCAAGGAATGCGACACGACGGGGACGTCCACCAACTCCGGTTACGCGGAGGCCAAGTTCACGCTCGACGTCGCCCACCGGCTGCGCACGCTGCTGGAGAAGCAGGGCGCCACGGTGAAGTTGACGCAGGACGCCGACCGGCCCTACGGGCCCTGCGTGGACGAGCGGGCCCGGATCGGCAACGCGGCGAAGGCCGATGCGGTGGTGTCGATCCACGCGGACGGCGCGGGCTCGGGCCGGCGCGGCTACCACGTGATCCTGCCGGGCCGTGTCCACAAGGGCATCGCCGACACCCGCCGTATCGTCGCCCCCTCCGCCACCCTCGGAAAGCGCATCGCGGCCGACTTCGGACGCGTGACGGGCACCAAGCCCTCCAACTACGTCGGCAACGGCACCGGCATGGTCACCCGCACCGATCTGGGCGGGCTCAATCTGTCGAAGGTTCCCAAGGTCTTCATCGAATGCGGCAACATGCGCGACAGCAAGGACGCGGCGTTGATCACCAGCGCGGCCTGGCGCCAGAAGGCCGCGCAAGGGATCGCAGCAGGCATCGGCGGCTATCTCTCAAACACGCTCTAGTTGTCCTCAAATGCATTGCGATCGCATGCACATCAGTTCTTGAATCTTGTTGACCAAGAACGATCAAGACTCGCTCATCCGTGAGCCGAGGGGGAACTGTGCAACGCCGAATCGCCCTGCGCGGGGGACTGTCCGCAGCAACTGCCACCATCCTGACCATCTGCCTTTCCGGCGCAAGCACCGCAAGCGCAGCTCAGTCCAGCGCAGCAGCCGGTAACCATGTCGCAGCCAGCGCTCAGAGCACAGGCAAGGCCACTTACTACGCGTTCGGGAAGCCCAAGCACGTTAAGTCCATACCCAGCATATGCGGCAAGACAGTAATCGCCGAGGCCTCCGGGCGAGGGCCCATCACCCTCCGTATCGACGAGACCCACTCTCAAAGCACCACCTACTCGAAGAACTTCTCCGTCAACTACGAGTCCCTTACCGCGGCTGTCGGATGGGACGTCACGAAGTCCAGGAGCATCACAGTCAGCGGCGCCAAAGATGTGGCTCGGGGCAAGTACGGCGTCCTCAAGGCATACACAAGGTACTCCGGCAAGCAGTTTGACGTGTACAGGACCATCATCCCTTTCGAGCGGATAGCGAAGGACGTGAAGGCCTACAAGCCGATAGGCGTTTGCTACGCGTACACCGCCAGCTAGTCCACTGCCAGCGGCGAACTTCCCACTCAGGATCGGCGAGGACGCACGTTGGGCATACCGACGGGCGTCCTCGCCCTCCGAGCAAGCCGGGTCTGAGGACTCTGTGAGTTTTCTGCATGGGTCGCATCGCTGCATGATTCCGGGCGGACACCCTGCCCGGACTGGCGATAGTGTCGTCCGTAAGATGAGGGGCCATCCCCGTGCTTCACGCCGGGACCTGACGGCACCATGGTGCCGGCTACGCCTCCTGCCGACGACGAGACGACCTGCGAAGGACCGACTGACGTGAATATCCGCTCCCTCACTCGAGGCGACGGCGTGGTGATCGGAGCAGCGGTGTTGCTGTTCATCGCGTCGTTCCTCAACACGTACTCGGCTGAAGGTGACAGCAAGATCCCCAACGCCTGGGACAACCTTGGCCTGGTGATGAGCGTCTACGTCGGCGGCATCATCGGAGCGGCCCTTGTCGTCGTCGCCCGTGCGCTGCCGGAGCCACGCAAGGTCGCAGGACTCGATCTGGGACAGGTGGGCGTCGCCCTGACGCTCTTCGTCGCATGGACCTCGCTGTGGTCGATCATCGACCCGTTCGGCGCGTTCAGTGACAACTTCGATGGAACGGACGTTGGGGCCGGCATCGGCCTCATCCTTGGTCTTATCGGCGCGATCGTCCTCGCCGGGGCCGCCGTCGCCACGCCTCTCGTCCCCGCCCTCCAGGCCGGTCTGGTCCCGGCCCCCAAGCCGCTCCAGCCGCAGCCCTACGGCGCCCAGCCGCCCGGCGGTTACGGCTACCCGGGCGCCCAGCAGCCGGGGCAGGGCGGACAGCCGGGTCAGCCCTACGGCGGTCAGCCGCAGCCCGGTCAGCCCTTCGGCGCGCAGCCGCAGGCCTCGGCCCCGCAGCCGCCGGCCGCGGAGTTCTCGCCGTTCTGGTTCGCCGTGCCGGTGCCGCGTCCGCTGTTCGCGGAGGACGGTTCGCCGACGCCGATCGCCGAACTCGCGCCGGGTACCTGGTACTTGGCCGTGGAGCAGCGCGGTCCGGGCCTGGTCGCCCAGACGCAGGACGGTCGCCGCGGGGTGCTCCAGGACACGAGCGGCATCCAGCGCGGCTGAGCCCTTCGACGTCGCACGACGGCCCCTCGCCCCTTTCCGGGCGGGGGGCCGTTCGCTGTTCACGCCGTCTGCGTCCGGGAGGCACCGACCCTTCCGGACGTGGAGACCTTGCCGTACATTCGCGATCGGTCCCCGGTGTCTGACGTACCGTCAGGAGGCGTCGTGCGGCTAGGTCTTGCGCTCGGTTACTGGGGTCGCGGCCCCTCCCCCGACCATGTGCCGCTGGCCCAGGAGGCCGAGCGGCTCGGTTACCGCTCGGTGTGGACGGCGGAGTCGTGGGGGTCGGACGTGTTCACCCCGCTCACCTGGATCGCGGCGCGGACGTCGACGATCGGGCTGGGTACGGCGGTTGCGCAGATGGCGGCCCGGTCGCCGACCACGACCGCCATGCACGCTCTCACCCTGGACCACCTCTCCGGCGGCCGGGTCATGCTGGGTCTCGGCCTGTCCGGCCCGCAGGTCGTGGAGGGGTGGTACGGGCGGCCGTTCCCGAAGTCGCCGCTGACCGCGACCCGGGAGTACGTCGAGGTCGTACGGCAGGTGCTGCGGCGGGAGGCGCCGGTCGCCTCGGAGGGGCGGTTCCATCCGCTGCCGTACCGGGGGCCGGACGGGACGGGTCTCGGGAAGGCGTTGAAGCCGATCACCCATCCCCTCCGCTCCGACCTGCCGATCCTGCTCGGCGCCGAGGGGCCGAAGAACATCGCCCAGACGACCCGGATCGCGGACGGCTGGCTGCCGTTGTACTGGTCGCCGACCCGGCCCGAGGTGTACGAGGGCTCGCTCGCCGACGCCCCGGAGGGGTTCCTCGTCGCGCCCATGGCCCAGGTGCGGGTGTGCGACGACGTGGCCGAAGGGCTGCTGCCCGTCAAGACGATGCTCGGCTTCTACATCGGCGGGATGGGGCACGCGGCCCGCAACTTCCACGCCGACCTCATGGCCCGGATGGGGTACGAGGAGGAGGCCCGCCGGATCCAGCAACTGTTCCTGGAGGGACGGCGCGAGGAGGCGGTGCTCGCCGTGCCCGACGCGTTCGCCGACGAGATCTCGCTGGTCGGTCCGCGTGAACGGATCGCCGAGCGGCTGGAGTTGTGGCGCAAGGGGCCGGTGACGGACCTGCTGGCCCTGGCGCCGGACGCACACACTCTGCGGGTGCTGGCGGAGCTCAACGAATGACGCCAGGTTTCGTTCGAGCAATCCCGGCCATTCGAACACCATGTCCACTCATACGCGCCGTGGTGCCAATTCCGCCGGGACGGTCATAGCGGTCGTCGCCGACATCATGGCCCTCATCCTGGGCCTGTGGATCCTCATGTACCTGCTGGACGCCAACCGCGGGAACGACTTCGTGCAGTTCATCCACGATGCCGCCCGCTGGCTCGCCGGCTGGTCCTACGACCTCTTCACCTTCGACGAGGCCTGGGCCCGCGTAGTCGCCGGCTACGGCCTGGCAGCGGTGGTCTACCTGTTCGTCGGCCACGCCATCGCCAACAGGGCCCACCGTCACTGAATCGCGCCCGTAGGGGCGCGGGGCTGTATCGATCGGCGGCTCCGCCGCGGGGCGCGACCGGCCACGACAACCCGCAGTCACCGCCGCACAGAAGTCCCCGCCCCCTCAGGCGCAGCAGTCCGGGTCCAACCCCAGTGGCAGGCGGTCTCCGCCGAACACCGCGCACGTGGCCTCATGGCCACCGAGCGCGGCGACGGCCAGCAGCAGCGAGCCCGCGGTCCACGTCGTGAGTTCCCGCGGCCAGATCGCCTGGTCCTCGAACACGAACCCCGTCCAGTACAACCCGCTCTCCGGGTCCCGGAGATGCTGGATGGACTGGAGGATGTCCAGCGCCCGGTCGGACTCGCCGGTCGCCCACAGAGCGAGGGCGAGTTCGGCCGACTCCCCGCCCGTCACCCACGGGTTGGGGACGACACACCGCACGCCGAGACCGGGCACGACGAACCGCTCCCAGCCCTCCTCGATACGGGACTTGGCCTCCGTACCGGTCAACGCCCCGCCCAGGACCGGGTAGTACCAGTCCATGGAGTAGCGGTCCTTGTCGAGGAAGCGCTCGGGGTGGCGCCGGATCGCGTGCCGCAGGGCACCGAGGGCCAACTCCCAGTCCGGCTGCGCCTCTTCGCGCTGTTCGGCGATCGCGAGCGCGCACCTCAGCGCGTGGTGGATCGACGACGACCCGGTCAGCAGACCGTCCACGACCGCCGTACCGTCCTCGTCGCGCTTCCAGCCGATCTGCCCGCCCGGCTGCTGGAGCGCCAGCACGAACTCCGTCGCGGCGTACACCGCGGGCCACATCCGGTCCAGGAAGGTGTCGTCACCGGTGGACAGGTAGTGGTGCCACACGCCTACGGCTATGTAGGCGACGAAGTTCGTCTCGCGCCCCCGGTCGGTGACCTCCGCGAAGTCGCCGTCCTGGTAGGCCGCGTACCAGGAACCGTCCTCGTTCTGGTGCCGGGCGAGCCACTCGTAGGCCCGCTCGGCGGCCTCGTGCTCGCCCGCCGCGTCCAGTGCCATCGCGGCCTCGGTGTGGTCCCACGGGTCGAGGTGGTGCCCGCGGAACCACGGGATCGCCCCGTCCTCGCGCTGCACGGCCAGGATCCCGGCGACGGTCCCGGCGGCCTGCTCTGCGGTCAACACCCCGGGCAGGACGAGGTGTTCCGTACGCGAAGTCGTCACCGCGCGTCCACGGAGGACACGGCGGGCAGGTGCGGCTTGGTCGCGTAGGCCACGAAGCTCTTGCCGATCAGGGGGTTGAGGGCCTGTTCGGCGACCCGCGTCGCCAGCGGCTTCTTCATGATGTCCCAGACCAGGAGCTTGTGGTACGCCTGCACCGGCAGCGCCTTGTCGTTGTCGACGCCGAACGCGCACTTCAGCCACCAGTACGGGGAGTGCAGGGCGTGCGCGTGGTGGGTGCCGTACGGCTTCAGTCCGGCCTCTCGGATCTTCGCGAGCAGCTCGTCCGCCTTGTAGATGCGGATGTGGCCGCCCTCGACCTCGTGGTAGGCGTCGGACAGCGCCCAGCAGACCTTCTCGGGGCCGTAGCGGGGGACGGTGATCGCGATCCGGCCGCCGGGCTTGAGCACCCGGACCATCTCGGCGAGGACGCCCTTGTCGTCGGGGATGTGCTCCATGACCTCGGAGATGATCACGACGTCGAAGGACTCGTCGGGGAAGGGCAGGGCGAGCGCGTCGCCCTCCATGGCGGTGGCCGTGGCGCCCTCGGGGGCCTCGCCGGCCTCCTTCATCGCCGCGAACCACTTGGCGACCTCGCGGATCTCGTCGGCGTTCTGGTCCAGGGCCACGACCTGGGCCCCGCGCCGGTAACACTCGAACGCGTGCCGGCCGGCCCCGCAGCCGAGGTCCAGGACGCGGTCGCCCGGCGCGAGCGGGAACCGGGAGAAGTCGACGGTCAGCACGTGGCCCTGCTTTCGGGATAGACACCGGTGTCGGAGGTGGAGGCGGCGGCGTTCTCGGGGTCGGCGCTGCTCGGGGTGGCGGGGGAGAAAGCCGGGGTCGGGACCGCGGCGCGTCCCGCACCGGCGGCGATCGCCTCGCGGTACCGGGTCACCGTGCCCTCGGCGGCGCGGGCCCAGGTGAAGCGGGCGAGGACGCGCTCGCGTCCCGCCGCTCCGAGCCGGGCCCGCAGGTCCGGGTCGCCCAGCAGGCGGCTCAGCGCCACCGCCAGCGCGCCGGGGTCCCCCGGCGGTACCGCGAGGCACGTCTCGCCGTCCCGGCCGGCCACCTCGGGGATCGCGCCGCCCGTGGTCGCGACCAGCGGGGTGCCGGTCGCCATCGCCTCGGCTGCCGGGAGGGAGAAGCCCTCGTAGAGCGAGGGCACGCAGGCGACCTCAGCCGAGCGGACCAGGTCGACCAGTTCCGCGTCCGAGATGCCCTTGACGAAGTCCACGGCGCCTTCGAGGCCGTAGCGCTCGACGGCGGCGGCGACCGGGCCCTCGGCCGGGCGCTTGCCGACGACGACCAGGTGCGCGCCGGGGTGTTCGGTGCGCACCTTCGCGAGCGCCTCGACGAGGAAGACCAGGCCCTTGAGGGGGACGTCCGCGCTGGAGGTCGTGACGATCCGGCCGGGCACGACCGGCACGGCCGGATCCGGCTTGAACAGGTCGGTGTCGGCGCCGATGTGGACGACGTGGATACGGTCGTCGCGGACGCCGAGGTGGTCGACGATCTCCTGGCGGGAGGTGCCGGAGACGGTGAGCACCGAGGGCAGCCGGCGGGCCACCCGCTTCTGCATGCGGGTGAAGGCGTACCAGCGGCGCTTGGACAGCCGCTGCTGCCAGCCCTCGGCCGCGTCCAGCTCCAACTGCCGGTCCACGGTGATGGGGTGGTGGATGGTGGTCACCAGCGGGGCGCCGATGTCGCCCAGCAGGCCGTAGCCGAGTGTCTGGTTGTCGTGGACGACGTCGAACTCGCCAGTGCGGGCCCGGAGATGGCGTCGGGCCCGCAGGGAGAAGGTGAGCGGCTCGGGGAAGCCGCCGGTCCACATCGTGGCGACTTCCAGGGCGTCGATCCAGTCCCGGTACTCGTCGCGTTTCGGGGTGCGGAAGGGGTCCGGGGAGCGGTACAGATCGAGGCTGGGCAGCTCCGTGAGCGGGACGCCCCCGTCGAGGACGGGGTACGGCTGGGAGCCGATCACCTCGACGTGGTGCCCGAGGCGGGCCAACTCGCGTGAGAGGTGCCGGGTGTAGACCCCCTGGCCCCCGCAGAACGGGTTCCCCTTATAGGTGAGGAGCGCGATACGGAGCGGTCGCTCTCCCCCACGCTCGAACGACCTCGCGCGGGCGGGACCCCCACCGCCGACCAGGTCCTCGGAAGACCCCGTCTGACTGGCCTCAGCGGTCACTCCGGGCCCCCTTCTGCCTGCACTGTCCCGCGAGATTACGACGAGACGGTAATCTAGAACAAGTTTCAGACTTGATCGTCCAGGAGGCTCTGAATCTACCGGCAGGTAGGAGTCCTGTGAGCGGTGGATCAGGTGATTCACGCCACGAACGCCGCGCCCGCTGCACGGCCTGGCACCCTGTCATGCTGAGTGATCACACGCCCTCACGGACTGTCACGGAACCCAAGGTGGACAAGGTGGCCAAGCCGCCCAGAGTCGAAGCCAGTACCGCGCGAGCCGACGCGCCGCCGCTGACCGAGCGGCAGGAGGCGCGGCGCCGCCGCATCCTGCACGCGAGTGCGCAGTTGGCGAGCCGGGGCGGGTTCGACGCGGTGCAGATGCGGGAGGTCGCGGAGTCCTCGCAGGTGGCGCTCGGCACTCTCTACCGGTACTTCCCGTCCAAGATCCATCTGCTGGTCGCGACCATGCAGGACCAGTTGGAACACATGCACGGCACGCTCCGCAAGAAGCCACCGCAGGGCGAGACGGCGGCCGAGCGGGTCGCGGAGACCCTGATGCGGGCCTTCCGCGCCCTCCAGCGCGAGCCGCATCTGGCGGACGCGATGGTCAGGGCGCTGACCTTCGCGGACCGCAGCGTGAGCCCGGAGGTCGACCAGGTCTCCCACCAGACCACGCTGATCATCCTGGACGCGGTGGGCCTCCAGGACCCGACCCCCGAGCAGCTCTCCGCGGTCCGCGTGATCGAGCACACCTGGCACTCGGCACTGATCACCTGGCTGTCGGGCCGCGCCTCCATCGCCCAGGTGAAGATCGACATCGAAACGGTCTGCCGCCTGATCGACCTGACGGAGCCACGGCGGTAGGCCTCTTGGGACCGACTTGGCCGAGGCGTACGAGCTGGGCCGGGAGGCGGCCGCCCGCGGCCCGCGCGGCTCGCGTACACCGCCGTACCCCGGGCGCGGACGCCCCTGCCGGCACCCACCGCACCGCACCCCACCGCCTCGGCCCCCTACTCCTCCGGCGGGAACACCGGCTCCCCGCTTCCCAGCAGGCTGATCATGATCGCCTCGACCGGGCAGTTCTCGGCGGCGGCCAGGATCGTCTCGTGGGCGTCGGTCTCCGGGTCGGTGGGGTGGGACTGGCGGGCGGTGTCGAGGTGGAAGCCGTCCGGGGCGGTGTGGACGCACTGGGCCGAGCCGATGCACAAGGAGCGGTCGACCTCGACGTGCCAGCGGTCCCCCATCGCCTCAGCCCTCCCAGCCGGCCGGCAGGTGGATCATCTTGTGCTCCAGGTACTCGCCGAAGCCCTCGGGCCCGAACTCCCGCCCCAGACCGGAGGACTTGTAGCCGCCGAAGGGGCCGAGCATGTCGAGACTGAAGGTGTTGACGTTGTAGGTGCCGGTGCGCACCTGCTTCGCGACCTCGATGCCGTGCGCCACGTCGGCGGTCCACACACTGCCGGAGAGGCCGTACTCGGAATCGTTGGCGATCTTCACCGCCTCGGACTCGTCGCCGTACGGCAGCAGGCAGATCACCGGGCCGAAGATCTCCTCCCGCGCGATCCGCATCGAGTTGTCGACGTCCCCGAAGAGCGTCGGCTCGACGTACCAGCCGCGGTCCAGGCCCGCCGGACGGCCGCCCCCGGTGAGGATCTTCGCGCCCTCCTCCTGGCCGATCCTGATGTAGTCGAGGTTGCGGCGCTGCTGGCGTTCCGCGACCAGCGGTCCGACCTGGGTGGCCGGGTCGAGCGGGTCGCCGACGACGAGTGAACTCGCCGCCGCGGCAAGGGCCTCGGCGAACTCGTCGTAGCGGGAGCGGGGCAGCAGGATGCGGGTCTGGGCCACGCAGGCCTGGCCGTTGTTCATCCACGCGGAGGGGACGATCCCCGCGACGGCCGCCTCGACATCCGCGTCCGGCAGGACCACGGCCGCCGACTTGCCGCCCAACTCCAGTGTCACGCGGGTGAGGTTGCGGGCGGCGACCTCCATCACGCGCTTGCCCGCGCCCACCGAGCCGGTGAAGGAGACCTTGTCGATCCCGGGGTGTCCGACCAGGTACTCGCTGACCTCACGGTCGGCCGGGAGGATGGAGAGCACGCCCTCCGGCAGCCCGGCCTCCTTGGTGATCTCGGCCAGGATGTAGGCGTCCAGCGGCGACTCGGGCGACGGCTTGAGCACCACCGTGCACCCGGCGAGCAGCGCGGGCGCGAGCTTGGCGGCGGCGACGAACTGGGGAACGTTCCAAGGGACCACGGCCGCCACGACCCCTACCGGCTCGCGGCGCACGAGGAGGCGGCCGAGGACTCCGTCGCGCTGCTCCTCATAGGTGAAGTCCCGGGCGACCGTGATCGCCGAGTCCCAGACCATCATCGCGCCGAGGGCCTGCGCGAGGACGCTCCAGGAGTACGGGGAGCCGTTCTCGGAGGAGATCACCCGGGCGATCTCCTCGTGACGTACCGCGATGGCGTCCTTGATGCGGGTGACGACCTCGATGCGCTCGTCCAGGGACAGGCGCGGCCAGGGTCCCTCGTCGAAGGCGGTGCGGGCGGCGGCGACGGCCGCGTCCACGTCCGCGCGGGAGGCGTGCGGGACCCGTCCGATGACCTCCTGGGTGTGCGGGGAGATCACCTCGATGACGTCCTTGCCCAGGGGGTCGGTCAACTCCCCGCCGATGAACAGCTGTCCGTGTTCCACGAGCTCGGCCATGGCGAACGCCTCCCAGGGGCGGCTTGCTGACGGTCCATCAGATACCTCGGATACGGAACTGATACCAGTTCCACTCGGAGGAGTCCACGGCCCGCGCACCACGGCTGTTGGTGACCTCAGGCTACCGTCGAAACTCGTTCTAGTTATAGTGGCCGCAGTGGGCGGACGCGGTGATTGGGGAGCTCATGGCGCAGGTGCACGACCATGGCGGCGGGGTGTACGACCATGGCGGCGGCGTCCGGTCCGTCCAGGTACCCATCCCCGACAATCCCCTCGGCCACACGCTCGTGTACGTCGTCGAGACCGACCGGGGTCCGGTCCTGGTCGACACCGGGTGGGACGACCCGGACTCCTGGGACAGCCTCGCCACGGGACTCACCGCGTGCGGAACCGGCGCCGACGAGATCCACGGCGTGGTCATCACCCACCACCACCCCGACCACCACGGTCTGTCGGGCAGGGTCCGGGAGGCTTCCGGCGCCTGGATCGCGTTGCACGCGGCGGACTCCGCGATCGTGCGGCGCACCCGGGAGACGCGGGCCGAGCGCTGGTTCACCTATATGACGGCCAAGTTGGAGGCGGCCGGCGCCCCCGAGGAGCACGTGGCGCCGCTGCGCACCGCACGCCGGCGCCAACTCCCGGGTTTCTCGCCCGCGTTGCCCGACCGCGAGATCGTCCCCGGCGAGCTCCTCGACCTCCCCGGCCGCAGACTCCGCGCGATCTGGACCCCGGGGCACACGCCCGGCCATGTCTGCCTGCACCTGGAGGAGGAGCACCCCGCCCAACTCCCCGGCCACGGGCGGCTGTTCTCCGGCGACCACCTGCTCCCCGAGATCACCCCCCACATCGGCCTGTACGAGGACCCGGACGACGCCACGGTCACCGACCCGCTCGGCGACTACCTCGACTCCCTGGAGCGGATCGGCCGGCTCGCGCCCGCCGAGGTCCTCCCGGCCCACCAGCACGTCTTCACCGACGCGAGCGCCCGGGTGGAGGAACTGCTCGCGCACCACGAGGAGCGCCTCACCGACCTGCGCTCCCTCCTCGCCGAGCCCCTCACCCCCTGGCAGCTCGCCGAGCGCATGGAGTGGAACCGGCCCTGGGAACAGATCCCGTACGGCTCCCGCAACATCGCGGTCTCGGAGGCCGAGGCGCATCTGCGGCGGCTGGTGAAGCTGGGGCGCGCGGAGGCGGTGCCGGGGAGCGAGCCGGTGACGTACGTGGCGGTCTGAGGCCTCGGGAACAGCGCCGTGTGCCGCCGCACAGGGGGCTCTCAGGCGGTTCCCTACGGGCGAGTACAGTAGCCAGGTCGTATCACACCCGTACGGGGGGAAGCCGGTGCAATTCCGGCGCTGACCCGCAACCGTAAGCCCGTCCCAGCGGCAAGCCGGACTGCCCCGCACGGTTCGTGACCGGCTCGCGCGCACCGGCAACCCGCCGACGCGCGGCACCGTCGAGGTACGCGGAGCCGAGCCGCCCGGGGGGTTCTCCCGTGCTGCCCGGCTCCCGCAGTGGAGAAGGGCATCCGCCGATCATGAACGTCCGCCGCAGCGCCGCGGTCCTGGCCGCCACCGTCGCGATCGGCGCGGCCGCGCCCGCCGTCGCCGCCTCGCCGTCCCCGTCGCCGTCCCTGCCCTCGGGGCTGTACGGCAGCGGCGACCCCACGTACGACGGGGTCTGGCGCCAGTCCTACGCCCTGATCGCCCTGCACCGCGTGCACGAGCAGCTCCCCGCCGAGGCCATCGACTGGCTCGCCGGACAGCAGTGCGCGAATGGGGCTTTCCCGGCTTTCCGCGTGAACCCGGCCAAGGCCTGCGACGCCAAGCTGATGGTGGACACCAACAGCACCGCGGCGGCCGTCCAGGCCCTGTCCGCGGCCGGGGGCCACGCCGACGCGGTCACCAAGGCGGTGACCTGGCTGAAGTCCATCCAGAACAAGGACGGCGGCTGGGGTTTCGCCCCCGGCGGGGCGAGCGACGCCAACTCGACGTCCGTGGTGATCGGCGCGCTCCTCACCCAGGACCTCTCCGTCCCTGAGGTCCGCAAAGGCACGAAGTCGCCCTACGACGCCCTGCTGAAGCTGTCCCTGCCGTGTGCGGACGGGGGCGCCTTCGCCTACCAGCCGGACAAGAAGGGCAAGCTCATCGCCAACGCGGACGCGACCGCGGCGGCCGTCGTCGCCGTCCTGGGGAGCGGCCCTCTCACGGCGAAGGCCGAGACCCGGGGGGAGATCACATGCGCCGACACGCCTGGCCTCACTCCGCAGCGGGCCGCCGCCAACGGGGCCTCCTATCTCGCCGGGTCGGTCGCGAAGGACGGCTACCTGAAGTCCGCTCTCCCCGGCGCCGAGGACCAGCCCGACTACGGCAACACGGCGGACGCGGTCGTCGCGCTCGCCGTGCAGGGTGGCACCGGGGCCGCGCGGAAGCCTCTGGCGTGGCTGGAGCGGAACTCCGCGAAGTGGGCGAAGCAGAGCGGTCCGGCGGCCTACGCCCAGTTGATCCTGGCCGCCGAGACGGGCGGCGCCGACCCGAGGGACTTCGGCGGCACGGACCTGGTGGAGCGGCTGACCGCGACCGGCCCGACGCCGGTCGCCGCGTCGAAGGACGACTCCGGCGTCTCGCCGTGGTGGATCGTGGGCGCGGGTCTCGCCGCCGGCGCGGGCATCGGTTTCCTTCTGAGCGGCCGCAACAAGAGGAAGCGGCCGTGATCCGCCGAGCGCCCCTCCTCGCCGTCCGAGCGCCCTCCCTCGCCCTCCTGGCGGCCCTCCTCGCCGTCCTGGCGGGCCTGCTCCTCGCCGTGGCGGAACCGGCCCACGCCACCGGCTACCGCTACTGGTCCTTCTGGGACCGCACGGCCACGACCTGGACGTACGCCACGCAGGGGCCCTCGACCGCGGTCCCCTCGGACGGCGACGTCCAGGGCTTCCGCTTCGCGGTGAGCGAGGACTCGTCGGGCGCGACCAAGCCGCGCGGGACGGCGTCCTTCGCGACGATCTGCGCGCACACGCCGGCCCAGGCGGACCGAAAGCGTGTCGCCCTGGTCATCGACTTCGGCACGGCCGCGGACGCGCCCTCCGGCGAGAGGCCCCATGCGCGGCGGGACGCGTGCGCGGTGGTGGACCGTGACGCGACGACGGCGGAGGCCCTGGCGGCGGTGGCGAAGCCGCTCCGGTACGGCACGAACGCCTTGCTGTGCGCGATCTCGGGGTATCCACGGACGGGTTGCGGCGAGGCGGTGACCGGGGCGAAGAAGCCGGCCTCCGCCGAGAAGAAGCACGACGGCGGTCCCTCCCTGGGACTGTGGGCGGGAGCGGCGGCCGTGCTGGCCCTGGCCGCGGCGGCGACCTGGCAGGCGAGGCGCCGCCGCGATGCGTGACGACGCCGGGCCCCCGCCCCACGGTGGCGGCACCGAAGCCCGCTCCGCCCAGCCCGCCGGTCCCTCCACGAGCCGTCGCGGCACCGGAGCGTCGCCTGAGGCGAGGCCCCGCGGAATCGGCGTGAGGCCGGACAGCGGTGCCGGCCGGACCCCTCACCCCGTTGCCGACCCAATCCCCCGCCCCGTTTCCCTGCACACGGGTGCCTGGTGGCTCTGGGCCCTCTCGCTCGGTGTCGCGGCCACCCGGACCGGTAACCCGCTGCTCCTCGCCCTCCTCGTCGCCGTGTCCGCCTACGTGGTGGCCACCTGCCGCCGCCCCTCCCCCTGGTCCCGCTCCTACGCCGCGTTCCTCAAACTCGCTCTCGCCGTCCTCCTCGTCCGCCTCCTGTTCGCCGTCACCCTCGGCTCACCGATCCCCGGCACCCACGTCCTCGTCACGCTGCCCGGACTCCCCCTCCCCGACTGGGCGCAGGGCATCCGGCTGGGCGGCAGGGTCACCGCCGAATCCCTCGTCTTCGCCCTCTACGACGGCTTGAAACTGGCCGCGCTCCTCATCTGCGTGGGCGCGGCGAACACCCTCGCCAACCCGCACCGCCTCCTCAAGTCCCTCCCCGGCGCCCTCTACGAACTCGGCGTCGCCGTCGTCGTGGCGCTCACCTTCGCCCCCCACCTCATCGCCGACGTCCAGCGGCTGCGCGCCGCCCGCCGTCTCCGCGGCCGCCCGGACACCGGTCTGCGAGGCCTGCTCCAGGTCGGACTCCCGGTCCTGGAGGGCGCGTTGGAGCGTTCGGTCGCCCTCGCCGCGGCGATGGACGCCCGCGGCTACGGCCGCACCGCCGAGGTCCCGCCCGGCGTCCGCCGTACGACCACGGCCCTCACCCTCGGCGGTCTGCTCGGGGTCTGCGCGGGAACGTACGGGCTGCTCACCGCCGAAGGCGGCACGTACGGCCTGCCCGTCCTCCTCGCCGGTCTGACCGCCGCCCTCGCGGGACTGCGTCTGGGCGGCCGCCGCACCCCGCGCACGCGCTACCGGCCGGACCGCTGGACCGCCCGTTCCCTGCTGGTCGCCGGTTCCGGCGCGGCCGTCGCGGCGGCGATGTCCGTCGCGGGCGTCACCGACCCGGCCGCCCTGAACCCCGGCGTGGTCCCGCTGGTCGCGCCCACCCTCCCGCTGTGGCCCGCCGCGGCCGTCCTGCTGGGCCTCCTGCCGGCCTTCCTCGCCCCCGCCCCCAAGGAGCCGTCGCCGTGATCCGCTTCGAGGACGTCTCCGTGACGTACGACGGGGCCGCCGAACCCACCGTCCAGGGCGTCGACCTCGAGGTGCCCGAAGGTGAACTGATGCTGCTCGTGGGCCCGTCGGGCGTCGGCAAGTCCACGGTCCTGGGCGCGGTCAGCGGACTGGTCCCGCACTTCACCGGCGGCACCCTGCGCGGCCGGGTCACGGTGGCCGGCCGCGACACCCGCACCCACAAGCCGCGTGAACTGGCCGACGTGGTCGGCACGGTGGGCCAGGACCCGCTGTCCCACTTCGTGACGGACACGGTCGAGGACGAACTCGCCTACGGCATGGAGTCGTTGGGTCTGCCGCCCGCGGTGATGCGCCGCCGGGTGGAGGAGACGCTCGACCTGCTGGGCCTGGCCCCGCTCCGCGACCGCCCCCTGGCCACCCTCTCCGGCGGCCAGCAACAGCGGGTGGCGATCGGCTCGGTCCTCACCCCGCACCCCGAGGTCCTGGTCCTGGACGAACCGACCTCGGCACTGGACCCCGCGGCGGCCGAGGAGGTCCTGGCCGTCCTCCAGCGCCTGGTTCACGACCTCGGCACCACGGTCCTCATGGCCGAACACCGCCTGGAACGCGTCGTCCAGTACGCCGACCAGGTCGCCCTCCTCCCGGCCCCGGGCTCACGCCTGCGCGTGGGCACCCCGGCCGAGATGATGGCCGAGTCCCCGGTGTACCCGCCGGTGGTGGACCTGGGCCGCCTGGCCGGCTGGTCCCCCCTGGCACTGACGGTCCGGGACGCCCGGCGCAGGGCGGGCTCCCTGAGGGAACGGCTGGCCGGACGGGTACCGACAGACAACGCACCCACGGCCGCCGACGGCGGGCCCGCGCCACAGGGGCCACCCGCAGCCGACCACGGAAGCGAAACGGGTGGTGCGGGTGGGAACCCCGGAACGCCCCGCCGAAGGCGGGCGTTCCGCAACCGACCCACCCCCCTCCCGGCGAACCCCGCCGACGTCACCGCCCTCTCCGTCCGCCGAGCCCACGTCCAGGCCCTGCGCCACATCGACCTCACCATCCGCCCCGGCGAGACCATCGCCCTCATGGGCCGCAACGGCGCCGGAAAGTCCACCCTCCTCAACACTCTCGTAGGGCTCGTGACACCGAGCACCGGCACGGTCGAGGTCGGCGGCGCCCCACCTCACCGCACCCCGCCCCAGGACCTCGTCCGCCGTGTGGGCCTCGTGCCCCAGGAACCCCGGGACCTCCTCTACGCGGACACCGTCGCCGCCGAGTGCCGGGCCGCCGACAAGGACGCCGCCGCCGCACCAGGCACCTGCCGCGACCTCGTGACCGACCTGCTCCCGGGAGTCACCGACGACACCCACCCCCGGGACCTCTCCGAGGGCCAGCGCCTCGCCCTCGCCCTCGCCGTCGTCCTGACCGCCCGCCCACCGCTGCTGCTCCTTGACGAGCCGACCCGCGGCCTGGACTACGCGGCCAAGGCCCGCCTGGTCGGCCTGCTGACGGACCTCGCCGCCGCCGGCCACGCGATCATGCTGGCCACCCACGACGTGGAACTCGCCGCCGAGCTCGCCCACCGGGTGGTCCTGCTGGCCGAGGGCGAAGTGATCGCCGACGGTCCGGCGGCGGACGTCATCATGTCCTCCCCCTCCTTCGCCCCCCAGGTCAGCAAGATCCTCGCCCCGCAGCGCTGGCTCACGGTGGCCCAGGTCCGGAAGGCCCTGTCATGACCCGGGCCCCAGGCGGGCAAGGCCCCACCGCAACTCCGGCCCCCGGCACGCCTCGCACACGCCCGCCTCGCACACCCAGGGCCGTCCACCTCGGCCCCCGCTCCCTCCTCACCCTGGCCCTCGTCAGCGCCGTGGGCGTCGCGGCCTTCGGCTGGCCCTTCCTCGCCCCGCCCGACTCGCAGGTCGGCAGCCACACCCAGGACGCCCCCTGGCTCTTCGCCGGACTGCTCGTACTCCTCGTCGCGGTGGTCGCGGCGTCGATCGCGGAGTCCGGCCTGGGCCCCAAGGCCGTGGCGATGCTCGGCGTGCTCGCCGCGACCGGGGCCGCCCTCAGGCCCATCGGCGCGGGCACCGCCGGTATCGAGCCGATGTTCTTCCTGATGGTGCTCAGCGGCCGGGTCCTCGGCCCCGGCTTCGGCTTCGTGCTCGGCAACGTCACGATGTTCGCGTCCGCCCTGCTCACCGGCGGGGTCGGCCCGTGGATGCCGTTCCAGATGCTGGCGATGGGCTGGTTCACGATGGGCGCGGGCCTGCTGCCGGTGCCCGCCCGCGCCCCGGGCCGCACCGAGGTCCGGATCCTGGCCGCGTACGGCTTCCTGGCCGCCTTCGCCTACGGCACCGCCATGAACATGGCCGGCTGGCCCTTCATGGGCGCCCTCGCCTCGAACATCGCCTTCGACCCGCACGCCGGCGTCCCCGCCAACCTGGCCCGCTTCGTCGCGTACTGCCTGGCCACCTCGCTCGGCTGGGACCTGGGCCGGGCCCTGGTCACCGTCGTCCTGACGCTCACCCTCGGCCCGGCTCTCCTCAGGGGGCTGCGTCGGGCCACCCGCCGGGCCGCCTTCGAGGCCCAGGTCACATTCGAGGGGCCCGAGTGGTGAAGCACCCCACATGACACAGCTCACGTACTAAGCGGAACAGTAGGTGAATATCGGACATAACGCCCATGAGGCACCCCCTCTGACCTGCACTTTGCGAGCCGGATCACACGGGCGGCCATTCCCGGCGATTCGACCAGAACTAGTAAAAGGGGTCTTTGCGGACGACTTTCGAACCTGTTTCTGTGGACGACGTCGCACGGCGCCGACAAGCCCACGGGCCTCGGCGCCGCCGCATGTCCCCCGGGACCGCGAGCGACACCACCGTCCCCGAAGAAAAGGTTCTCCGTGTCCGTCTCCCGCATCGCCCGCCGCATCGCTTCCCCGAAGAAGGCCATCACCACCGCCGCGATGGCCGCCGCCACCGCCGGCCTGGTCCTGACCGCGGCGCCGGCCCATGCGGCCACGACCAGCTCCTCCGCCCAGGCCAAGGCCGTCGCGCACCAGCTGATCCCGAACGCCGCCCAGTACGCGGCCTTCAGCAAGATCGTGGAGCACGAGAGCGGCTGGAACGTCAACGCGACGAACTCCTCCTCCGGCGCCTACGGCCTGGTCCAGGCCCTCCCCGGCTCCAAGATGGCCTCCGCCGGCTCCGACTGGAAGACCAACCCCAAGACCCAGATCAAGTGGGGTCTCGACTACATGAACTCCCGCTACGGCAGCCCGACCGGCGCCTGGGCCTTCTGGCAGGCCAACGGCTGGTACTGAGCCGACGCGCCCGGATCCGCCGTACCCCTTCGACCCGCCGCGCGGCTCACCGCCGTACCCCGTCGAAGAACCGCACCACCTGCGGGGCCGACACCACGACCAAACCGAAGTGGTCCACGGCCCCCTGATCGACCACCCGCACCCTCGCTCCCTGACCTGCGAGGGTGCGGGCGCATGTCCGGGTGTTGGCGAGGGGCACGTCGGTGTCCCCGGCCGCGGCGTACAGCCGCACCGGCACCTCCGGCTTCCAGTCGCAGGTGTGGTCGGCGGCGCGCATCGCGTCCAGCACCGCGCCGGACGGGTGCCGAAGCCGCTCGTGGAAGACGGGCGTGAGCAGCTTCCGCACCGAGGGGGCGAGTCCCCTGACGACCTCCTCCTGCTCGTGGCCGCCGTCGAGGAGACGCTCGACCCGGCTCGCATAGGGCGCTCGGAACGCCTCGGAGGGGTCCTTGTAGAGCGGGTGCAGCCGGTTCTGCGCGACCAGCCAGTACGCGGTGTACAGGACCCCGCTGACGTGGTTCACCCGGCCGTCGAACAGCGCGGGCATCTCCTGGCCCTCCAGGTCGTACGGGCCGCTGACCGGGGCGAGCGCCCTGAGCCGGAAGTGCCGGTCGGCACCCCTGTCCAGGGCCTTGCCGAGCGCCATCGCCACCTGGCCGCCCTGGGAGAAGCCCGTCACGTACAGGTCGCCGGTGAGCGGGCGGCCGAGCCGGTCCGCGGCGGTCCGGGCGGCTCTCAGCATGTCGAGGGAGGCGGTCACGGACGAGGCGGTGTCCATGTACGGGTGCGGGCCCGGCCCCTCGCCGAGACCGAGGTAGTCGGGGGCGGCGACCGCGCGCCCCGCGCTCGCGTTCAGATACGACGGTATGCGCCCGAAGTCCTCGCTCGCCGAGGGCGCGTAGTCGCGGTCGACCATCGTGCCGTGGGTGTCGGAGACCAGGTCGAGGCGGTGCGGGCCGCCCGCGGGCAGCGTCAGCAGGCCGGTCGCCGTGGTGGGCGCCCCGTGCGGGTCGACGGTCCGGTAGGTGAGCCGGTACGCCCGTACGCCGTACCGCACCACGTCGGCGTCGACGTCCCGCTCCGTCAGGAACGCCCTGACCTGCCGGGCGTCCCGGTCGGCGACCGGCGTGACGGACAGCAGCCCACCGCGCGGCGCCGACCGCGCCGGTCCGTCCGGGGCCACGGCCACGGCCACCGGGGCAACGACGAGCCCGGCCAGCATCAGGGCCGCCGCCGCGGCGAGTGCCCTGCGGGCCCGCCGACCTGTTTCTTTTCCCTTGTCTTTCCCCGTGTCATCCCTCATGGCCGTCGACGCTACGGACGCGCCGCGACCCCCGACATCCGAGAGTCCCCCGCTTCCGTGGTGGACTTGGGTGCACCCCGACCGTCCGGCTGTCCGGAGCATCGATGAGCGAACAGAGCGGAACCGGCACGAAGGCGGCCGACGACCCCGAGGCGCGCGGACTGCGGCTGGTGCTCGTGCTGCTGGGGCTGACGGTGGTCAGCGGGCTGATCGACGCGGTCAGCTATCTGGGTCTGGAGCACGTCTTCACCGCGAACATGACCGGCAACGTCGTCGTGCTCGGGTTCGCGGCGGCCGGCGCCCCGGGCTTCTCGGTGGCGCACACCCTGACCTCGCTGGGGTCCTTCGTCGTCGGCGCGATGGCGGGCGGCCGGGTCGCCGTGCGGCTCGGCTCCGGCTCCCGGCGCACCTGGGCCCGGCTCACGCTCGCCGTCGAGGCGGTCCTCCTGGGCGTCTCGGCCGTGGTGGCGGTGGCCGCGCCCGGGGCCACCGCCACCGCCTACACCCTGATCGCCGTCACGGCGTTCGCCATGGGCCTGCGCAACGCCACGGTCCGCAGGCTCGGCATCCCTGACCTGACGACGACCGTGCTGACCATGACGTTGACCGGCCTGGCCGCCGACTCGCGCGCGGGCGGCGGCCCCGGCACCCGCTCCCCCCGCCGTACGGCGTCCGTGGTCGCGATGGTCGCCGGGGCCGGGGCGGGCGCGTGGCTGGAACTCCACCACGGCCTGGCCCTGCCGCTGGCGATCGCGGCAGGGCTGGTGGCCGTGCTGGCGGCGGTCGCCTCGGGGCGCGAGTGACCGCCTTTTCGGGCGCTACTTCGCGAGGAAGGACAGCAGCGCCGAGGTGACCTCCTCCGCGTGCGTCCACAGCAGGCCGTGCGGCGCGCCCTCGATCTCGACGTACTCGGCGGACGGCAGCAGCGCGTGGAAGGGCCGGCCCGTGGCGTCGATGGGCAGGATGCGGTCGCCGGTGCCGTGCAGGATCAGCGCCGGGACGTCGATCTTCGCCACGTCGGCCCGGAAGTCGGTGATCCAGGTCGGCACGCAGGCCACCGAGGCGTGCGCCGAGGCACCCGCGGCCACGTTCCAGCTGCCGCGCACGGCCGCCTCGCTGATCCGGCTGCCGAGCGTCTCGTCCAGGTTGTAGAAGTCCTGGTAGAAGGCGTCGAAGTAGGCGTACCGGTCCTTGGTGACGGCCTCCAGGATGCCGTCGAACACCGACTGGTCCACGCCGGTCGGGTTGTCGTCGGTCTTCAGCAGGAAGGGCTCCAGGGAGGCCAGGAAGGCCGCCTTCGCGACCCGGCGCGAGCCGTAGGTGCCCAGGTAGCGGCCGACCTCGCCGGTGCCCATCGAGAAGCCGACGAGGACCGCGTCGGTCAGGTCCAGGGTGGTGAGGACCTTGTCGAGGTCGGCGGCGAAGGTGTCGTAGTCGTAGCCCGTGGTGGGCTGCGAGGAGCGGCCGAAGCCGCGGCGGTCGTAGGTGATGACCCGGTGGCCGGCCTCCAGGAGCGCGGGCAGCTGCTTCTCCCAGGAGTGGCCGTCGAGCGGGTAACCGTGGATCAGGACGACGGGCTGTCCGGTGCCGTGATCCTCGTAGTAGAGCTCGATCGGCGCGCTGTTCTCTTCACCGACGGTGATGTACGGCATGGGGTTCCTCTCCCTCGGACGGAGGTTCCAGCTCACCAGGAACCGTCCATGGTCACCAGGCAGAAGTGCAGGCGGAAGTAGCGAGTGCTTGTTCTAATTGTCGTGATGACCAGTCATGTTTCCGAAGTCCCGCAGTCCGAGGTGCCCCAGGGCGGCACCGCTTTCGGTGTGATGCTGCGCTCCCTGCGCCGGGCCGCCCGGCTGACCCTGGAGGAGCTGTCCGAGGCGTCGGGGGTGAGTGTGCGCGCCCTCGGTGACCTGGAGCGCGGCCGCAGCCGTGGCCCGCAGCGCCGTACCGTCGAGGCGCTCGCGGGTGCCCTCCACCTGGACGCCGAGCAGCGTGAGCGCCTCCAGCGGCTGGCCGACACCGGCCGGGAGCGCACGGCGGCGCCGGCCCCGCCGTTCCTCCTGCGGACCGTCCCGGACTTCACCGGACGGCGGCAGGAGCTGGCGGACCTGGAGGCGCTCGCCACCGGCACCCGCACGCGGGCCGCGATCCTGTTCGGGCCGGGCGGGCAGGGCAAGACGACCCTGGCCGCGGAGGCCGTACGGCGGCTGAGCGGGGCCTTCCCGGACGGCAGTGTCTGCGTCCAGCTGCACGGGATGAGCGAGGCCCCGCTGCCGCCCGCCGAGGCGCTGGTCCTGCTGCTCACCGCGCTGGGCCAGCCGCCCGACCGGATCCCGGTGGACCCGGTCGCCCGCGAGGCGCTGTACCGGACCACGCTCGCCGGGCGGCGGGCGCTGATCGTCCTCGACGACGCGGCCGACGAGGCGCTCACCCGGCCGCTGCTGCCGGACGCCGAGGGCAGTTTCGTGCTGGTCACCAGCAGACGGCCGCTGGCCGGTCTCGAGGGCGTACGGCGGATCAGGCTCGGCGGGCTCAGCGGCGGCGAGTCGGCGCGGCTCCTCGAGCGGATCCTCGGCGCCCCGCGCACCGACGGCCAGTCCGAGGCGATCACCCGGCTCACCGAGCTGTGCGGCCATCTCCCGCTGGCCCTGCGGATCGTCGGCAACCGCCTCTCCAGCCGCCCGAGCTGGACCCCGGCCCGGCTGGTGGAGCAACTCGCCGACGAGGAGCGCCGGTTGAGCGGGCTGGTGGCGGGCGACCTCGCCGTGCGCAGCGCGCTCGCCCTCTCCTGGGGCCAACTCACCGATGAGCACCGGCGGTTGCTGCGCCGGCTCGCCCTGGTCCCAGGCCATGACACGGGCCCCGAACTCGCCGCAGTGCTGACCGGCGAGGAGTTGTCGGCCACCGAGGACTCCCTGGACCTGCTGGTCGACCGGGGCCTGCTGGAGGAGACGGCACCCGGCCGGTACGCCCTGCACGATCTCGTAAGGCTCTTCGCGCGGGAGCAACTGGACGCCGAGGAGCCGGAGTCGGTGGTCCGGGAGGTGCGGCTGCGGATGGCGGACTGGCTGTTGCGGTCGGCCTCGGCGGCGGGCCGCCGGTTCGAGGCGCCGGGTGCGCCGCAGCCGTGGCCTGGCGAGGTCCCGGCCTTCACGCCCCGGTCCGTGCCGGTGGCCGAGGAGTGGCTGACGGCCGAACGCGCGAACTGGGCGGGCGCCCTGCCGGTGCTGTTCGCGGCGGACCGGCACGCGGAGATCCTGCATGTGTCGCGCACCCTGTACTGGTTCTCCGACCGCTGGGGCCAGTGGCCGGAGTGGCGGACCCTCTTCTCGTACGGCGCCCGGTCCGCGGCCGCCCTCGGGGACCGGGTGGCCGAGGCGCACCAGCTCAACTGTCTCGCCTGGGCCCACTCGGTGGGCGCCTCCCAGTACGAGCGGGCCGAGCAACTGGCCCGACAGGCATTGGAGTTGGCGTCGGAGACCGGCGACCTCGATCAGCAGGCCTGGTCGTGGTCGTACATCAGCGGGGCTTGTATGGGGCTGGCCCGGCCCGCTGAGGCGGCGGAGGCGGCGGCGCGGGCCACCCGGCTCTTCGAGGAGGCCGGCGACCCGGCGGGCAAGGCGGTGTCCCAGCGGGTCCTCGGCAAGGCGCTGCGTGAATCCGGCCGCGCAGCCGAGGCGTTGACCCTGCACCGGGCCCTGCTGGGCACCTCCGTGGGGGACGTACCGGGCCTGGACGCGTACGTCGAGGCCCTGCTCCGGTACGAGATAGCGAGCGACCTGCTGGCCCTGGAGCGCTGGTCCGAGGCGGTGGCGGCCTACCGGGCCGTCACCACCCCTCTCTCCCACGGCGGCCTCGACCGCCTCCAGGCCCAGTCCCTCACGGGCCTCGCCACGGCCCTGCGGCACTGCGGCGAGCTCACGGAGGCGCGCGAGCACCTGGGCCGGGCGCACGGGCTGTTCCTGTCGGTGGGTGACGTGCCGTCCGCGGAGCGGACGGCGGCGGAGATCGAGGAGCTGAGGGGTGCCGGCTGAGGGGACGGGTCTCGGCAGATCCGTTCTCGGGGTGACGGTGAGCGCTCAGGCGCCTTCGCTACACCCCCACCCGGTGATCCGGCCGCCCGTCCTTCGCCAGCATGGAGTGCGCCTCGGCCACCGCCCGGTAGAGCCGCATCCCGGAGTCGCCGCGCGCGTCGTCGAGGGTCCACACCCGCCCGCCGTGCAGCAGCGACCGCCGCGAGAACACCTCCAGCGCCCTCTCGGCCCCGTCCACCAGCTCCTCGGCGACGGCGGACATGTACACCCCCTGCCCGGTGCCGATCTCCGCCGAGGAGTCGAAGACGACGATCCCCACCCGGGGCCGTACGGCGATGTTCCGCGAGTGGGTGACGTCCGGCGAGGACACCCAGTAGAACTCCCGGCACCCCACATGGGCGAAGTAGACCGGCGTGCTCCACGGCCGCCCCTCCGCGTCGGCCGTGGCCAGCACCAGGTACCGGCTCGCCTCGACGATCCCGCGCGCGTTCCCGGCGCTCGGCCGCATCTCAGCGGCTCCTTCGGTACGTCAGCCCGAAGTCCGTCTCCCACTCCGCCGAGGCGGCCTTCGACCGCTCCCACACGCCGTGGATGCTGTCGCCGTCCGCGCTGAGCCGCCCGGTGAACCGCTGCCGGAAGGAGAGCGGCGTGAAGTCCGCCTCCTCGCGCAGCAGCTGCCACACCGCACCGTCGAAGGTCATCGCGTACACGCGCACGACACCCCGCGAGTCGAAGTAGTGCTGCGTGTACGCCCCCGTGCCCGGCTCGACCGACACGATCGCCATGCTCTCGGGCGCGGGCTCCGGCGCCCGCATCCGCTGCACCAGGAACCGTCCTCCGACCTCCCACTCGAACACACACCGCCCGGCGGCGGCCTCCTGGCCGGGGAACTCGGCTTCGACCATCCATTCCCCGACCAGGACCCGCAGCCGTTCCAGAGCTTCCCGCTCCGCCGTCGCGCCCATCACGACCACCTCCTCGCAGTCAGGACCGCGAGGAGGGCGCAAACTCATCGGTGCGGCTCCGCCCGGGCGGCGGACGGGGCCCTACGCCTGGGCGGCGACACCCGCTTCCTTCGCCGCCCGGTGGGTTCGCCACTCCTTGCGGAAGAAGTAGCCGCGCAGGGCCGCGATCGCCAGGAACAGCAGGCCGAAGCCGACCCTGCCCAGGCCTCCGGCCGTGACGAACCAGTACAGGCCCAGCCCGGCGAAGAAGAGGCAGATCCCGATCATGATCGGTTCGCGGACGTAGAAGGGCAAAGCACGGAGGATGACGTTGACCAGCATCCGCAAAGTTGACCAGTGCGCATCAACCCTGTCTACAGCCTTTGAATGATCGTGCCGGTCGCCAGGCCCCCGCCCGCACACATCGTGATCAACGCGAACTCCTTGTCCGCGCGCTCCAGTTCATGGAGCGCCGTGGTGATGAGCCGCGCCCCCGTCGCCCCCACCGGGTGCCCGAGCGCGATCGCGCCACCGTTGACGTTGACCTTCTCCAGGTCCTGTTCGAAGACCTGGGCCCAGCTCAGCACCACCGACGCGAAAGCCTCGTTGATCTCGACGAGGTCGATGTCCTTCAGGGACATGCCCGCCTTGCCGAGGACCGCGCGGGTCGCGTCGATCGGGCCGTCCAGGTGGAAGTGGGGGTCGGCCCCGACCAGCGCCTGCGCCACGATCCGCGCCCTCGGCTTCAGCTTCAGCGCCCGCGCCATCCGCTTGGACGCCCACATGATCGCCGCGGCCCCGTCGCTGATCTGCGAGGAGTTGCCCGCCGTGTGGATCGCCGTGGGCATCACCGGCTTCAGGCCCGCCAGCGCCTCCATGGAGGTGTCCCGCAGCCCCTCGTCCCGGTCGACCAGCCGCCACATGCCCTGCCCGGCCCGCTGCTCGTCCTCGGTGGTCGGCACCTGGACCGCGAACGTCTCCCGCTTGAAGCGCTCCTCGGACCAGGCGACGGCCGCCCGCTCCTGGGAGATCAGACCGAGCGAGTCGACGTTCTCGCGGGTCAGCCCCCGGTGCCGGGCGATGCGTTCGGCCGCCTCGAACTGGTTGGGCAGGTCCACGTTCCACTCGTCGGGGAACGGCTTGCCCGGCCCGTGCTTGGAGCCCGAGCCCAGCGGCACCCGGGACATCGCCTCGACCCCGCAGCTGATCCCGACGTCGATGACCCCGGCGGCGACCATGTTGGCGACCATGTGGGAGGCCTGCTGCGAGGACCCGCACTGGCAGTCGACCGTCGTCGCCGCCGTCTCGTAGGGCAGCCCGACCGTCAGCCAGGCCGTGCGCGCGGGGTTCATCGACTGCTCGCCGGCATGCGTGACCGTACCGCCGACGATCTGTTCGACCGCGTCGGCGGGGATGCCGGTGCGGCCGAGGAGTTCACGGTAGGTCTCGCCCAGCAGATACGCGGGATGCAGATTGGCGAGCGCGCCGCCGCGCCTGCCGATGGGAGTGCGGACGGCTTCGACGATCACGGGTTCGGCGGCCATGGGTGCGGGTCCTCTCCTCCGAACGGATCCCTGGAACTAGTACGTGTTCTAGTTAGCGCACTGCTTGCAGTCTGCGGACGATCCGGCCACCACCGCAAGGGTCTTGCAGGCAATTGGGGACTCCGCACCTCTTGCCTCTTGTAGAACCCGTTACTACCTTCACGGCAGCTCTGTTCCTGATGGGCCGTCAGAAAGCTGTCGAACAGCTGGAGTGAGTTGCCGATGCAGTGTCCAGCGCTTCCCGACGGGTTCGACTTCACCGACCCCGACCTGCTGCAAAGCCGCGTACCGCTGCCGGAGTTCGCCGAACTGCGCCGGGCCGAACCGGTGCGCTGGATCCCCCAGTCGGGCAACATCGCCGGCTTCCAGGACGGGGGGTACTGGGCGGTCACCCGGCACGCGGACGTCAAGTACGTCTCCACCCACCCCGAGATCTTCTCGTCGTACCTCAACACGGCGATCATCCGCTTCAACGAGCACATCCAGCGGGACGCGATCGACGCCCAGCGCCTGATCCTGCTGAACATGGACCCGCCGGAACACACCCGGGTCCGCGGGATCGTCCAGCGGGTCTTCACGCCCCGGGCCATCCGCGCCCTGGAGCAACGCCTGCGCGACCGCGCCCTCGCGATCGTCGAGACCGCCCGCACCCTGCCCGGCGACTCCTTCGACTTCGTCACCCAGGTCGCCTGCGAACTGCCCCTCCAGGCCATCGCCGAGCTCATCGGCATCCCGCAGGACGACCGGGCGAAGATCTTCGACTGGTCCAACAAGATGATCTCGTACGACGATCCGGAGTACGCGATCACCGAGGAGGTCGGCCAGGAGTCGGCCATGGAGCTCATCGCCTACGCGATGAACATGGCGGCCGACCGCAAGCAGTGCCCGGCCCAGGACATCGTCACGAGGCTGGTGTCGGCGGAGGACGAAGGAAGCCTGAACTCCGACGAGTTCGGCTTTTTCGTGCTGATGCTGGCGGTCGCGGGCAACGAGACGACCCGCAACGCCATCACCCACGGCATGCACGCCTTCCTCACCCACCCCGACCAGTGGGAGCGGTACAAGGCCGAACGCCCCTCGACCGCGGCCGAGGAGATCGTCCGCTGGGCGACCCCCGTCAACGCCTTCCAGCGCACCGCCACCCAGGACACCGAACTCGGCGGCAAGCAGATCAGGAAGGGCGACCGGGTCGGGATCTTCTACGCCGCCGCCAACCACGACCCCGACGTCTTCGAGAACCCGGACGTCTTCGACATCACCCGCGACCCCAACCCCCACCTCGGCTTCGGCGGGGGCGGCCCGCACTACTGCCTCGGCAAGTCCCTGGCGGTCCTGGAGATCGACCTGATCTTCAACGCGATAGCCGACGCCATGCCCAGCCTCCGCGCGGCCGGCGACCCCCGCCGCCTGCGCTCGGCGTGGATCAACGGCGTCAAGGAACTCCAGGTCACCCTGGACTGACCCCGGTTCCCGCGCTGCGGACCGACGGCTCGAGCGAGCCGTCGGCCGCTCGCGACGTCGTCCGGGCCCGGGGCCCCTGGAACAGATACGACAGTCCGAACCCGCCGGCGACCACGGCCGCACCGCCCACCGCGTCCAGCACCCAGTGGTTCCCCGTGGCCACGATCGCCGAGACGGTGAACAGCGGGTGCAGCAGCCCGAGTCCCTTCATCCACCACCGGGGCGCGACGACCGCGATGACGACCCCGCACCACAGCGCCCACCCGAAGTGCAGCGAGGGCATCGCCGCGTACTGGTTGGTCAGCGCGGTCAGGGTCCCGTAGTCCGGCTTGGAGAAGTCCTGCACGCCGTGCACGGTGTCGATGACCCCGAGCGCCGGCATCAGCCGCGGCGGGGCGAGCGGATAGAGCCAGAACCCGACGAGGGCCAGCAACGTCGCGAACCCCAGCGAGGCCCGGGCCCACCGGTAGTCCACCGGGCGCCGCCAGTACAGGACGGCCAGCACGGTCAGCGGGACCACGAAGTGGAGGGACTCGTAGTACTGGTCGAAGAAGTTCCGCAGCCAGTCGACCTTGACGACCGCGTGGTTGGCCCAGTGCTCGATGTCGATGTGCAGCAGGCGCTCCAGATCCAGGATCTGCTGCCCGTGCCGCTCGGCGGTGGCCCGCCCCGCGGAGTTGCTGCCGCCGGTCGCCGCGAGCCGGACCTGCTGGTAGGCGGCGTACGTGACCCGGATCAGCAGGAGTTCGAGGAGCAGGTTCGGCCGCGTCAGCACCCGTCGCAGGAACGGCAGCAGCGGCACGTGCCGGAACCGGGCGGGCACCTCAGGGGCGTACTGCGGGGCGATCGGTGTCCGGTAGTACGGCGAGGTGCGCGACAGGAAGGGGATCACGGTGGCGGCGGCGAGCGCGGCCAGCAGCACCAGGTTGTCCCGCAGGGGGTACAGCGTCGCGATGTGCGGCAGCAGCATCTTCGTCGGCAGTGTCATCACCACGACGACGGCGACTGGCCACACGTACCGGTCGGAGGCCCGCTTGCCGACCCGTCCGACGACCGCGAGCAGCGCCCACAGCAGCTGGTGCTGCCAGGTGGTCGGCGAGACCGCGATCGCCGCGCAGCCGGTGATCGCGACGGCGAGCAGCAGCTGGCCGTCGCGGGCGTAGCGCACGGCCCGGCGCACGCCCAGCACGGCGACGGCCGCGCCGAGCGCCAGGAAGAGGGAGATCTCCAGCGGTCCGGCCACGCCCAGGCGCAGCAGCAGGCCGTGCAGGGACTGGTTGGCGAGGTCGTCGGCGGGGCCCCCGAGGCCGGTGCCCGCGATGTGGTGCACCCAGTAGGTGTACGAGTCGTGCGGCAGCACGGCCCAGGCCAGCGCGGTGCCGGCGGCGAAGGTCGCGGCCGCGGTGAGGGCGCCCCGGCGGCGGCCGGTGAACCGGAGCAGGGCCGCGAAGAGCAGGACCGTGGGCTGGAAGGCGGCGGCGAGCCCGATGAGCAGTCCGGCAGTCCGCTCGCCCCGGACGGCGAAGCAGGCGACGAGGACCAGCAGGACCGGGATGATGCTGGTCTGCCCGAGGTAGAGCGTGTTGCGCACGGGCAGCGACAGCATCAGGAGGCTGATCGCGACCGGCGCGGCGAGCAGGGAGGTGCGGCGGCCGACCGGCTGGGGCAGCGCTCGGGCGGCGACGAGACCGAGGGCGACGACCAGGAGCAGGGTGCCGAAGGTCCAGCCCCAACCGAGCGCCTGTTCGGCGGCGCGGGTGAGCGGCTTCAGGACGAGTCCCCCGAACGGGGTACCGGTGAACTGCGTCGAGTCGTACAGCGACCCCTTCACATGCAGGACGCCGTCCGGGCCGACCCAGGTCTCCAGGTCCGTCAGCCGCTCGCCTCTGGGGGTGCGCAGGACGACGGCCACCTCGCGCAGGGCGAGGACGGCCGCCACCAGCCACAGGGCGAGTCTGGCCGCGCGCAGCCGCGCGTGGATCTCGGTGGGGCCCCTGTGCTCCGCATCCGTCACGCCGCTCGGCCTCTCGTCCGGTTCGTGCCATGCGTCCGTGAAGAAGGACGCAGGCGTTCCGGATTCACCTGACGTCCGCTTCGTTTTGTCCGAATGACGATAGTCCGCCGGAAGCGTCACCACGCGATCGGAGCGCGAGATGGATCACATGCGCCGCGGGAAGGGGCGTCCCCGACCGAGGGCGGGGTAGCTGCATAGAGCACGTTTGTTCACACAAGGCGACTGGACTTGAGCGCTCCGTAGGCCCGGCAAGTCCACCTATGGTCGTTTTTTGCCCTTGTCCCCGTCGAAAGGCAGGCGAGCGAAGTTTTGCCCGGTGCTCAAGTCATCACCCCGTCGGCCCACACCCCGGACGCCCCGGATCCCTCCGAAGCCGTAACCGTCGACCCCGCGCTCGTGAAGCGCGCGGTGAAGGCCGCCGCGCTCGGCAACGCCATGGAGTGGTTCGACTTCGGCGTCTACAGCTACATCGCGGTCACCCTGGGCAAGGTGTTCTTCCCGTCCGGGAACCCGACCGCACAGCTCCTGTCGACGTTCGGCGCCTTCGCCGCGGCCTTCCTGGTCCGTCCGCTCGGCGGACTGGTCTTCGGCCCGCTGGGCGACCGCGTCGGCCGCCAGAAGGTCCTCGCGGTCACCATGATCATGATGGCGGCCGGCACCTTCGCCATCGGCCTGATCCCGTCGTACGCCTCCATCGGCGTCGCGGCACCCCTGCTGCTCCTGGCGGCCCGCCTGGTCCAGGGCTTCTCGACCGGCGGCGAGTACGCGGGCGCCTCCACCTTCATCGCCGAGTACGCCCCCGACAAGCGGCGCGGTTTCCTCGGCAGCTGGCTGGAGTTCGGCACGCTGGCCGGGTACATCGCCGGTGCCGGCCTGGTCACCGTCATGACGGCCCTGCTGTCCAGCGAGGATCTGCTGTCCTGGGGCTGGCGGATCCCGTTCCTGATCGCGGGTCCGATGGGTGCCATCGGCCTCTACCTTCGACTGCGCCTGGAGGAGACCCCGGCGTTCGCGGCCGAGGCCGAGAAGGCGAAGTCCGACCGCCCCAAGGTCCCGCTGCGCGAGATGATCACCGGTCAGTGGCGGACGCTGCTGCTCTGCGTGGGCCTGGTCCTGGTCTTCAACGTCACCGACTACATGCTGCTGTCGTACATGCCGAGCTACCTGACCAGCGAGCTCAAGTACGACGAGACGCACGGCCTGCTGGTCGTCCTCGGCGTGATGGCGCTGATGATGGTCGTCCAGCCCTTCGCCGGCGCCCTGAGCGACCGGATCGGACGCCGACCGGTGATCGCCGCGGGCTGCGTGGGCTTCCTGGCGCTCTCGGTCCCGGCCCTGCTGCTGATCCGCCAGGGCAGCCTGCTCGCGATCGCGCTCGGCATGGGCGCCCTGGGCCTGCTCCTGGTCTGCTTCACCTCGGCGATGCCGGCCGCGCTCCCGGCCCTCTTCCCCACCCGGGTCCGCTACGGCTCCCTCTCGGTCGGCTTCAACGTCTCGGTGTCCCTCTTCGGCGGCACGACCCCGCTGGTGGTCACCGCACTGATCGGCGCGACCGGGAACGTGATGATGCCCGCCTACTACATGATGGCCGCGGCCGTGATCGGCGGCGTGGCGGTGTGGTTCATGACGGAGTCGGCGGGCCGCCCGCTGCCCGGCTCACCGCCCCAGCACTGAATTCCCTGACAGGAGCCGGGAGCACGCCTATATTCATTAGCGCAACTAGTTAGCTGACCTAACTAGGCTAGTGGAAGGCAAAGGTGCATGAACGAGTCGCAGTTCTGGGACGACGTCGACGACTACTTCACCACCCACCTCGCCCCGGAGGACGACGCGCTCCGGGCGGCCTTGCGCGACAGCGAGGCCGCCGGGCTCCCGTCCATCGCCGTCACAGCGCCGCAGGGCAAGCTCCTCCAGCTCCTGGCCCAGATCCAGGGCGCCCGCACCGTCCTCGAGCTCGGCACGCTCGGCGGCTACAGCACGATCTGGCTGGCCCGCGCCCTGCCCGCCGACGGCCGCCTGGTCTCACTGGAGTACGACCCGAGGAACGCCGAGGTCGCGCGCCGCAACCTCGCCCGAGCGGGCCTCGACAAGGTGGTCGAGATCCGCGTGGGGGCCGCCCTGGACTCGCTCCCCTTGCTGGCCGACGAGCACCCGCCCCCCTTCGACCTCGTCTTCATCGACGCCGACAAGGCCAACAACCCGCACTACGTGGAGTGGGCGCTCGAACTCACCAGCGCGGGCAGCCTGATCGTCGTCGACAACGTCGTACGCGGCGGCCGGATCGCCGATCCCGACAACCCAGCCCCCGACGTCCAGGGCACCCGCACCGCCCTCGAACTGATCGGCCGGCACCCGAGGCTGAGCGGCACGGCGATCCAGACGGTGGGCAGCAAGGGCTACGACGGGTTCGCGCTGGCGCGCGTCCTGCCGTGACCCTTTGACGATCACACCTCGTGGTAGAAGCCGACGTTGACGCTGCGCGGGGCGGTGCGGTCACGGATGACGATCTCGCCGTTGCCGCCCCGGGGCAGGGTCACGAAGCCGCCGTAGACCAGCGGCTGGGCGTACGCCCCCGACACCAGCTGTACTTCGGACGAGGGATCGGGCTGTGAGCCCTGGAGCCAGGTGACCTGCCAGACGCCCTCGGGTCCGCACAGGAACTCCAGGTGCACCCGGGAGACGAACAGCCAGTCGTCGGGCGTCACGAGCCGGCACACGGACTTGTCGCGGCCCACGCGGAGCACGGTGCCCGGGTCACTGGGCGCCTCGGCCATCTGCATCCCGGCAGTGGCACCCTCCTCCGCCGCGGTGACGACGGCCATGGTGAGTTCGAGCACGTGCGCTCCTCCTGGAAGGTTCCTTGCGCGGCGCCCCCGTTGGACCACCGCCGCCGCATGATAAATCGCCCGGCATGGCGGTGTCCGGTGCAAGGCAACGCAAGACCGGCCCGCCGCCCGGGTCCGGGCAACAGGCCGGTCATGTGTACGACGAGACGTCAGCTGTGCAGCAGCCGCTCCGTCAGCTCACGGTAGTCCCGCAGCGCCAGCCGGAGTTGCTCGGTGTCACCGGCGGCGCCGCCCTTGCCCTGACCGCCGTCACCGGCCTGCCAGGAGTTGCGCAGCGTACGCCGACGCTCCTTCACCGCGTCGGCGAACCGCGCGGCGACCTCCTCCAGCACGTGGTCGGCCTCCTCGACGGCAGACCGGGGTTCGTCGACGAACCCGGCGACGGCGTGCTGGAGCCGCGTGCTGAGCTTGTCGGACTCCTCGTGCGGAAGCAGCCGGACATCGCGCCCGGACGTCTTGACGTCCCCGGCTGCGGAGTCCCGCGCAAGATCCCGCTCACCGGAGTCCCTCCCGAGACCCCGCTCACCGGAGTCCCGCCCTAGCCCTCGCTCACCAGAGTCGTGCTTGAGGCCGCCCTCGCCGCCCCGCACACCGTCCCGGTCGCCGACGGCCGGCGGTACCGCACCCGGCACCGCCTCGCGACGCCCTTCGTTCCCGACGCGGTCCGGGGCCTCCGTCCCGGTGGGCGCCACGAGGGGGCTGTGCGCCCCCGTGGACTCACTCGTCGCGCCCTTGCCGCCGATCCTGCCCTCGCCGCGGGCGCCGTCGGCTCCCGGCTTGCTCGTGGCATCCGTCATGTCACTCAACTCCCCTTCGCGTGACGCCTGTTGAATGCCCACGTGTGCTGGCCGCGACCGTCGTCACGACCGTCGCGGGGCTGACCCGCGTGCACGTCCGTGGTGGTGCGGGACTCCTCGCGGCGCTGCGGCGACCCGATGAGGTCCTCGAACAGGGCGCGCGCCTCGACCATGGCCTCGCGCATCTCCTCGGTGTCCACCCGCCCGTCGCCGTCCCGGTCGGCGTTCACGCGGGCGCCGGCCACGGTGTGCACCCGCCGGTAGCCGTGCACGTGGTGCGCGTGGTGCACGGACAGCGCGGCGAACTGCTCCTCGTACTGTCCGCCGTCCGGGAATCCGCGGTCCTTGGCGAGCTCGGCGAGCAGCCGGTCGGCCTCGGCGACGGCCTCCCGAGGGGAGTCGACGAAGCGTTCCTGGGCGGCGGTCCAGCGCTCTTCGTACCGCTGGCGCTGTGCCGGTTCGAGGGGCTGCTCGCGCAGGGATCCGTGCCGCTCCACGCGCTCAGCGAGTTCGCGCTCGGCGGCCTTCTCGTCCCCGTCGTGCCGGGCCACGGCGCGGTCGTACTCGGGCCCGAAGCGGCGCTTCAGGCCCCGGCCGTGCTGCGGGCTCCGGCCTCGCAGGGTCAGGACGGCCGCCACGATGAGGACGGCCGCGACGATCACGATCAGAGCGATGATCAGGCCTGTTGACATGTCTGCCGGGTTGCCGTGAACGCCCCGTTCAAACCGTCTCCGCATGTGTGTACAACGAAGGGGGGTTCAGTTGTGGGGTGGGTGCGGGTCCGTCGTGGCTGGTCGCGCAGTTGCCCGCGCCCCTGGGGGGTTGCAGCCCACCTGCGTTATGAGGGGAACGCCCGCCCCCACCGAACCCGCAGACTCACAACCGCACCCCCGCCTCCCCACCAGGCCGCTCCCGATCCGACCCGCACATCTCATCGTTCAGGGACTTCACCAGCTGCGTGAGATCCGTCGGCCGATCCGGCCCCCACCAGTCCCCCAGCAACTCCCCCAACGACTCCTCCCGCGCCGCGGCCAACCGCTCCGCGACCTCCCGCCCCGCCGCCGTGAGCCGGAGATCAGGACCCTCCCGCTCCGCCAGCCCCCGCTCCTCCACCTGCCGAGCCGCCTCGACGATCACACCCAACGGCACCGGCGTCCGATCGGCGAGCAGCGCCGGCTCCACCCATCCGTGCCGCCGCATCCGCAGCACCAGCCAGCTCGACGCCGGCAGCAGGTCGTACCCGGCCCGCTCCGTGATCCTCCGGTACAGATCCCGCCGCCCCTCCCGCGTCCCCAGCAGCGACAGCGCCCGGCACACCTCGTCGTACGACGACCGCTCCACCGGATTGCTGGCCAGCGTCTCGGTGACGTCGGGCGCCGTGACCGACCCCCGCAGCCGGTCCTCCTTCAGGAACCAGGCGAGGACGAACCCGAGAAACGCGACGGGCGCGGCGTACAGGAACACGTCGGTGATGGACGAGGCGTACGCGTGCAGCGCCGCGGGACGCAGCGCGGCCGGCAGTTCCCCGAGCCCCCGGGAGTCGGACTCCAGCCCCGACACCGAGACACCGGGCGGCAGTTGGACTCCCCGCAAGGCCTCGGCCAGCTTGTCACCCAGCCGGTTCGCGAAGACCGTACCGAAGATCGCGACACCGAAGGACGCCCCGATCGACCGGAAGAAGGTCGCCCCGGACGTGGCGACGCCGAGATCCTCGTACGACACGGCGTTCTGCACGATCAGCACCAGCACCTGCATGACCAGCCCGAGCCCCAGACCGAACACACAGAAGTACAGGCTCATCACCCACGTGGAGCTGCCCTCGTCGAGCCGGTGCAGAAGCAGCAGCCCCAGCGTCGTGACGGCCGTCCCCGCGATCGGGAAGACCTTCCACCGCCCGGTACGGCTGACGATCTGCCCGGAGACCGTCGAGGACAGCAGCAGCCCGAACACCATCGGCAGCATGTGCACCCCGGACATCGTCGGCGAGACCCCCTGCACCACCTGGAGGAAGGTGGGCAGATAGGTCATCGCCCCGAACATCGCGAACCCCACGATGAAGCTGATGACGGCGGACAGCGCGAAGGTCCGGATCCGGAACAGCTTCAGCGGCAACACCGGCTCCGCGGCCCGCCGTTCGACCGCCACGAACGCGACCGCCAGCGCCACCCCCAGTACCGCGAGCCCGACGATCTGCGGCGAGCCCCAGCCCCACGTCGTACCGCCCAGCGAGGCCACCAGCACCAGACAGGTGGCGACGGCGGCGATGAGGAAGGTCCCCAGGTAGTCGATGACGTGCTTCGCCGACCTGCGCGGAATCCGCAGCACGACCGCGATCACGGCCAACGCCACCACGCCCACCGGCAGATTGACGTAGAAGACCCACCGCCAGCTCAGATGCTCGGTGAACAGGCCGCCCAGCAACGGCCCGAGGACACTCGTCGCCCCGAAGACCGCCCCGAACAGCCCCTGGTAGCGCCCCCGTTCGCGTGGCGGGACGAGATCGCCGACGATCGCCATCGACAGCACCATCAACCCGCCGCCGCCCAGCCCCTGAAGGGCCCGGAACGCGATGAGCTGGGGCATGTCCTGGGCCATGCCGCACAGCGCCGAGCCGATCAGGAAGATCACGATCGCGGTCTGGAACAGCCGCTTGCGCCCGTACTGGTCCCCGAGCTTGCCCCACAGCGGGGTCGCCGCGGTGGAGGCCAGCAGATACGCCGTCACCACCCAGGACAGATGCTCCATCCCGCCGAGGTCGCTGACGATGGTGGGCAGCGCGGTGGACACGATCGTCTGGTCCAGCGCGGCGAGCAGCATGCCGAGCAGCAGGGCCCCGATGGAGACGAGGACGTTGCCGGACACATGTTCTTCACCTGTGTCTCGCACATCTCCCGTCATACCCTGCGCATCCGCCGTCATGAAGACCTCCCGGGGCTCTCGTTGCCACTCCATCGTGGTCGGTGTGACCGTTTATGGCCTGTCGAGTCCTTTTGGAAGCCATCGTTCCGGGGGCTTCCGTGTGCCGCCCGTGGAGGGGTTCTGCATAATCTCTGGGGTTCGCGAGGGGGAGGGACGAACACATGGCGGAGTCGAACGGTCATCTGTGCCCGGAGTGCGGGGCACCCAGAGGGGCCGACCGCACCCCGTCCTGCGGCTGCACCGAGCGCGCGGCGGACGCGTTGCGCGACACGCGCACGGCGGAGGCGGCCGCGGCGGAGGACTTCGATCCGCTCCGCATACGCCCGTACGTGGACCTGGCCGACGAGACCACCCCCGTAGCCCGGATGCCCGCCACCGAACAGACGATGCCGTTACGGGCAGTCCCCCCGACCGCGCAGGACCCCGCACCGGCACCCGGCGAGACAACAGCGCTCCCCACCGACCAGAGCCTCTTCCAGGCGACGGAAAACCCCGCAGCCCCCACCCGCGAGCACCCTCGCCGCCCCCGCCCCCGTACCGTCCTGCTCGCCGCGGCCGGAGCGGTCGTGACCGTGGTGGCCGCGGCCGGTTTCGCCAGCGGACTGTTCGCCTACGAGTCCCCGTCACGGGACGAGGCGGCCCCGCGGGACGTACGGCCGGCCGTCCCAGACGCGACGACGACCCCCGCGCCCGCCTCGCCGTCCACGACCACGGAGTCCGTACGACCACCCGCCGCACACCCGTCGCGGACGGCGAGCGCGAGCCCGCCGGCGTCGCCGGGCCCGTCGGTGTCCAGCGCTTCGCCGAGCCCTTCCCCGCCGGCGTCCCCGACGGCCGCCCCGACCGCCTCCGCCACGGCGACGGACTCGGCGGCCGGTTCGGACGCGGCCCGGAAGGCGGCCCCGCCAGAGCTGCGGCGGGGGTCGGAGGGCCCCGAGGTGGTCGAGCTGGAACTCCGCCTCACACAGCTCGGGCTGTACACGAGGAAGGCGAGCGGCCAGTACGACGAGGTCGTCGAGGACGCGGTGACCCGCTACCAGTGGGCCCGCGGGATCCAGCCGCCGGAGTACGGGGTGTACGACCTGGCGACGCGGAACCGGCTGGAGTCGGAGACGACGGAGCCGTAGGCCGCTCCAGGGGGTCACGCGCGAGGCCACGGACCGCCGCACGAAACGACACACAGACCGCAGACCGCCGTACGTCAGACACACACAACCGCTGTCCACCGCACGAAGCGGCAATGGGCTCGCGCATGTCCCGGAGCGCAGCTCCTAACCGACGTGCAACCGCATGCCGCCGTCACCCAGGGCCTCCACCCTCACCTGCGTAAGATCCGGCACCGTCACATCAGGTCCGTGGACCCCCGCCCGGGCCCCGATCCCGACCACCCTCATCCCCGCCGCCTTCCCGGCCGCGATCCCCGCGCCGGAGTCCTCGAAGACGACACAGTCCGCGGGCGCGACGCCCAGCTCCGCCGCCCCCTTCAGGAAGCCCTCGGGGTCCGGCTTGCTCGCGCCCACGGACTCCGCCGTGATCCGGACCTCGGGCAGCGACAGCCCCGCCGCCGCCATCCGCGCCGTGGACAACGGCACGTCGGCCGAGGTCACCAGCGCGTGCGGCAGTCCCCGCAGGGACGCCAGGAACTCGGGCGCCCCCGGCACCGCCACCACCCCGTCCATGTCCGCGGTCTCCTCCGCGAGCAGGCGGGCGTTGTCGGCGAGGTTCTGCTCCACGGGCCGCCCCGGCAGCAGGAGCGCCATCGAGGCGTGGCCCTGGCGGCCGTGGACGACCTTCATGACCTCGTCGCCGTCGAGTCCGTGCTCTGCGGCCCAGCGGCGCCAGATGCGCTCGACGACGGCGTCGGAGTTGACGAGGGTGCCGTCCATGTCGAGCAGGAGGGCGCGGGCGGTGAGCACGGTGGACGCGGCGGCCGTCATCGGCAACTCCAAGCGCAGACGAGAGAGACAAGGCGGCCCCGCCCGCCGGTCAGGGAAAACGGGCGGGAGCCACTTTGTTTTCCCACGGTACAAAACCGGAGCGGGTTCACGCCACCGCCTTCGGGAACGACCCGGAACAGTTCACCCGGTGTTCGCCTCAGCCGGCCACGGCCTCCCACAGGCTCCACAGGCCGAGGGCCAGCATCAGCAGCGCCGCGATCCTGGTGATCAGCTTCAGCGGCACCCGCCTCATCAGGGCCTTTCCGCCGACGATCCCGAGTCCGGCCACCGCCCACAGCGCGAGCACCGCACCCAGACCCACGGAGAGCGGATCGTCGTAGCGGGCCGCGAGGTTGGCCGTCATGATCTGGGTCAGATCACCGAACTCGGCGACCAGGATCAGCATGAACCCGGCCCCGGCGACCTTCCAGAAGGACTGGTTCTCGGGCTTGCGGATCTCCTCGTCGCCGTCGTCCTTCTTCAGCAGCAGGACGGCCGCGCCGCCCAGGAAGAGCACGCCGGTGATCGCCTGCACGATCTGCTGCGGCAGCAGGGTCAGCACGCTGCCGGCCGCGACGGCGAGCGCGACATGCAGCGCGAAGGCGGCGGCGACGCCCGCGAAGACGTAGGAGGCGCGATAGCGCGTGCCCAGGACAAGACCGGCGAGCGCGGTCTTGTCGGGCAGCTCGGCCAGGAAGACGACGCCGAACACGACGGCCGTCACGGTGATGCTGATCAAGGGTCCTCAATCGGTCGGGCTGCCCCACCGAGAGTGCTGCACCTCACACGACGACACCTCGGCACGGCAGCGCACACGGCGCCCGGGCCGGGACGGCACGGGCGTGCACTGCTTGCCGAAGGTCTCGCTGGCCGGTCCGCGCGAGCGGGCCTGCCTCCGGGCGCCGGCTCAGACGAGCTGAGCAGTATGTCGACGGTCCGGCGAAGAGCTACTCCCCTTCAACTCCGACCATCGTACGTGATCGTTTCACCGTAAACCTTGTCATGTCATGTACGCGTCACTAACTTCTTACCGGGCGCACACCTCCCGGCAACACGGTGCGCCGAGCATTCGATCGCCCGCGCCTCAACACCCCCACCCCGCCAGGGAGTTCGCATGTCGAAGTTCTACGCGCGTCGACGGCTCAGCATACTCGGCGCCCTCACCGCGCTCATAGCCTCCGTCGCGGTCCTCAACGGCCCGTCCGCCTCCGCGGCCCTCCCCACCCCGGTCAGCGCGGCCACCGCCCGCAGCTACCTCGCCTCGCTCACCGTGGCGACCGAGAACCGCACCGGCTACAACCGGGACCTGTTCCCGACCTGGATCACCATCAGCGGCACCTGCAACACGCGCGAGTACATCCTCAAGCGCGACGGCTCGAACGTGGTCACCGACTCCGCCTGCACCGCCACCAGCGGCAGCTGGTACTCCCCCTACGACGGGGCCACCTGGACCGCCGCCTCCGACCTGGACATCGACCACCTGGTCCCGCTCGCCGAGGCCTGGGACTCCGGCGCGAGCGCCTGGACCACCGCCCAGCGCCAGGCCTTCGCCAACGACGTCACCCGCCCGCAGCTCCTCGCGGTGACGGACAACGTGAACCAGTCCAAGGGCGACCAGGACCCGGCCACCTGGATGCCGTCCCTGACCTCGTACCGCTGCACCTACGTCCGCGCCTGGGTCCAGGTGAAGTACTACTACGACCTCTCCGTCGACTCGGCCGAGAAGACCGCGCTGACCAACTACCTCGCGAACTGCTGACGATTCCGCGCCGGAACCTCCCCGCGGACCTCCGTCGTTCCGTACCGTACGGGGCGACGGAGGAGGATCACGTGACCGATCTGCGGCTGGGGCCCCTGCTCAGGTACGTCGACGGCTCGTCCGCGACCGTGTGGGTCGAGACGAGCCGTCCGTGCACGGCCGAGGTGCGCTGCTCGGACGGCACCTCCGGCACGTCCGGCACCTTCCAGATCGCGGGCCACCACTATGCCCTCGTCGCGGTCGACGGCTTCACCCCCGGCACGACCCGGTCGTACGAGGTGTTCCTGGACGGCACCCGGGTGTGGCCGCTGCCCGACTCGCCGTTCCCGCCGTCGGTCATCCACACGCCCGCGGAGGACGCCGCCGTCCGGGTCGCCTTCGGCTCCTGCCGCTGGGCCGCGCCGCCGGAGGGCGAGAAGGACCCGGTGGGCCCGGACGCCCTGGACACCCTCGCGACCCGGATCGCCGCAGACCCTGACGGCGAACGCCCGGACGTCCTCCTGCTGCTGGGCGACCAGGTCTACGCCGACGAGACCTCCCAGGCCACCCAGCGCTGGCTGGCCGTCCGCCGCGACCTGAGCGACCCGCCGGGCGCCCAGGTGGCGGACTACGAGGAGTACACCCACCTCTACTACGAGTCCTGGCTCGACCCCGAGGTGCGCTGGCTGCTGTCCACCGTCCCCAGCTGCATGATCTTCGACGACCACGACGTCATCGACGACTGGAACACCTCCGCCGCCTGGCTGGAGGACATGCGCGCGCTCCCGTGGTGGCGCGAGCGGCTGCTGAGCGGCCTCATGTCGTACTGGGTCCACCAGCACCTGGGCAACCTCCCGCCGGCCGAACTGGCCGCCGACCCGCTCTACGCCGCCGTACGGCAGTCCCCGGACGGCACCGACGAGTTGCGCGCCTTCGCCTGCCGGGCCGACGCCGACGCCGCCTCCGTGCGCTGGAGCTACCGGCGCGACTTCGGCCGGGTGCGGCTGCTCATGGTCGACTCCCGCGCGGCCCGGGTCCTCGAGGAGGAGAAGCGCTCGATGCTGGACGCCGGCGAGGCCGAGTGGCTGCGGGAGCAGGTGCTGGCGGAGCGTTCCTCCTACGACCATCTCCTGATCGGCACCTCGCTGCCCTGGCTGCTGCCGCACCTGGTGCACGACGCCGAGGCCTGGGACGCGGCGCTGTGCCGGGGGGAGCGCGGGGCGCGCTGGGCCCGGTTCGGGGAGAATCTGCGGCGCAAGGCGGACCTGGAGCACTGGGCGGCGTTCCCGCGCTCTTTCGCCGCGCTGGCGGACCTGATCGCCGAGGTGGGCTCCGGACCCGAGGCGCCGGCGACGGTGCTGGTGCTCTCCGGGGACGTGCACCACGCGTACGTGGCCGAGCCGAAGTGGCACACCGGCGGTCCGGACGCGCGGGTCCTCCAGCTCACCTGCTCCCCCGTCCACAACTCCGTCCCCGGCTACATGCGGTTCGGCTTCCGCTTCGGCTGGAGCGCGACGGCCCGGGCGCTCGGACGGCGGCTCGCCCGGCACGGCCGCTGCGAGCAACCGCCGGTGTCCTGGCGGCACACGGGCGGCCCGTGGTTCGGCAACCAGCTCATGACCCTGACCCTGAACGGCCGTTCGGCACGGCTGCGACTGGAGCAGGCGCGGGAGTCGGGTCAGGGGCGGGTACGGCTGCTGACGGTGTCGGAGTCCGAACTCACCGGAGCGGGCGGGCACCAGGCGTCCCGACTTCCGAACGTGTGACAGTGCTCACTATCTGACTGCTCGTCAATAAGCTTGCCCTGTAGGGCAGTTGACTTTTTGACGTACCTGCCCCAGAGGCACATTCGGACACACTTTCGGAAGCGGATACGGCGGCCACAGCCCTCCCACGTGCGGCTGCGAGTGAAATGGCTGGGACAACTGAGACGAATCAGTGGCCAGATGTTGAACTTGCAAGCATCGAATCGGGGCCCCTACCGTGGATGGCTGACTCGGTCCCATCCCCCTGGGGCGATCCCCCTAGTGGGACCGACCCGACCGAAGGAGTCCCCCACATGACCGGACGCCTGAACAGCGCCCAGCCATACGCCCTCGGCCTGTACCGCATCGTCGTCGGCCTGCTCTTCCTCTGTCATGGCGCCGCCTCGCTCTTCGGCGTGCTCGGCGGTGCCGCGGGCACCGGCGGCACCCTCGACGCCGGGACCTGGCCCGGCTGGTACGCGGCCGTGATCCAGCTCGTCGGCGGAGCCCTGGTGCTCCTCGGCCTGGGCACCCGCGTCGCCGCGTTCGTCGCGGCGGGATCCATGGCGTACGCGTACTTCAAGGTCCACCAGCCGAACGCCCTGTGGCCCATGGAGAACGGCGGTGAGGCCGCGGCGATGTTCTGCTGGGCCCTCCTGCTGCTGGTTTTCACCGGGTCCGGCGCGTTCGGCCTGGACCGGCTGTTCGCCAAGCGCTCGGCGGAGGAACGCGAGCCGGCCGCCGAACCGGTGGCCGTCTGAGCGGATCCCGTAAGGTGCCCTCCCCGCGTCCGTGGGGAGGGCACCGGCGTGTTCGCGAGGCCGCGGCCGACTGCCCGGGACCCGGCAGCCGGGTGAACATGTCGCACGCGTCTCGTGAGCCCCCCGTGAATCTCCTGTCACACTCCACGCGTACGCTGTATGGCTGTCCAGGGGGAATCACGGGGAGACGCGGTGTTGGAGAGTCTGGGGTCGCTGACCGGCAGTCCATGGATCTACGCCATGGTCGCGCTGTCGGTGCTCCTCGACGTGTTCCTGCCGGTGCTGCCGAGCGGGGTGCTGGTCATCACGGCGGCGACCGCGGCGGCCGCGGGCAGTGCGGCGACCGGGCGGGTCCCGGACGTCCTCTCCCTGATCCTCTGCGCGACGACCGCGTCCGTCCTCGGTGACCTCGCGGCGTACCGCCTCGCCTTCCGGGGCGGGGAACGCCTCGACCGCGCCATCGCCCGCTCCCGTCGCCTCACCACGGCGCAGGAACGTCTCGGCGACGCGCTGGCCGCGGGGGGCGGGGCGTTGGTGGTCCTGGCCCGCTTCGCCCCGGCCGGCCGCTCGGTGGTCTCCCTCCTCGCCGGCACGGCCCAACGCCGGGCCCGCGACTTCCTCCCCTGGTCCGCCCTGGCCGGTCTCTCCTGGGCCGCGTACAGCGTCGCCCTCGGCTACTTCGGCGCGCACTGGCTGGGCGCGACATGGCTGGCCACGGGAGTGTCGGTGGCAGCACTGTTCGGAGCGGGCGCGGGAGCGGCCTACGTGATGCGCCGCCGGCCGGTGGAGGCGGGGTAGGGCGAGGGATGACGGTCCGGGGGCACAGCACGACAGGCCCCAGCTCCGGCTGAGCCCGGATCACCCCCACCTCGCCGCACTCAGCCCGCCTCTCGTCGGGCGGCGCCGCGGACCTCCAGGCCGGCCAGCAGTTCCGCGGTCGCCTCGGCGATCACCTCGACGGCGCGGTCGAACACCTCCTGGTTGTGTGCGGCCGGGGCGCGGAACCCCGACACCTTGCGCACGTACTGGAGCGCGGCGGCCCGGATCTCCTCCTCCGTCGCCTCCTCGGGCAGTACGGGCGGACGAAGCGTCTTGATACTGCGGCACATACCGACAGTCTCCCTCCCGGAACGGATCGGTGCTTCCGCCCGCTCCTGAACGAATGCCATGATCCTCAAGGGCCGGCGGAACTTGTGCCGACAGCACTCCGCACCCGCCCCTGACCGACTCAGCCTGGCTCTTCCCCTCTCTCCAGTCTCTCCAGATCGAACCGCCAGTCGTTGGACGTCAGCCAGTGCCCCTTCGGGTACTCGAACTCGGCCTGTCCCAGCAACGTGAAGCCCGCCCGGCGGCAGACCCCGTTCGACGCGAGGTGCTCCACGCTCGGGAACGCGTGGAGATACCGGTGTCGGCCGGCGGCCCGTGCCTCGGTGATGACGGCCCGGGCCGCCTGCGCGGCCAGCCCGCGCCCCTGGAACTCCGGCAGGACCCCCCACCCGGTCTCCCACACCCACGTCTCCCGCCACTCCCGCTCCCAGAACCCGATGGAGCCGACGGTCTCGCCGCCCTCCGCCAGCGTGACGCGGTACATCCGCCCCGCCGACAGCTCGACGTACCGCCGATGCCGCGAGACGAGCTTCTCCTCGCTCTCGGGCCCGCCCAGGTGCGCGGTCATCTCCGGACTGTTGGTCCGCTCCAGCAGCCAGAAGTCCCCCTCCGCCCAGGGCACCAACCGCACCTGCTCCACGCGCTCCACCCGCACCTCCGCCGCCACCCCGACCATGTCCCCCACACTAGGGCCCGGGTCTGACAACGCCCCGGCCACGACGGCACCCGCTGCACCCCCGTCCCCAGAGCTCGCGAACTCACGACAGGCGTAATGCCGTTGAGCCGTCGCCCGTAGTGGGCGAGGCTGCCGGGCATGGAGTTCTTCTGCTACCACCGTGACCGGCCCGGCTCCCTGCCCCTGCGGGAGGAGCTGACGGAAGCGCACTGGGCCTACATGGACGGGTACGAGGCCGAGCTGATCGCCCGTGGGCCGACGTTCACCACCGACGGCGAGACGCTCACCGGCAGCGTGCACATCGTCGACCTGGCCGATCCCGCCGCCGCGCGGGCGTTCGCCTTCGAGGAGCCGAACTACCAGGCGGGCGCCTACCGGGACGTGCTGCTGCGCCGCTGGCGCAACCTCCTGGGCCGCACCATGTGGGACTTCCCGGGCGGCCGGACCGGTGACGACCGGTACCTGGTGCTCGGTCTCGGCTCGGGAGAGGCCGCCGACCTCGCCGTACCGCCCGGCAAGGAGGACCTGATCGCGTACGGCCCGCTGCTGTCCGACGACGCGACCGCCTGGCTGGGCACCGCGGCCCTGGTCCGGGCCGCGGACCCGGACCGGGCCCGGGCCGTGCTGACCCGGGAGCGGTACGCGGCCGTGGAGGTCCACGCGTGGGAGTTCGGCGGGCGACGCTGACAAGCCCGTTTCACGGGGCAAGCGCACAGGGAGCCGCCGTACGACGAGGAGCGCCATGGGTACCGCCGTCCACGTCCCGCAGACCAGGGACATGATCGGGGACGAACTCTCCGGAGACGAGGCGTTCGCCGCCCTGCGCCACTACGGGGGGCTGCGGCTGCTCACCGACTCCTTCGCACGGTTCCGCTACGCGGACGGCTTCACCAACGCGCGCGCCCTCGCCTTCCAGGTGGTGCTCGGACTGGTGCCGTGCACGGTGGCGCTGGTGGGCCTGGCCACCTCGGTGCACACGGAGAGCGTGGGCAGGGTCATCGAGCTCACGCTCGGCCGGATCGTGCCGGGCGCCAGCTCCGACATCGTCGAGGAGGCCTTCGAGGGGACCCGGCGCACCGCGCACGGCAGCGTCTGGAGCACGCTCGCCCTGTGGCTGGGCCTCGGCTTCGCCCTGCTGAACCTCGCCTCCGCCATGGGCCAGATCGAACGCGGCGCCAACCGGATCTACGGCATCGAGCGCGACCGGCCCTTCCCGCGCAAGTACGGGCGCGGGATCGTGCTCGCGCTCGCCGCCGGGCTCCCTCTGGTGCTGGGCTTCGTCGTGCTCGTGGCCGGTGAGGCGGTGGGCGACGCGGTGGCCCGGACCCTCGGCGAGGACGGCGGCGGGCCGCGCTGGTGGGGGGTGCTGGACGTGCCCGTGGGGCTGGCGCTGGCCTGGGTGGCGTCCGCGGTGATCTTCCGCTGGTCGCCGCGCCGCGTGCAGCCCGGCTACACCTGGCTGGCCTTCGGCTCGGCCGTCCATCTGCTGCTGTGGGTCGCGGCCACCTGGCTGCTCGCGCTGTACGTCGAGGAGAGCGGTGGCTTCGGTGCGGTGTACGGGCCGCTCACGGCCTTCATCGCGCTGCTGCTGTGGGCCAATCTGACCGGGGTCGCGCTCTTCCTCGGCATCGCGTTCGCCGCCCAGCTGGAGGCGGCCCGGGCCGGCATCGGGTCGGCCGTCCACCCGGACCCCGGCCCGGGTGACTGACCCCGGACGGCTCCCGTGAGGGGGCGGCCCGGGTGACTGACCCCGGACGGCTCCCATGAGGGGGCGGCACCCATGAAGGGACGGCAGCCGTAGGGGGGACCACCCGTGGGGGGGCCACCCCTGCCGTCAGCCCCCCGCCGCCGCCGTGACCGTAGCCGGGTCCACTCCCGTCAGTTCGACGATGCGGTGCGGGGGCACACCCGCGGCCAGGGCGCGGCCGATGAGGTCGTCCCGGCCGTCCGCGAGGTCGCGGTAGGCGAGCAGTTCCTTCTCGACGTCGGCGTGCGCCCCGGGTGCCGACAGATGGCGGACCCGGCTCAGCTCCTCGTCGCTCAGCGGCACGGGCAGCCGTTCCGCGTCCTCGGGCACGGCCGCGTTCTCCTCCGGGGGCAGCAGCCGCAGATGCGGCGAGGTGGGTGTGCTGCCCTGCGCGTCCAGCCAGGCGCGGACCGCGGGAGTGTCCATGCAGGCCAGCTCCCCGACCTCGGCGGGGGCCACGCCGAGCGGCACGGACGGGTCGTCGAGCAGGAACAGGTAGGCGTCGTCGGTCATCCTCGGCTCCCTCTGCGCACGGGCTGATCGCGTTCTCAACAGCGGCTGATGGACGTCCCCTTACCCCGCCTCGCCCGTATTACCGCCGTCACCAGCGGCTCCCACCCGGGGGCACACCCGTTCGCGTGAACCCCCAGAAGACACTCGCCACCCAAAATCGAACAGGCGTAGCATTGTGCCGTGGCAACGACCTATGACTTTCCGAGTGACCTCCTCGCCGGTCAGGAGGAGCTGCATCAGGTCCGGGCCGAGCTGTCGGCCCTGCTCAAGCGGCTTCCCTGGTCGGTCGCGCCCCTGGACGGCTTCAGCGACGACAGCGGCTGGCGGAAGGTGGAGCGCCCCGCCTCTCCCGGCTGGACCCCGGACGAACAGGCCGAGGTGGAGAAGCTCCGGCAGCGCGAACACGAACTCGCGGTCTTCGTCACCACTCACCGCTTCTGGACGGAGGTGGCCTCGTCCGAACGCGTGGACGCCCGCTCCGGCCTGAAGCACGCGCACGAAACCGGCGCACGGGAGAGCGACTGAACGCGGGAGGAGCCCCGGCGAACACGAGAAGACCCCGGCCGTGATCGGCCGGGGTCTTCTCCCGATGTGGGCGCGGACGGTTTCGAACCGCCGACATCCTGCTTGTAAGGCAGGCGCTCTACCCCTGAGCTACGCACCCGAGACGAGTCGACAGCCTACCTTGCCGCGGACCCTGTCCTGCAAACCCTTACCCGCGGGGCCACGCGGGTCAGGGTCGATACGGGGGAAAACCCCACCCCTTGTCCGGGAGCGGCCCGGATCCCCCTCGACCACTCCGGTCCCTAGGGTCGGAAGCAGGGTCGCGGAGTGCCCGCGACCGCCCGCCCAGGGCCAGTTCAGGGGGAGATCGTCATGGTCCGTTCCGTTCCCGCACGTGCCGCCGCCGCGGCCGGGGTCGTCGCGCTTCTCGTCGCCGGCGCCACCGCCTGCGCCTCCGCCGGGGACGACAAGACCCCCGACCACAAGTCCTTCGCCCTCCAGGGCCGCACCCTCACCGTCGACTCCGACGACTCGGCACTGGAGATCGTCGCCGCCGATTCGAACAAGCCGGGCTCGATCGAGGTGACCCGCTGGTTCCAGGGGACCGTCGCCGTCGGCAAGGACCCGGAGGTGACCTGGTCGATGAAGAACGACCGGCTGAAGCTGCGGATGAAGTGCAGCGGTGTCGTCGCCGACTGCGCGGCCAAGCACCGCATAGAGGTGCCCCGGGACATCGCTGTGAAGGTCGAGAACCGGGACGGCAGCGTGCGGGCACGCGGGTTCACCCGGCCGCTCGGCATCAGCTCCGGTGACGGCTCCGTGCGCGTCACCGACTCCAGCGGACCGCTGGACCTGCGCACCGGCGACGGCTCGATCCGCGCGGAGGTCACCTCCCGCCGGGTCACCGCCCGCAGCGGGGACGGCTCGCTCCACCTCGAACTGGGCGCCGTACCGGAGCGGGTGGAGACCCGCAGCGGCGACGGCTCCGTGACCGTGGAGCTGCCGAAGGCCGCCTACCGGGTCGACGCGCAGTCCGGTGACGGCGGGGTCGACGTGTCCGTGCCCCGCTCCGACTCCGGCGAGCACGTCGTGTCCGCCCGGAGCGGAGACGGAAAGATCACGGTGCGAACCGCGAACTGACCGGGCCGTGTGTTCGTCCCTTACCGGTGGGAGAATGACACCGGGCACCGCCAGGACGGAACACAGCACGGGAGAGGGATGTGACGGCGACACCGAAGCAGCCGTACTTGTCGCCGTCGAGGCCGCGCGCGCACCGCCAGGTTCTCAAGGACACCCTCACCCTGCTCGGGCTGCCGCTGCTCGCCGCCCTCGCGCTCCCGTCCGCGTTCGCCGGCGGTGGCACCCGCCGCTGGTTCGGCGGGCGCGCGGAGAGCCAGCGGGCCGAGGCGCAGGCCGCGAAGGACGCCGCCGCGGCGGCGTTCTACGAGCTGGACACCGCCCAGCGGGATCTGCGGATCTCGATAGAGACCATCACGGCCGTCGACGACTCCCCCGCCGCCCGGCGCGCGGTCGCCGACTTCCAGGCGATCAGCGGACGCATCGACGAGGCCAGCAGCCACTACATCGAGGCCGTGGACGCCCATGACCTCGACCGGGACGACCTGGAGGCGTCGGTCGCCGCCCGCGCTCGCACCGAGCTGACCCGGGCCAAGGACGAGCTCGGCAACGTCAAGAAGGAGCTGGACCGTTTCGGCGACAGCCTCGGTCCGCTGCTCGGCAAGGCCGAGACCCAGCTGGCCCGGCTCGCCCCGGCTGTGGAGCGCGCCCGGCAGGGGCTGCTGGCCGCCTCCAACGCCCTTGACGCCGTACGGGAGTCGGGGCTGAAGGCGGACGACCTCGCCGCCCGGCTCGCCGCCCTCGGACCGGAGCTGACGAAGCTGAACCAGGGCGCCGGGCAGCACGGCGTGCCGCAGACCCTGGAGCGGGCCGAGCGCATGGCCCGGGAGGCCGGGGCGATCCGGGCGGAGGCCGAGCGGCTGCCGGAGCGGGCCGCGGAGATCGACCACCGGCTGGTCTCGCTGCGGACCCGCGCCGAGGCGCTCACCACCCGTGCGGGCCAGGTCGACCCGGTCCTCAGCGAACTGCGCCGCAGATTTACCGCCGCCTGCTGGCAGGACCTCCAGCACGTCCCGGACCAGGCCACGGAGAACGTACGGCAGGCCGAGCTGAAGCTCCGTGAGGCGCGGGCCGCGCGCGACGAACAGCGCTGGCCGGACGCGACCTCGCTGCTCTCCACGGTGCGTGCCCTGCTCAACACCACCGACGAGGCCGTCTCCGCGGCCGGCGACCGGCTGCGCCGGCTGAACGCCGTGCAGAAGGACCCCCAGCAGGAGATCGACCGCACCCGCTTCGCCCTGCGGGACGCCCAGCGCCTGGCGATGACCGGCCGCACCACTCCCGACCCACGGCACGCGCGCCCCCTGGACGACGCGGTGGCTCGCCTGGACCGGGCGATCGGCACGCTGGAGGGCCGTCATCCCGACTACTGGCACTTCCTGACCGAGACGGAAGCGGTACGGCAGGCGGTGGCGCGGGTGGTCTCCCAGATCCGCGAGGAGCGGGGCGGCGCGCACTGACGCGCGCACTTCGAGGCCGTGCACTCTGCACCGTGCACTCCGAATTGGACATTTCATCCTTTTTTGCATAGATCGTCCCAATGCGGTGACATGGAACTAGACCCGCAGATCTCTCTCAAAGGAGATGGTGGTATGTCTTCCACCGAGTTCCAGCTCGACGACCTCACCGAGGTCCAGGGCATCGACGTCGAAGCGGCTCTCGACCCCGTCGAGGCCGACGGCTACTACCGCGACAGCCGCCAGTGCGCGGCGCTCGCTCTGACGTCCTCGTCGAGCAACCTCCTGCTGTCGCCTCCGACGCCACGGCCGAAGAAGGGCTGACGGGAGAATCCGCATGGAGCAGTCAGGCGCTTCGACCCGCCTCGCGGGCGCGGTGCAGGACCTCATGTCGGAACTGGTCTCCGCTCTTCGGAGCGGGGACCGCTTCCGGCTGGCAGGCAGGGCCATGGACGGGGACGGCCCCGAGGCGGCCCCAGCCCCGGCCCTCGCCGCCGTACGCGTGGTGGGAGCCGATGCCGTCCTGCCGAGTGTGCTGCTGCGCTGCGCACCCCCCGAGCCGGCCGATCTCACCATGTTCGCCAGGGCCGTTCACACCTGGCCGCCACCCGCCGACGCCCCGCCCACATCCCTGTGGAGCCACTGGGCGATGCGGCGGGCGCTGCTGCGCCTTGACGCGAGCCTCGATGGTGCGCCCGGCGACGGGAGCGAGCCGGGGACGGAGTGGCTCGACGAGGCACCGTGGCAGTTCCTGACCCACCAACTCGCTGTCCTCGCCCCGCTCGCGCTGCCCGGTGAGGACTGCGCGGTGGCCCGCGTGGCACGTGGCCGCCCGGTCGACGTCGCCCGGGGATTCGTCCGGGCCGTCCGCCGCCGCGACTGGCTCCAGGCGGCCGGAGCGGGACGCTGGCTGGCCCTCCTCGACGGGGTGCCGGAAACCCTGGGCCTGGACACCGGGCTCGAGTTCGTGTCCCAGATGGGCGGCGAGGACGCGCGCGTGGCGTTCCAGGTACGGGCGGCCCAACTGATGCGCACCCGGGTGCCGGTGTGACGGCGGCACCCGAAGTCCGCCCGGGGCGCGCGGTCCGGGACCTGGGCGAGGCCGCGCTGACCTGGGTGTCCGCCCACCGGGACGGCTTCGCACTCGACGAGGACGCGCTCGCCGAGCACGGCAACGTGAACACCACCTGGAAGCCCCTGGGCGAGCTGGCCCAGGTGTGCGTCTGCGTACGGCGGCACACCGGGCGGACCGATCCGCTGCATGTGCTGGCGTCCGACCTGCTGTCGTTCGCGTGGCAACAGACCGGCCGGGGCGCCCTGTTCATGGAGCTGCAACGCCTCGAACCCTTCGCGACCTACCCGTTGGAGGTCTACGCGGCGTTCGCGTCGGCGGGTCTGCGGCACGACCGCTACGAGAGCGCCACCGCGACGGTGGCCCGCACCCGCGGCTGGCACGTCACGGAGCAGGAACCCAACCGGCGGCTGAGCGTGCTCAACTCCGAGCGCCGCAGCGGAATCGCCCCGCACGGCGACATGACGCGGGCGTTGGAGCGCACCTGGCTCGCCGGGCTGCCGGAACCGTGGACCTTCGAACTGCCCTCCGGCTACACGCTGACCCACGTCGTCTTCCACCTCACCGACTGGGGCCTGACCCCGCGGGCCGTGCCCCCGCAGGTGGCGGAGTACCTGCGGCACTGGCTCCCGCCCTGGCTCGACACCTGTCTGGAGGACGAGCAGTGGGACCTGTGCTGCGAACTCCTCGCGGTGGCGAGCAGCCTGCCCGGCCCGCCCGAACGCGCCCTGCTCGAGGAGGCCTGGGCGAGACTCTCGGTGGCCCAGGACGACTCCGGTGCCGTCCCGGAGGTCGGCGGACGCGGCAGCCGTACGACCGCACCCGCCTTCCTCGACTGCTACCACTCGACTCTGATGACGGCGTTCGCCGCCGCACTGACCCTCGACCGGTTGCGCGGGACCGCGGCCGGCGGACGGGGAGGGCCGGAATGAACCACACGCGTCTCGTCCACAACGTCGGCGTCGGGGCCCTGGAGTGGCTGCACGCCCACCGGGACGGTTTCCGGCTGGAGTCGGACGTCGACCCCGAGGTCGGGTTCCTCGAACGCTTCAAGCCGGTCGGCGAACTCGCGCTCATCTGCGGGGTGTTGTTCCGCGAGGGCGTGGCCGGGTCCCGGCAGGCCACGCTGGCACGGCAGTTGATCGACCACGCCTGGTGCCACACCCTGGACGGCGGCCGGATGCTGGTGCGCGGCCAGCACCTTGAGCCCCTCTCGCCGATCCCCTTCGAGGTGTATCTGCCCTTCAGGGAACTGGGGTACAGCTGCCCCGAGGCCGAACGGGCCTTCCGGCTCAACCAACGGCTGGACAGTTTCGCCGCGTTGGAGATGTCACCGGTCCGCCGCCTCGGCCTGTCCGCGTTCCAGCGCCGCTTCGGCGTAGCGCCCCGGCCCCCGGAGGCCGACCTCGTCGGCGCGACCTGGCTGGGGCGCTCACCCGAACCCTGGACGGTGGAGGGGCACATCGCCTACGACACCACCCACACCGTCTTCCATCTCACCGACTGGGGCGAGCGCCCCGAGGGCCTGCCGGCCGGGATCGCCGACTACCTCGCGCTCTGGCTGCCGGTCTGGCTGGACGACTGGCTCGATCTGCGCCGCTGGGACCTGCTCGGTGAACTGCTCGTCGTCGACGCCTGTCTGCCCGACCCCACCTTCGACGTGCGGGCCTGGGAAGGTTTCGCCGCCGCCCAGCAGCCCGACGGCGCGATGCCCGCCGTGCGCGAGATGCCCGAGGGCGACCCCGACGAGGTGTTCGACATCGTGTACCACCCGACGCTGGTCGCCGCCTTCGCCTCCGTGCTGGCCACCTCCCGCGCCCTGACACGCCTCGCGCGGACCCCGTCATGACGACCCGCGCACGACCGGCGCGTCCCACTCCGTGGCCGGGCGAGCCGGAGGAGCCGGACGGGTCGGAGCAGCCGGAGGAGTCTGGCGAGCCCGGTGAGCTGCTCGGCGTCACCGGCGCACTCCCGCCAGGCACGCTCCCGTCTCACACGCTGTCGCCCCGTACGCTCCCGCCCGACGCCCCCGCTCCCCCCGACGACGAAGAACTGCGGCGGCGCCTCGACGCGGCCGTCGACGCCGTGGACGCGCCCGACGTGGTCTTCGCGCTCTCCCGGCACGGTCGCCGCACCGTGCGCACCGGCGGCACCGCACCGCCCCCGCCCGTCCCACGCCACCGGCTGCGCTACGAACTGGGCTCGGCCTCCAAGACGTTCACCGGATTGCTGCTGGCCCACCTGACCCGGACGGGCGCGCTGTCCGCGGGACTGCCGGCCGCCGTACTGCTGGACCCGGCCCGGCGCAGTGACGGGGATCCCGTCACGCTCGCCCATCTGATCACCCACACCGCCGGACTGCCGGCCCTGCCCGCCGACTTCTTCCTCCGGGCGCTGCCGGTCTGGCACACCAACCCCTACGCCCGCTATCCGGCCGAGCGCGTGGTCGACGCCTTCCTGCGCCACCGGCCGCGCCACCGGCCCGGCACCCGCTGGCACTACTCCAACTTCGGCGTCGCCGTCCTCGGCCACGCCCTCGCGGCGGCGACCGGCACCCCGTGGGACGCCCTGCTCACCGGACAGGTGCTGCGTCCCCTGGGGCTCGGCGGCACCGCACTCGGGCCTGGCGGACCGGACACCGATGCCACCGGGCACCGCAAGGACGGCACAACGCCCGTTCCTCCACTGGCCGTCGGCGGCTTCCAGGCGGCCGGCGCCGTCCGGGCCGACCCGCACGACCTGCTCACGTTCCTCGAAGCCCATCTGGATCCGTCGGACCGCCCGCTGACCGACGGGCTGCGCGCGGTACGCCGCCCGGTGCTCCGGCGCGGGATCGGGCACCGGCACGTGCACACCGTCGCCTGGTTCCAGCACCCCACCGAGCACGGCCCGATGTACTTCCACGGCGGGGCGACCCTCGGCCAACAGGCCTTCCTGGGCTTCCGGCCCGCCACCGGCACGGCCCTGGCCGCCCTGTGCACCCGCCGCTTCCGCGCCCGCGACACCTTCGTACCGACGGCCTACGCACTCCTGGCCGAGCTGTAGCACGGCGGGGACGGCCGAACCTCGGCCGCCCCCGTCACCGCCACCGCAGCCTCAGCCCGGCCCCGTCACCGCCACCGCAGCCTCAGCCCGGCCCCGTCACCGCCACCTCAGCCCGGCCCCGTCACCGCAACCTCAGCCCGTCCTCATACCGGCTGCCACAGCTCGGGAGCCAGCGCCGGCTGCCAGGCGGTCTGCGCCTGGTGGGACTGGAGGCACTCGTAGGAGACGCCGTCGAGGGTCACCCGCGCCCCGACCTCGTACACCCGGCCCGCGGCCCAGCCGCCCGCCTGGCCGCCGTCCTCGGGAGCCGGGGTGCCGCTCTCCGCCGTGCTGGTCTTGAGCGTGAGGCCGTACGTGCTGAGCAGCGGGTTGATCGGCTGGTAGAAGGTGGTGCCGCCGCGCGTGCAGTCGCCGGAGCCGCCGGAAGTCACGCCCTGGGCCTGGACGCCCGAGATGAAGGAACCACCGGAGTCCCCCGGCTCCGCGCACACGGTCGTACGGGTCACCCCGTCGACGGTGCCCTCGGCGTAGGTGACGCTCGTGTCGTGCTGCTGGATCGTGCCGCAGTGCCAGCCCGTGGTGGAGCCCGAGCGGCACACCGCGGCCCCCGTCAGCGCCTGCACCGAGCCGGCGGTCTGGACGTCCTGGTCGCCCTCGCCCTTGACTGCGGGCGTAGCGGTCCAGTCGGAGTTGACGCCCACCCAGGCCATGTCGTTGCCGGGGAAGACGGAGGCCTGGAAGGTGCCCTGCGCGACCTGGTTGTACCCGGTGGTCGTCGCGCCCGCCTGTCCGCAGTGGCCGGCCGTGGCGAACCCCTGCTGGTCGCCCTTGGTGACCCCGAATCCCACGGAGCAGCGGGCCGTGCCGTCGATGTAGAAGGGGTCGCCGCCCCGGATGTCGTACAGCGCGTGGGGCTGGTCGGCCGACACCTGGACGTCCACGAGCGCGCTGTCGACACCGGCGGTCGCGACGAGCGTGTCCGCGGCGGCGCGGCTCGTCGCCTGCACCGTGACCCGGTTGGTGCGGACGTCGATGTACCGGACCGGCGTGTCGACGGCCTTGCTTGTCGCGGCGGCGTCCAGCTTCGCCCGTACCGCCTTCAGCTCCTCCAGCGGCGTCCTGACCACCACGGCCCGCGCACCGGCGGCCTCGATGGCCGCGGTGTCCGCGACGTCGGTGGTCGCGACCGCCAGGTCCGCGGAGGTGAGGCCGCTGAGCCACGCGCCGGCGAAGCGCTCGCCGAGCGCGTTCTGGAGCCGGCCGGCGCGCGAGCCCGCCTCGGCCTCGTTGACCAGACGCGTCCTGGCCTGCGCCTCGGTCAGCTTCAGATCACGCTCCAGCGCCCGCAGCATCGCGGGCGAGGGCTCGCCGACGCCGGGTGCCCCGGCGGCGGAGGGCACCGGCGGTGGCGCGGGGGGCTCGGCGGCCGCGGCCGCGGGCAGTCCTGCCAGCACGAGCGCGCCGAGCACCGTCAGTGCGGCACCGCCGACCGCAGCGTGTCTGTGGGCCATGGGAGGTCTCCTCGGATAGGGGGTGCGAAACATCTCGAATCCCTAGGCCTTGCCGAAATTGCCTCAGGGGATGTCCGCTCGCCCCGCCCGTCCGCGCATCGGACGACAGGAAGGGGCCGCCCGGCGCAGCAGCGGGTGCCGAGGGACCGGCACCCCGGGTACGTCGGAGAGGTCGGCGCAGGGCCTGGGTCACCCGGGGCGGTCCGGTTAACCTGTGCTCATGCCTCGCTACGAATACCGCTGCCGGACCTGCGGCGACACCTTCGAACTCAGCCGCCCCATGGCCGAGTCCTCGGCCCCCGCCGACTGCCCGGCCGGCCACGACGACACCGTGAAGCTGCTGTCGACGGTGGCGGTGGGCGGCTCGGCCGCCGCGTCGGCCCCGGCCCCCCAGGCGGGCGGCGGCGGAGGGTGCTGCGGCGGCGGCTGCTGCGGCTGACCGCCGTATCAGACGAAGACAGAGACAGCAGGCCCCGTAAAGCCCCCCGTACAGCAGCCTCTTCAGGTTGGCTTCAGGTCCGCGTCCCTAACGTGGGCCCATGTCAGCCATCGAGTGGGTCAACGGCCTCATGGACACCCTGGGCGCGCCCGGCGCCGGGGTGGCCATCGCCCTGGAGAACCTCTTCCCGCCCATTCCGAGCGAGGCGATCCTGCCGCTCGCGGGCTTCGCGGCGAGCACCGGCAAACTGAGCCTGCTCGCCGTGCTGCTGTGGACTACGGCGGGCTCGGTGATCGGCGCCCTCGCGCTCTACGGCGTCGGCGCGCTCCTCGGCCGGGACCGCACGGTGGCCCTCGCGGCCCGGCTGCCGCTCGTCAAGGCGAGTGACGTCGAGCGCACCGAGGCCTGGTTCCTGCGGCACGGCACCAAGGCGGTGTTCTTCGGCCGCATGATCCCCGTCTTCCGCAGCCTGGTCTCGGTCCCGGCCGGTGTCGAACGCATGCCGCTGCCGGTGTTCCTGACGCTGACCACGCTGGGCAGCGCCCTGTGGAACACGGCGTTCGTCCTCGCGGGCCACGCCCTGGGCGCCAACTGGACCCAGGTCACCGAGGTGGTGTCCGCGTACTCGAAGGTCGTCCTGGTCGCCGCCGCCGTCGCGGTCGCGGCCTTCGTGGCCGTACGACTGCGGCGGCGGCCGGCGTCCGCTACGGACGGGACGCCTTCAGGAACTCCCGAAGGATCCGCTCCCCCGCCAGCACACCCCTCTCGGGCAGCGCGCTGATCGCGGGGGCCGTCCAGCCCTCGTCCGCCAGTTCCCCGTGCCCCGGACGCCAGCCCCGGTCGGCGGCCAGCAGCAGGTCGGCGTCGAGCAGGGAGTCCCCCGCGGCCAGCGTCCAGGAGGCTCCGGTGCGCCGGGCCACCTCGCGCACGGCCGCGCTCTTGGTGAGCGGCCTGGGGACGGCGTAGATCTTGCGGCCCTGGAGGGAGACCGTCCAGCCGCGCTCCTCGGCCCACACCGCGAGCTCCTTCACCCAGTCCTCGGGCAGCAGTTCGCGTTCGACGACGAGGTAGGCGAAGAGGTCCTCGGCGATCCGGTGCTTGCGCAGCCACACCGGGTCGGCCGTCTCGTGGAGGTGGGCGCTGATCTCGTCCAGGGGCGCGCACTCGTCGGCCAGGCGGGCCGTGACCCCGGCGTGCCAGTCGAGGTCGGTGACGCCGTCGACGAGCAGGTGACCGCCGTTGGCGCAGATCGCGTAGGCGGGTGCGGGGCCGGGGAGGTTGATGCGCTGGTACTGCTTGCGGGTGCGGGTCGTCGTCGGCACGAACACCGCCTTGTCACCGAGCTCGGAGAGCAGCCCGGCGGCCGTCTCCGTCATGTACGACAGGGGTCTGCTCTCGTGCACCTCGACACAGAGCAGTCGGGGGGCCCGCGCGTCCGGCATGGTCAGCGCGAGGGCGGCGGCGGAGTAGATGAGCGTACGGTCGAGATCGCTGGCGACGAGTACGGGAGGCTGCGTCGGCATCAGAGGTTCACCGCCCGGCCGTCGGCGCCGGTCGCGCCCCGCGTGTACTTCGGGTGGATCAACCCCACGCAAGTGTACGGGAGTTCGGCGACCTCTTCCACGGGGACACCTCTCTGCTCGGCCAACAGACGGACATGGTCCAGGTCGGCGCCCGCACCGGCGCGCGCCAGGATCTTCCAGGGCACCCGGCGCAGCAGCACCCGGGTGGTCTCACCGACACCCGGCTTGACGAGGTTGACGTCGTGGATGCCGAACTCCTCACTGATGCGTTCGACGGCCGCCCAGCCCTCCCAGGTCGGTTCGCGGTCGCCGGCCAGCAGTTCCTTCACGGTGGCGTCAACGGCGTCCACGACCTCGGGGAAGCGGGCGGCGACGGCGTCCAGGAAGTCCACCGAGACGTCGGCGTCCGCGAGTTCGCGGTAGAACTTCGCGCCGTGGAAGTCGTCGGGGCCGACCAGGTCCGCACGCAGGACGGTTCGCGAAATCAGGCCGGACACGGTGGAGTTGAGGCACGCGGAGGGGATCAGGAAGTCCTCGCGGGTGCCGTACGTCCGCACGCAGGAACCGGGGTCGGCGAGTACCGCGATCTCCGGGTCGAAGCCGGCGGCCCCGCCCTCGGCCTCGAACTCCTTGATCGCGTCGGCCAGTTCGCGGGTGATCGCACCCTTGCCGGTCCAGCCGTCGACGAACACGACGTCGGCCGGGTCGTGGTGGGCGGCAAGCCAGCGCAGGGCGTTGGCGTCGATACCGCGGCCGCGGACGATCGAGACGGCGTAGTGCGGCAGTTCGAGACCGTGGCGGAAGCGGGCCCAACGGCGCATCAGGACACCGACGGGGGTGCCGGCGCGGGCCAGCGAGACGAGGACGGGACGCGGTGAGCGCTCCTGGAGCACGATCTCCGTGACCGCGCCGACGGCCTGCGCGAGCCTCGCGGACGACTCCTTCAGGGCCGCCAGGAAAAGCTCCTGGTACTGCTCGCTCGGCTGGTACTCCACGGGCAGCGACTCCGCGTAGTGCGCGCCGCCGCTCTGGATGGCCTCCTCACGCTCCTCGGTCGGCGCCTCCAGGGTGACGTCCGAGAGGTCCTGGAGCAGCCAGCCGACCTCTTCGGGTGCGTACGAGGAGAAGGCTGGGCCGCGGAGGGGCTCGGGGAGCATGGAGGGCCTTTCGGGGGTGTGGCTGGGGACGACGGCGAGGACCACGTGCGGGGTGTGCGCGGCCAGCTGCGCCAACAGGCCGTCGGGCGCGTGCAGTTCTGGGGTGTCGGCGGTGTCGTCGACGACGACGACCACGGCGTCGAAGCCGGCTCCGGCGACGTTGTAGGCGTAGCGGTCGCCGGGGCCGTCCGCGGGGGTGTCGTGGGCCGGGAAGGTGAGGCGGGTGCGGATCGCGTATCCCGGGTCGTCCACGGCGAGGACGGGGCTGCGGGTGGTGGTGGAGTAGGTGACCTCGGTGTTCCCGGCCGCGGTCTCTTCGAGGGCGTGGGCGAGTCTGAGGGGGGCGTACATCAGCTCTTCGAAGCCGAGGATGTGCACGTGGTGCGCGTCTCGTTGCAGGGCTTCTGCCAACCTTGCGGCCATCGCGGGGAGTTCGGATTCGAGGCGTATTCGGTGCGCCGGAGTGAATCCGTGGCGGCCGCCGTCCGGGAGGTCGCGGGGCCACATCAGGTCCACACGGTTGATTGCCGGGTGCGGGTGCGTGGGGGCTGGTCGCGCAGTTCCCCGCGCCCCTAGGGAGTCCAGCTCGAACTTCGCTACAAGGTCCTGCCCCTTCTCCAAGACCCCCTCCGGCAGGCGTACCGTCCCCGATGCCGCTGCCACCAGGTCCACCCTCGCGCCTATCTCGCCGGCGAAATCGGACAGGCGGCCCGCGTCCTCCTCCGAGCGCATGTCCACCAGGGCGACCACCACGTACCGGTGTCTGGGGTACCTGGCGTGGAGATCCCTGATCGTGTTCAGGACTGTGTTGCCCGTCGAGAACTCGTCGTCGACCAGGACCAGGGGGCCCTGGCCGGCCAGCAGGGCCGGGTCCTCCGGGAGCAACAGATGCGAGGTGGCGTGGGAGTGGGACTCCTCGAAGCCGCCCGCGGGGGTCACTCCGGGGACCGGGCGGCGGGTGGAGTGGAGGTAGGGGGCGAGGGCGAGGCCGTCGGCGACCGAGTGGCCGAGGCCCGTCGCCGTTTCCGCGTAACCGAGGACGACCGCCCGGGCCGCCTCCTCGTCGCCCAGCAGCTCGCGGACCCTGCGGCCCAGGGCGACGCCCTCGCCGTAGACCACCGAGGGCGACTGGGGCACGTGCTTGCCGAGCACGTGGGAGACCAGGAGGTGGGCCCGCTTGGGGTTGCGCCGGAGGGCGAGTCCCAGGAGGTCTCTCAGCCGGTCGTCGCCCACGAGTTCGACGCCGAGCCGGTCGGCGACCCAGGTCCCCGACCAGACCTCGCCCGGTGTCCGGTCGTTCACTGCCTTGTTCATGCGTCCCTTGGTGTCCACGAATGCCACGAGTGGTCAGCTGGTTATTCCGGCGGCGAGCAGCTCGACGAAGCCGATGTCCTCGTTGGCCACCCCGAAGACCTCGGCGCGCAGCATGGTCCGCTCGGCCCAGGCGCGGTGCGGCTTCACTTCGTTCATCTTGTTCGTGTACTGCGACCTCAGCACCCCACCGCCGCCGCGCTCGGGCCGCAGGATGTCCTGGGCGTCGCTGAACTCCTCGTGGCTGACCACGGACAGCGCGTGCACGGGGAGGACGTGGGAGGGGTGGATGCAGGTCTTGCCGAGGAGGCCGTTGGCCTGGTCGAGGGTGATCTCGCGCAGCAGGCCGTCCATGGCGTGCTCGATGAGGGCCTCGCGCAGTTCCTCTGCCTGGCCCTCCAGGAAGGGGCTGCGGCGCAGCTGGGGCTTGAACATGCGCTCCTGGACGCGGAAGTACTCCCAGACCGGTCCGGTGACGGTGAAGCCGGTGCCGTCGGCGCGGCCCAGCATGTTCACCACGTCGGCGATCACGGAGGCGACGATCTGGACGTCCCAGGCGGTCATGTCGGGGGCGCGGCGCAGGCCGTAGGAGGAGCAGAAGTCGGTGACGCCGAGGCGGAGCGCCAGGACCCGGTCGCGGTACTTGTCGACCGCGCGGGCTATGCCCTCGAGGGTCTCTACGCGCGTCTCCCGGTAGAGCAGCTCCGGCGACTCCAGCACCGGCATGGCGAACAGCCGGCGTCCGCTCGCGGCCTCGGCGACGGAGAGGGCCTCCAGGAAGGGGATGCCGCGCTCCTCGGTGAACTTGGGGAGCACGAATCCGGAGAGCAGACGGACCGCGGGGCCGAGCCGTCGTACGAGGTCGGGGATCTGCTCGGGGTGGCGGACCCGGATGAAGAGCAGCGGCAGGTCCACCGCCCGGTCCGCGAGGTCGGTGAACTGGCGGACGAGGTTCTCCTCACCCGCGGGCACGTCCTCGTCACCGATGGAGTCCTCCAGGCACAGCACCATCGAGACCACGCCGAGCCCTGCTTGTTTGACGATGTCGTCGGCGAGTCGCGGCCGGGTGGCCGGACTGTAGAGCGTGGCGCCCAGGGCCGCGGAGAGCAGCCGGGCCGGGGAGTCCGCGGTGAACTCGCACGGCTGCTGGTGGAAGAGGCGCTGCCGCACCTCAGGGGCGATGTGCCCGAAATGACGCATAGGACTCCCCCGTGGCAGTTGTGCCGCCTGCGAACCGCTCACAGGTGGCCGGTAATAGTACGTAGGTACCCATGTCCCAGGTTCCCACCGGGCATGAATTTCAGGTAACGCAGCGGAACACGGCCCACTGGACACCGGTACGACATGAACCGCTTTTCCCGCACCCCCGCGTTGTCGTGACCAGGACCGAGAGGGCAGGATGACCGCATGACGCACGCCATGCTGAAGGGGTCGAACGTCCCGCTGGATGCCACCACGGTACGCGCTGTGCTGCGCTGGGCGCCCGGGCAGGGGGTTCCGCCGGTCGACGCCTCCGCGCTGCTCCTCGGCCCCGACGGTCGTGTGCGGTCCGACGAGGACTTCGTCTTCTACAACCAGCCCCGCCACCCCTCCGGCAAGGTCTGGCTCCTCGGCAAGAAGCGTCTCGCCGAGGGTCCCACCGACACGATCCAGACGGATCTCGCCGGTGTCGAGTCCGACATCAGTCAGATTCTCGTGGTCGCTTCGGCGGAGGGCGCCACCTTCGACCAGGTACGGGATCTGCGCATCCTGCTGTACGACGCCTCGGTCGCCGACGGCGAGCCGCTGGCCTACTTCGACATCAAGCCCGAGACGGGCGCGGAGACGGCCCTGATCTGCGGCGAGCTGTACCGGCGCGGCGAGGGCTGGAAGTTCCGCGCCACCGGCGAGGGCTACGCGGACGGCCTCCAGGGCCTGGCCACGGACTTCGGCATCACGGTGGACGAGTCGGACCCCGAGGAGCCCGCCGCCCAGCCCCTCCCCCCGGAGCAGCCGGCCCAGTCGGCCACCTCGGTCCCGACCCAGCCGGCCTACGGCTACCCCCAGCCGACGACTCCCCCGGCAACGGTCCCGGCCTCGGGCTACGGCTACCCACAGCCGGCCCCGGTACCGGTCCCGGCAGGCGAGTTCCGGATGCCTCCGCAAGGGCCCCAGTTCATCGGGCGGTGAGGAGTAGCGCCCTTAAGGGGCGCGGGGAACTGCGCGACAAGCCACGACGGACGCCGCACCCGCCACACCACAGAACTCCCCGAGCTCTCAGGCGAACCTCACCGATCCGCCTTCGCCTTATAACCCCGCCCCCACTGCAACCCCCACCCGTACAACCGATCCAGCTCCCCCTGGAACCCGTACACGAACTGCACCTCACGCCGCACGACGAGCTCACCCTTGACGTTCTCGATCATCACCACCGCGCAGGACCGCGCCTGGGGGTGCCGCTCGTCGAGACCTATCTCGATCCGCGGCCCGTTGCTCGGGTACAGCGTCACGATCGCGTGCGTACGGTCGAAAGCCGGCGTCTGGTCGTAGATGTACACGAAGACCAGCAGCCGCTTGATCTGGTCCCGGTGGTCGAGGTTGACGTACATCGTCTCGCCGGACGCCGACCCGAACCGGTCGTCCCCGCTGAGCTTCACGTACGGCGGCGCGTTGACGTCCCCCAGCAGACCGCCGAGCGGCTGTACGACCCCCTTGGTGCCGTCGGCCAGCTCGTACAGGCATCCCAGGTCGAGGTCGACGTTGACCATGGACTGGCTGTGCCCCATGACCTCCGGGGGCTTGAGCGCCTTGAAGGGGTGCCGCAGCAGCGACTCCCGCTGTGAGCCCCCGATGTCGGAGGTCCGCATCCGCCAGGTCAGGTTGATGCGCAGGTTGCCGGTCGCCGCCCCCTGCTTGGTGAGCGAGACCCGGTTGTGCCGCTTGGTCAGTTCGATCGCGTTGCTGGCCGCGCTGCCCGAGTCGAAGTCGACCTCACGGCCGCCCCGGAGCCCGTCGAAGAAGCCCATTCCCGCCCCCACGCTCACGTTGGAAAACCGGCGTCACTACCTGGAAAACCGGCGGGGCGGCCGGAGGCCGGCCGCCCCGCTCAGAGCGTTCCTCACCAGGAAGGGTGTCACACCCCGGACGAGACCTCAGTCTTCTCGTCCGAGCCCTCGGCTTTTCCCTCGGCGGCCGCCAGCGCGTTGTTGCGGCGCACGGAGGACCAGAAGGACCAGCCGATCAGGACCACACCGACCAGGCCGGTGATGATCTCGTTGATCT
>NZ_JOGP01000026.1:0-190366 GCF_000719505.1 Streptomyces sp. NRRL B-3229 | reverse complement strand
GTCGTGGGGCGGCGGGGGTGGCCGGGGCCGGGGGGCCGGCGGAAGGGTCGGGGGCGGCGGGGGTGATGCCGGGTGCCGGGGCAGAAGGGTCGGTGGGGGCAGACCCGTTGCGGGACGCGGTGGAACCCAAGGGCTCCGCGGAGGCCACCGGCTCGGCGACGCACGCAGGCTCGGCGGCAGGCGCGGGATCGGTTCCGGCGGGGGGATCTGCGGGGGTCCCAGGGCCGAAGGGCGCCGCCGGTCCGGTGGAGGAGTCGCCTCCACCGGTATCCGCCGCGCCGGTGGGCGAGGCGGCTTCACAGGGGGCCGCCGACCCCGCCGGGTCCGCACAGGGCGCCGCCGGCCCGGTGGGCGTGGGGCCCTCGTAGGGGGCCGTCGGTTCAGTGGGGTCCGGGGGCCGGGCAGGAGCCGTAGAGGTGGGGGCGGCGGGCTCCGGGGGCGGCTCAGAGGCGGTGTGGCTCTCGGGGTGTGTGATCGGGCCGCGGGTCGGTTCGCGCCGGCCTGCGGCTGCCTCGGAGACGGCCGGCTCCGCGGTTCCGGAGGCCGCGGCGGGGCCTGGGGCGGCGTCCGTGGGCCGTTCCTGGGGCGGAGGTGTTCCCCGCCCGGTGAACCGGAGTGCGGGGCGGAAGCGGCGGGCCAGGCGCGCTCGGGCAGCCTCCCCCAGCCGGACCGCGTCGGCTATCCGGACGGTGTCGCGTATTCGTACCGCGTCGCGTATGCGGACCGGGTCAGCTATGCGGACCGCGTCGCGTATTCGGGGCGCTCGGCGCCTTCGGAGGCCTTTCGGTCTTCGGACACGCATGACTCCCACTCTCGGCCGGATCCGTTCCGTCCGCGATGTGGGGTGTGCCACCCGGTGGAACCATCGTCCTGGTCCACGACGTTTTCCCAGGTGCACGCACGCGTGGCCGGTTTCGGGCGGCACGCGTGCGCGTAGCTGATCACTGGACGCCTCGCCTGCGTACTGAAGGTTCCAAAGAGAAGGGCGGCTCCGTGGACGTGCTCGACATCCTGCTGATGCTGGTGATCGCCGCCTACGCGGCCTCCGGCTACCGGCGCGGCCTGGTGGCCGGCTGTGTCTCGCTCGCCGGCTTCGTCGGCGGCGCGATCGTGGGCGTGTGGGTGCTGCCGTGGATGATGGAGCTGGTCACCCCGGGCAGCACCGAGGCTACGGTGACCGCCGTGCTGACGGTGCTGGTCCCGGCCGCCGTGGGACACGAACTGGCGGGACGGCTGGCACTGCGGCTCCGCAGGGAGCTGGACCAGGGCCCGCTCCGAGTCGCCGACGGCATCGGCGGGGCCGCCGCCAACTCCGTGGCCGTGCTCATCGTCGCCTGGGTCGCCGCGAGCGTCCTCGGCGCCTCCTCGTCGACCCTCGTCACCACCGCCATCCGGGACTCCGCGCTGCTCGGCGCCGTACAGGACTCCATGCCGGACACCACCCCCACGTGGTTCTCCCGCGCCACCTCCGCCCTCACCGAGGCCGGCTTCCCGCAGGTCTTCAACCCGTTCGAGAACGAGTCGACGGCCGAGGTCGCCAAGCCCACCGGTGACAGCGTCACGGCCGCGGCCACCAACGCCGCCAAGCTCAGCACCGTCAAGATCGAGGGTTCCTCCGGCACCCAGGGCCGCGAGGGCAGCGGCTTCGTGTACGCGCCGGAGCACGTGATGACCAACGCCCACGTGGTGGCCGGCATCGACGACCCCAGCGTCCGGATCGGCGGGGTCGGACAGCCGTACGAGGCCCGGGTGGTGCTGTTCGATCCGGACAAGGACGTGGCCGTGCTGTACGTCCCGGAGCTGCGCGCCCCGGTCCTGCGCTTCGACGACAGCGCCGCGCGCGGCGACTCCGCGGTGGTGGCCGGCTATCCGCAGGACGGCTCCCTGAACCTCCAGGCGGCCACCGTGGCCAACCGGGTGAAGGCGAACGGCCAGAACATCTACAGCAACGCCACCGTCACCCGCGAGATCTACTCGATCCGCTCGACCGTCCGCCCCGGCAACTCCGGCGGCCCGCTGCTGACCACCTCCGGCAAGGTCTACGGCGTGGTCTTCGCCCGCTCCACCTCCGACGACGAGACCGGGTACGTCCTGACCGCCGACGAGGTCGCCGGCGACGCCGACAGGGCTGCGAACGCCACGGCACCGGTGGACACGGGCGAGCTGGTCACGTCGTGAGGCCACGGGCTGCCGGATGATGGGGCCCCGGTCCCGCATGGCACCCCGGAGGCTGACGTGCCCGTGTTCTTCCTGATCTCGCTGCTCGTGGCGGGGGTCGCGCTCTGTCTGGTGGTGCGCAGGCGCCGTAGGACCGCCGCGGCCGATCAGGTGTTCAGAGACGGCGCCCCATGAGCACGTCGTCGACGTACTCCCCCGCCAGCAGCCACTCCTCCGGCAGTACCCCCTCGACCGCGAAGCCCTCGGACTCGTAGAGCCTGCGGGCGGGAGTGTTGTGGCCGAGAACGCGCAGGCTCAGCCGGCGGGCGCCTCGGCGGCGGGCCTCCTCCGTGACCGCGCGGATCAGGGCCCGGCCGACCCCGCGGCCACGGGCTTCCCCGCTGACGACGAAACCCTGGATCTGGCGCACATGGGCGTTCGCCTCGAGCCCGGTCGGGAAGGCGAGACGGATGTACCCGAGGATGCGGCGGTCGGCCTCGGCGACCAGAGTGTCGCCGGGACGGTGGCGTTCGTCGAAGAACGGCCGGTAGGGCGGCCGCTGCTCGGGCAGGACCTCGTGCAGGGGCGACCACTCGGCGCGGTCGAGACGGGCCAGTTCCTCTTCGTCGTCAGGAAGGGCGTGGCGTATGGACAGCTGGGACATGGCCGCCACCCTACGACCCGGCGGGTACCGGAACCAGACATCGCTTTTACGCACCCACCAGGCAGGATGAAGTCATGCAACTTTCAAGAATCGCGGTGGCCGGGGCGTCCGGACTGATCGGCTCGGCCCTGGTGCGCTCGCTCGCCGCGGACGGGCACGAAGTGGTGCGGCTGGTGCGCCGGGAGCCGCGGGACGAGACGGAGGTCCGCTGGGACCCGGAGGCCGGCCGGGTCGACACGGCCGGGCTCACCGGCTGCGACGCCGTGGTCAATCTCGCCGGGGCCGGGGTCGGCTCACGGCGCTGGACGGACGCGTACAAGAAGCAGATCCGCGACAGCCGGGTGAAGGGCACGACCGCCCTCGCCGAGGCCGTCGCCTCCCTGGACGAGCCGCCGAAGGTCTTCGTGAACGGCAGCGCGATGGGCTACTACGGCGAGACCGGCGACCGGGTCGTCGACGAGGACTCGCCCGCCGGACGGGGCTTCCTGCCGGAGCTGTGCGTGGAGTGGGAGGCGGCCGCCGCCCCGGCCCAGGAGGCGGGCGTACGGACCGCGTTCACCCGCACCGGGCTCGTGGTGGGCCGCGGCGGCGGGGCCTGGGGCAAGCTGTTCCCGCTGTTCCAGGCGGGGCTCGGCGGACGGATGGGCGACGGCGGGCAGTACTGGTCGTTCATCGCGCTGCACGACGAGGTGGCCGCGATCCGGCATCTGCTGGAGACCGACGGACTGTCCGGGCCGTTCAACCTCACCACCCCGGAGCCCCTGACGAACCGTGAGATCACCGAGGCGATGGGCCGCGTGCTGCACCGGCCGACGCTCTTCTCCGTGCCCGCGCCGGTCCTGCGGTCGGTGCTCGGGGAGATGGCCGGTGACGTGCTGGGCAGCGCCCGGGTCAAGCCGAAGAGGCTGCTGGAATCGGGGTTCACCTTCGCGTTCCCGGACATCGAGGGGGCGATCCGGGCGGCCTGAGGAACGCGCCGGACCCGCGCGCTGTCGTACGGCCGTTCGACGGCCTCCTCCGCAATCACCGCGGCGGCCTCCTCGGCGACCACCCGTGACGACATGCGACCGGTGTGCGACCGTGCCCTGTGGATGCGCGACTGTTCCTGACCGGTTCCGGCCCTACCCTCGACCCGAACTCGGGTATCCCCGGAGCCTGTTGGGGGCATCACGTCTCCACCGGCCGCGCAACCTCGAGGAGGGGCACGTGCTTGAGCCCGCGTACCAGGCGGACGTCGTGATCGTGGGAGCCGGGGTCGCCGGGCTCTCCGCGGCGCATCGGCTGACCAGCGCAGGAGTGACCGTCACGGTGTTGGAGGCCGCCCCCTGGGCGGGCGGCCGCATGTCGACGGAGAAGGTGGACGGATTCCGGCTCGACCGGATCGGACAGCTGCTGTCCACGGCGTATCCCGAACTACGTCTGGCGCCCGGGCTCGACGGGCTGGTGCTGCGGCCCTTCGCACCGGGGGTCCTGCTGCACGGCGACGGACGGCACCACCGGGTGGACGCTCCGGCGGGCGCCGGTAGCGCAAGGGGCGCACTGCAAGCGGTGCGCGCCCTGGCGAGCGCCCCTCGCGGAGTGCCGGGGACACACGCGGCATCGGTGACCGGCGCCGCGCCCAGAAGGGGGTTCCCGGTGCTGCCCGGTGCCGGGCAGGGTGCCGGGACAAGGGCCGCGCGGGCGGGGGGACCGATCGGCGGGGCCGTCGACCAGGCCCGGCTCGGCGCCGCGCTCACCCGGCTCGCGAACGTGCCCGTCGAACGCCTCCTCGCCCGTCCCGAACTGCCCGCCGGGCAGGCGCTCGCGGCGCGCGGACTGCCCGCCCGTACGATCGACGGCTTTCTGCGTCCGCTGCTCGCCGCGCTGCTCTGCGACCCCGCGCTGACCACGTCCAGCCGGTGCGCCGACCTCGCGCTGCGGGCCTTCGCGGCCGGCCGCCTGTGCGTCCCCGAGGGGGGCGCCGAGATGCTCCCGGAGCTGCTCGCGCGGAGGCTGCCCGAGGGGACCGTGCACACGGGGGTGCGGGTCACGTCCGTCGCCACGACCTCGGTGACGACGGCGGAGCACGGTGAGTTCCGGTGCCGTGCGGTGCTGCTGGCGACGGACGGCCGCACCGCGGCCGAACTGCTGCCCGGCCTGCGGGTGCCGGACTTCCATCCGGTGACGGTCGTCCACCACACGACGGACGAACCGCCGCGCACGGGTTCCGCGCTGCTGCTGGACGCCGACCGGGGCGGTCCGGTGGCCCACACGGCGGTGATCAGCGAGGTCGACCCGAGCCGGGCCCCCGCGGGACGGGTCCTGGTGTCGTCGACGGTCCTCGGGACTCCTCCCCCCGACCTCGACACCGCGGTCCGGACCCACCTCGCCCGTCTCTACGGCACGTCGACGCGGGCCTGGGAGACCCTGGCGGTCCACCACACCCGCGAAGCGGTCCCCGCCATGCGCCCCCCGCACGACCTGCGCCGCCCGGTGCGCCTCCTGGCCGGCCTGTACGTCTGCGGCGACCACCGCGACACCAGCACGGTCCAGGGAGCCCTGCACTCGGCCCACAGGGCGACGACAGCGATTCTGAAAGACCTGGGCGCGTCCGGGTCCATGCACCGAGCAGACCCGACTCCGACGGCCCAGGCAGCCTGACGGCCACCCCCCGCGCCCTTAAGGGGCGCGGGGAACTGCGCGATCAGCCACGACGGCGAGGCATTCGGCAACGGACCGTCGGAGTCACGGCGAGCCTCCTACTGAAGCGCAGCCACCTTGTCCCGATAACTCCGCACCGGCGCAGCGTCCTTGTACGGCTCCAACCGCCGCTCGAATTCCCGCACATACTCGACCGCCCGCACCGACCGCATCTCGGCGGCCTGCCCAGCCGCCTCCGCGGCCAGCGAACAGGCCTGGTCCAACTCCCCCAGCCCAAGCCTCGCAGAGGCCAGCACCACCCGGCAGAACAACCGGCTCCGCGCATACGCCGGCGCCCTCAGCTGAAGGGACCGCTCGGCGTGCTGCGCGGCCGCCCGGAACTGCTGGAGATCCCGGTGGCAGTGCCCGAACTCGTCCGCCAGCTGCGCCTCGTCGAAGAACCGCGCCCAGTGCGGGACCTCGTCGCCGGGCCGGGCCGCCTCCAGGGCCCGCTCCGCGCGGACCAGGGACGCCGTGCAGGCCCGCACCTCCCCCAGTACCCCGTGCCCCCGCGCCTCGGCGGAGTGCAACAGCGCCTGCACGACCGGCGGGCCGCTCGCGCCGACGCCCTGCTGGGCCACCCGCGCGAGCTGGATCGCCTCCCTGCCGTGCCCCAGGTAGACGGCCTGCCGACTCATGGTGACCAGGACGTACGCCCCGTAGGCCCGGTCGCCCGCCGCCTGCGCGAGTCGCAGCGCCTGGACGAAGTACCGCTGTGCGAGCCCGTGCGCCGCGATGTCGTAGGACGTCCAGCCCGCGAGCCGGGTGAGGTCGGCGGCCGCGGCGAAGAGCCGGCGTCCGGTGGTCTCCCCGTAGGTGCCGCGCAGCATCGGCTCGCACTCGTGTTCCAGGTAGCGGACCAGGGCCTGCCGGGCGTGCCCGCCGCCGTACTGGTCGTCGAGGGTGCGGAAGAGGCTCCCGACGGAGGCGAGCGCAGCGATGTCCCCGCCGGTGACGCGCTGCCCGGGCCCGCGTTCGGCCTGTCCGCGCTGGCGGGGCACCACCGGGCGGCCCTGGGGCGGGATGCGGACCGGCGGCTCACCGCGGGCGACGCGGTCGTCGGGGCGGCCGATCAGCCAGTCCCGGCTGGGGACGACCAGGCCGGCCGGGGTGAAGGCGATCTTGCGCAGTTCGGCGTGGCTGCCGGAGTCCTTGCGCCACAGCCCGCTGACGATGTCGACGGCCTCCTCGGGACCGGCGGCGAACTCCAGCCCGGCGTACACCGGCGCGCAGGCGTCGAGGCCGAGGTCCTGCGCGGAGAGCCGGCGGCCGAGGCGCCGGGTGAAGACCTCGGCGATGAGGGCCGGTGTGGTGCCCCGGGGCTGCTGCCCGCGCAGCCACCGGGTCACGGATGTCTTGTCGTATCTGAGATCCAGCCCGTGTTCCAGACCGAGCTGGTCCACGCGTCGGGCGAGACCCGCGTTGGAGAACCCCGCTTCTGCGATGAGCGCGGCGAGCTGTCGGTTGGGAGTGCGCTGCGCGGGTCGTTCCGTCATCTGCGGTGCGGTCTCCTGCCTTTCGGGCCGGCACGTCGTACGTGGTGCCCGGATTGCCTGTGAGCTGCCCTTATGGCCGCTGCGAACGGCGCGAATGTAGCGGAGAGTGAGCAGACGATCGCACACTTCGACGCTCGTTCATCCGATCGTGTGAGGATTGCCCCCGGGGCTGACGCCCGCGGGCCGGACGTACAGTGGCGTAGGCACGTTTCGTGCCTTACGACCTTCTAGGGAGGCGCTTGCCGTGAGTGGGTTGCGGTTCGTCCGCATGGGGTTCGGTGCGGACGCGGTCGAGTACCAGGAAGCCTGGGACGAGCAGCGCCGGGTGCACGCGGCACGCTTCGAGGACCAGGTCCCCGACACCGTCCTGCTGCTCGAACACCCCCCTGTCTATACGGCCGGCCGGCGCACCGCGGACAACGAGCGCCCCCTCGACGGCACCCCCGTCATCGACGTCGACCGCGGCGGGAAGATCACCTGGCACGGTCCGGGCCAGCTGGTGGGCTACCCGATCCAGAAGCTGCCGCGGCCGGTGGACGTGGTGGCGCACGTACGGCGCCTGGAGGAGGCCCTGATCCGCACGTGCGCGGAGTTCGGCCTGGAGACCACCCGGGTCGAGGGCCGCAGCGGCGTCTGGGTGCTCGGTGATCCGGTCGAGACGCGCCCCGCGCTCGGCGGGCTCTCCCTCGACTTCGACCCCCGGCTCACGGACGAGGAGTTCGACCCGCGGATGAACGGCCCGGAGTACGCGCCGTCCAACGCGGGCCAGCGCCGCGAGGACCGCAAGATCGCGGCCATCGGCATCCGGGTCGCCAAGGGCGTCACCATGCACGGCTTCGCGCTGAACGTGAACCCGGACAACAAGTGGTTCGACCGGATCATCCCCTGCGGCATCCGGGACGCGGGCGTCGCCTCCCTCGCGAACGAACTGGGCCGGGACGTGACCATCGCCGAGGTGCTGCCGGTCGCCGAGCGGCATCTGAGGGACGTGCTGGAGAACGCTGACCTCAAGCCGAGGGTGATCGAGAAGACACCTGCGGCCTGAGACAGGCAGTGGGCTTTCAAATCCACGGGCGTACCCTTGAGCACGCCGAAGAATCAATCGCTAGGGAGCCGGTCGTGTCCGCAGTCGCACCCGACGGACGCAAGATGCTGCGCCTGGAGGTCCGTAACGCTCAGACCCCCATCGAGCGCAAGCCCGAGTGGATCAAGACCCGGGCGAAAATGGGTCCCGAGTACACCGCCATGCAGAAACTCGTGAAGAGCGAGGGCCTGCACACGGTCTGCCAGGAAGCCGGCTGTCCCAACATCTACGAGTGCTGGGAGGACCGCGAGGCGACCTTCCTCATCGGCGGCGACCAGTGCACCCGGCGTTGCGACTTCTGCCAGATCGACACCGGCAAGCCCGAGGCGCTCGACCGTGACGAGCCGCGCCGCGTCGGCGAGTCCGTGGTCACCATGGACCTCAACTACGCCACCATCACCGGCGTCGCCCGCGACGACCTGGAGGACGGCGGCGCCTGGCTGTACGCCGAGACGGTCCGCCAGATCCACGAGCAGACCGCTTCCCGCGAGGCCGGCCGCACCAAGGTCGAGCTGCTCGCCCCCGACTTCAACGCGGTGCCCGAGCTGCTCCGGCAGGTCTTCGAGTCCCGCCCCGAGGTCTTCGCGCACAACGTCGAGACGGTCCCGCGGATCTTCAAGCGGATCCGCCCCGGCTTCCGCTACGAGCGCTCCCTGAAGGTCATCACCGACGCCCGCGACTTCGGCCTGGTGACCAAGTCCAACCTGATCCTCGGCATGGGCGAGACCCGCGAGGAGGTCAGCGAGGCGCTCCGGCAGCTGCACGACGCCGGCTGCGAGCTCATCACCATCACGCAGTACCTGCGTCCGAGCGTCCGCCACCACCCCGTCGAGCGCTGGGTCAAGCCGCACGAGTTCGTGGAGCTGAAGGAGGAGGCGGAGCAGATCGGTTTCTCCGGCGTGATGTCCGGGCCGTTGGTCCGGTCCTCCTATCGGGCGGGTCGGCTCTACCAGATGGCCGTAGAGAAGCGTGGTTCCTACGTCGCCTCGCAGGCCGTCTGACCCCCCTCCGATGGCACGGAGTGCCACGCTAAACGTGTGAATCCGAGCACAAGCAACTACCTTCAGGTAGCGGCCAATTGACGCGGTCCCGGACGTCCCCGCAGATAGGGGGGCCATCGGGGCCGCGTCAGTGTTTTCAGGGTCGGCGACGGGGCTTCATGGGCGTTTGACCAGCCGGTCACGCCCTGGTAACACCAATCAGTGACGCTGGCTGTACAGCCCGTGCACCACTCACCCGAGCCGCCGCTCCCTAGGGGGACCTCCATGCAGGCCGCACCTGTTCGCGCCACCGCGATCCCGTCGTTCACCGATGCACTCCGTGCCGTCGAGTCCGTGCTCCTGAGCGGCGGCCAGCGCACCGCCCGCCGCAACGCCTGGACCTCCGTCCTGGAGGACCGCCGCCGCGCCAAGGACCGGGTCGAGGTCCAGCGCGTCCTCGACAAGACGTTCAGCGTCAGCTCCTGATCCCTCCCCTGTGAGGGCGGACACTGCCGTCGAAAGCGCCTACGGGGCCACGTAGACTTCGGGGCATGGCGAGAAGTGACAGTGCGGCGGATGCCGCGAACCCCGGGCGACTGAAGCAGATCGCCCTGACGTACAAGATGACCCGCAAGGCCGACAAGAAGATCGGCTTGGTGCTCGCGGGTGTCTTCATCCTCATCCTCGGTGTCTTTCTCGCGATCGGTTTCCTGATCGGCCACCCGGTCTACCTGGGCATCCTTGGCTTCCTACTCGCCTTCCTCGGAACGGCGATCATCTTCGGGCGCCGCGCCGAGCGGGCCGCGTTCGGGCAGATGGAGGGACAGCCGGGAGCGGCCGCGGCCGTGCTGGACAACATCGGACGGGGCTGGACGACCACCCCCGCGGTGGCGATGAACCGCAGCCAGGACGTGGTGCACCGGGCCGTCGGCAAGGCCGGCATCGTCCTGGTCGCCGAGGGCAACCCGAACCGGGTCAAGGGCCTGCTGGCCGCCGAGAAGAAGAAGATGAACCGCATCGTCGTGGACGTCCCGGTGCACGACATCATCGTGGGCACGGGCGAGGGACAGGTCCCCCTGAAGAAGGTGCGGACCACCATGCTCAAGCTGCCGCGCGTGCTGACCGGCCCCCAGGTGACCGCCACCAACGACCGCCTGCGGGCGATGGGCGACCTGATGAGCAACATGCCGCTGCCGAAGGGCCCGATGCCCAAGGGCATGAAGCTGCCGAAGGGCGGCGGCAGGACCCGCTGACTTTTCCCGTACGACGATGAGGGCGCCCGGATCACTCCGGGCGCCCTCGTCGTCGTAACGGACCTAGGTCATCAGCAGTCGTTCTGGGCCGCCCTGCCCGCGAACCGGTCGCCGAGCCAGGAGACGACGTCGCCGACGGCCTGGTTGTCGGTGAGCAGATGGTCGCCGGGGTAGATCTTCCAGCCGGTCCGCACGCCGGCCGCGCAGTAGGCGGTGCGGACGGCGTCCTCGGTGGCGGTGGGGATGACCTCGTCGAGGGCGCCCCGGTACTGGAGGACGGGGAAGCCGATCCGGTAGGTGCCGAGGTTCACGCCGAGTTTCTGGGCGTCCAGGACCTGGCCCCAGGTGCGGCCGTCGCTGCCGCGCTGCTGGTAGAGCTGGTCGAGGGTGAGGCCGGCCGTGGTGAAGTCCTTGAGGCTCCGGCCCGCGAGGGCGGTGACCGTGCCGACCAGGCAGACGGACTTGGCGGTCCGCACGGCCTCCTTGCCCTGGTCGTTGAGGAGCGAGTCGAAGGGCAGCGCGGGGTAGGCGGCCTGGATGCCGAGGGCCGCGTCGGCGAGGAAGCCGGAGAAGGCGCCGCCGTCGAGCGCGGTCGCCACCTGCTTGAGGTCGCCCGGGACGCCGCCGGAGGCGTCCCCGACCACGTTCAGCTCGGGCGCGTAGCCCGCCGCCAGCTGGGCGGCCCACAGGCTGGCCGCGCCGCCCTCGGAGTAGCCCCACAGGCCGACTTTCGCCTGCCGGGACAGCCCGCTGCCCGGCACCGCGGGCGCGGCGCGGGCGATGTCGAGCAGGGCGTGGCCGGAGTCGGCGCCGGCGACATAGCGGTGCGTCTGCCCGTCCAGGTATCCGGCGCCGTCGGTCGCGGCGACCGCGTACCCGGCCTTGAGCAGGGCCGCGATGTTGTCGCCCTCGTACTCGTCCTGGAACGCCCCGGCGAGCTGCTTGGAGAACGCGCACTGCGGGCCGAGGCCGAGGGTGCCGGGGTGGAAGGCGACGACGGGGCGGGCGCCGGTGCCGGTCCAGGGCGCCGTGGGGACGGCGAGGGTGCCGGAGACGGCGACGGGGCGGCCCTGGTTGTCGGTGGAGCTGTAGAGGACCTTCCAGGCGGCCATGGGGATGCCGCCGGGCACCTGGCTCAGCGTGACGGAACGGCAGGCCAGCACGGTGCCGGGGGTGGCCGGGACGGAAGCGGGGGGCGTGTAGACGTCCGCGTCGGCCGCCGTACAGGCGGCGGCCGGGCGGGCGGCGACGGATGCCCGGGGTGCTGCGGTGGCGGGACCGCCGCCCAGGAGGGCGGCGGTGAGGAGGGTGACGAGGGCGGCTCTCTTCATCGGTCCGGAGGGTCCCTTCGCAACGGGGGAGGTTGCTCTGGGTGCCAGACGCTAGGAGCCCAGGCCCACTGACCTATAGTCAGCCGCCGCGCATGTTCGTCGCCGGGACTGTCAGGACACGACAAAGACGGAGGTCGCCGAAAAGGCCGGGGGACGCCGTCAGATCCGTACTTCGACGGTCTTCGCCAGCCGGTCGTGCAGGCCACGACCGTCGCGGTCCCAGATCAGGGCCGGGACGGCGAGGCAGAGCAGGGCCGTGCGCAGCACGGCCCGCAGGGGGCTGACCCGGCCGGTGTCGACCGCGACCACCCGCAGGCCGAAGACGCGCTTGCCCGGGGTGAAGCCGATGGTGCCGACGGTCAGGGCGCTCATCAGGAAGAACACCAGAAGGGCCCAGTTCGAGGTCGCGTGGTCGCCATAGCCCTGCGTGATGAACTGGGATGCAATCACGACGCTCATCGCCCAGTCCACGGCGAGGGCGCCGAGCCGGCGCCCGGGGCGGGCGATCGAGCCCGGTCCCTCCTCCGGGAGGCCGAGCTGCTGTCCGCGGTATCCGAAGTCGACACCTGCGTCCTCGGCGGCCGCGCGGGGGCCGGAGAGCCACGATCCGATTGCATCCCTCTTGTCCACGGGTCCACGGTACTGCCCGCGTTTCGGGATACGGACAGTAGGGGCGGGGCCGCCGATGTCCGGTTAACTTGTGCGAAACAAATGGGTCACGCCCGAGAAACCACCCGTCCCTAGGGTCGAGGACAACGTGTGCCACCGCACTGGCCGCACGAACGAACTACCACCCCGGTCCAGGAACGGTCGGGAGTAGGAGGAGCTGGATGTTCCAGAACGCCGACGAGGCCAAGAAGTTCATCGCGGACGAGGACGTCAAGTTCGTCGACGTCCGCTTCTGCGACCTGCCGGGCGTCATGCAGCACTTCACGCTGCCCGTCGAGGCGTTCGACCCGGACGAGGAGCTCGCGTTCGACGGTTCGTCGATCCGCGGTTTCCAGGCCATCCACGAGTCCGACATGGCGCTGCGCGCGGACCTGTCGACCGCGCGGGTCGACCCCTTCCGCCGTGACAAGACGCTGAACATCAACTTCTTCATCCACGACCCGATCACCGGCGAGCAGTACAGCCGTGACCCCCGGAACGTGGCCAAGAAGGCCGAGGCCTACCTCGCGTCGACCGGCATCGCGGACACCGCGTACTTCGGTCCCGAGGCGGAGTTCTACGTCTTCGACAGCGTCCGCTTCGCCACCTCGGCGAACGAGAGCTTCTACCACATCGACTCCGAGGCGGGCGCCTGGAACACCGGTGCGGTCGAGAACAACCGCGGTTACAAGGTCCGCTACAAGGGCGGCTACTTCCCGACCCCGCCGGTCGACCACTTCGCCGACCTGCGCGCCGAGATCTCCCTCCAGCTCGCCGCCTCCGGCCTCCAGGTCGAGCGCCAGCACCACGAGGTGGGCACCGCCGGCCAGGCCGAGATCAACTACAAGTTCAACACGCTGCTCGCCGCGGCCGACGACCTCCAGCTCTTCAAGTACATCGTGAAGAACGTGGCCTGGAAGAACGGCAAGACCGCGACCTTCATGCCGAAGCCGATCTTCGGTGACAACGGCTCGGGCATGCACGTCCACCAGTCCCTGTGGGCCGGCGGCCAGCCCCTCTTCTACGACGAGGCCGGTTATGCGGGCCTGTCGGACACCGCCCGCTACTACATCGGCGGCATCCTCAAGCACGCCCCGTCGCTGCTCGCCTTCACCAACCCGACGGTGAACTCCTACCACCGTCTGGTGCCGGGCTTCGAGGCGCCGATCAACCTGGTGTACTCGCAGCGCAACCGCTCCGCGGCCATGCGTATCCCGATCACCGGCTCCAACCCGAAGGCCAAGCGCGTCGAGTTCCGCGCGCCCGACTCCTCCGGCAACCCGTACCTCGCCTTCTCGGCGCTGCTCCTCGCGGGCCTGGACGGCATCAAGAACAAGATCGAGCCGGCCGAGCCGATCGACAAGGACCTGTACGAGCTGGCTCCCGAGGAGCACGCGAACGTCGCCCAGGTCCCGACCTCCCTCCCGGCGGTCCTCAACTCCCTCGAGGCCGACCACGAGTTCCTCCTCCAGGGCGACGTCTTCACGCCGGACCTGATCGAGACGTGGATCGACTTCAAGCGCACGAACGAGATCGCCCCGCTCCAGCTGCGTCCGCACCCGCACGAGTTCGAGCTGTACTTCGACGTGTGATCGACGCGTAGGCCGGTCCGACGGCGGCTTGGTCCTACGGCGGTTTTGCGGCGCCCCCACTCCTGTTGTTCAGGGGTGGGGGCGCCGTCGTATCGTTTTCTGTGTACGGCTGTTCGAGAAGTGACGGGGGTCAGGGGATGCCGGAACAGGACGACGAGGCGTGGGAGTTCGACATCAAGTGGGCCGACGGGGCCGAGCTGAAGGAGCCCTCGGCGCGGGCCCGGATGCTGGCCGCCCGCTGGAAGGAGAACCCGCCGCAGCCGCAGCCATTCCGTGCGGAGGCCGAGTTCAGGACGCATCGTCGGTCGTCGCTCAGGACCCCGCGCCGGTCGGCGTGGGGGTCGGCGGCGATCGTGTTCGGGTGCGTGGCGGCGGTCATCCTGCTGCTGGGGTACACGAACTTCCGGGGGTCGTACTAGGCCTGCCTCAAGGGGCTGAGCAGGTAATTCGCGAGCCCCGCCCCGCTTCACCCGCCTAGGATCCTCGGACAGTCGAGGGTGGGGAGCGGGCGTGGACGGGGTGGTCGTGGACAGAGCGGCGGTGGCGGTGCGGCTCGCCGAGGGAGCCGGTCTGCGGGAGGCCCTGCCCGCCGCGGCCGACCCGGCCGTCTGGATCGCGCTCGACGCGGAGGCACGGCACAGCGCCTGGTCCTCGGCCGACGGCACCTGGCTGCCGGCCTGGGAGCGGACCGAGCAGGGACGCACCCTGACCGACGCCCTGCGCCGTGGCGAAGAGCTCACCGACGGGCGGCTCGCGCTCGCCCTGTGCCACCGGGACGGGCGGATCCGCAAGCGGGCTCTGGGCCGGGCCGCGGGGCGCCCGGCGTTGTTGCCACTGATCGTGCTGCGGTGCGCCGACTGGGCCGAACCCGTACGGGAGACGGCGCGGCGGCTGCTGGCAGAGCTGCTCGACGCCGAGGCCGCCGTACGGCTGCTGCCGTTGATCCTGCGCATCGGGCGCCGGGGACGCGGCGACTTCGTCACCGAGCTGGCCACCGGGCTGCTGCGCGCCGCCGCTCCGGGGACCCTCGCCCCGCTCCACACCCACGCCCACCGGACGGTACGCCGGTACGCCTACCGTCTCGCCGTGGAGGAGGGGCACCTCTCCCCCACCGAGCTGGCCCGGGCCGCCGCCCGGGACACCGACATGGTCGTCCAGAGCCTGTGTGCGGACGCCACCCTGGCCGCCGTCGCGGAGGGCGGCGCGGACGACGACGTGCTCGAGACGCTTCTCGGTGCCCGCGGAGCACACGCCCGGGCCGCCGGGGTCACCGCGTTGCGACGGGCCGGGCGCTGCGAGCGGGCCGTGGCGTTCCTCGGGGACCGGGCCGGAGTGGTGCGGGCCTGTGCCCGGTACGTGGTGCGGCAGGGCGGGGGTGATCCGCTCGCCTGGTACCGGGAGCGGTGCGGGGCCGCCGGGGATCTCGCGCCCGGCGTGGTGAGCGGGCTGGCGGAGTGCGGGGAGCGGGCCGACGCCGACCTGCTGCGGGCGCTCACCGCGCATCCGGTGGCCACGGTGCGGACCCGGGCGGTGGCCGGACTGCGGGCCCTGGACGTGACGGACGTGGAGCGGATGCGTGAGCTGCTCGACGACCCCGCCCCCGGCGTCGTACGGGAGGCGGCCCTCGCCCTGGTGCCCTCCGCGCGGAAACTGGACGATCAGTGGCTGATGGCGCGGCTCGGGCCGGAGCGGCCCCGGGCGGAACGGGTCGCCGCGTTCCGGTTGCTCCACGCGCACGACGGGGTCGTACGGCTGCGGGCGGCCGTCGCGCTGATCGACGACCCGGACGAGCGGCTGCGGCACTGGGCCCGGCAGGCGGTGCAGCGGTGGCGGCCGACCGCCGATGTGCCGCGCGGGTCGGCGGAGGTGGGTGAGCTGCTGGACCGGGCCGGGCCGCTGTTCAGCGAGTACGTGCTGATCAGGCGCAAGTGGGAGGTGGGGCTCAAGGCCTGAGCGGTTGCTGGGCTCAGGCCTGAGGCCAGCGGTTGCTGGGCTCAAGGCCTGAGGCCTGGACGGGCCGAGCCGGGCCTGAGTCTGAGGCCTGGACGGGCCGAGCCGGGCCTGAGTCTGAGGCCTGGACGGCCCTGGTCTGACCCCTTGCTCGTCCCAGGCATCAGCCTTTGCTGGTCCTAGGGCTGATCGGGACCGCTTCATGGCCGGGCCGGGTGCACACTGGAGCGTGGGACGAGTGCCTGACTGCGGGGTGATGCAGATGCGGAGCCGTTTCCGGAGCGACCGGCGCCTGACCGTGCGGATGACGGTCACGCTGTTCCTGCTCGGGCTGCTGTACGTGGCCTTCTTCGCCGCGTTGCTTGTGTTGCTGAAGTCCTGGCTGATGGTCGTGGCGTTGATCGCCGTGATGTTCGTGGCGCAGTTCTGGTTCTCCGACAAGATCGCCATGTTCGCGATGCGCGGGCGGGTCGTGGGGCCGGAGGAGTATCCCGAACTGCACGCCGTGGTCGACCGGTTGTGCGCCATCGCGGACATGCCCAAGCCCGTCGTCGCGGTGTCCACGATGGACATGCCGAACGCGTTCGCCACCGGCCGGAACCCGGACAACGCCGTGGTGTGCGTGACCACCGGGCTGCTCGACCGGCTGGAGCCCGCCGAGCTGGAGGGCGTCCTGGCGCACGAGCTGTCGCACGTGGCGCACAAGGACGTCGCCGTGATCACCATCGCCTCCTTCCTGGGCGTGATCGCCGGGCTGATCGTGCGGTTCGCGTTCTACAGCCAGCTGTTCAGCGGGCGCAAGGACCAGAACACGGCCATGCTGTTCGCCGGGGTGATGGGTGTCTCGGCGGCCGTGTACGCGCTCAGTTTCCTGCTGATCAGGGCACTGTCCCGGTACCGCGAACTGGCGGCGGACCGGGCGGCGGCCCACCTGACCGGCCGGCCCTCGGCACTCGCCTCCGCGCTCACCAAGGTCTCCGGGGAACTGGCCCGGATCCCCACCAAGGACCTGCGCACGGCCCAGGCCTTCAACGCCTTCTACTTCACGCCGGCCACCGGCAAGGAGCCCGGCATCGAGCGGTACTTCTCGACCCACCCGTCCCTGGAACAGCGGTTGGAGCAACTCGGTCGGATCTCCGCGGAGTTGGGCGAGCCCCTGGAGCCCGGGAAGGCGGGCTGAGGATGGGGCTGCTGGACATCCTGCTCGGGCGCACCAAGCCCGTCGCGCCCGATCTCGACCAGCTGTTCGCGCTGCCGTCGGCGGCCGTGACGCTGGAGGCGGCCGCCTCCTTCACCCCGACCGGGCGCGGAGCGGTGTGCTTCGCGACGGTCGAAGGGGCCGCCTTCGAGCAGACGCACCGGGAGGTCCAGGCACTGCTGGACGCGGACGCCGAGCGGGACGGACCGCCGGTGGAGCTGTGCCGGGACGACTTCGGTTACTCGTGGCTGGTCTCCGAGCGCGTCCCGGAGCAGCTGCCACAGCTGGTCAACGACCTGCACGCGGTGAACAGTTCGATGGAGGTCAACGGCTTCGGGCCCCAACTGCTGTGCTCACTTGCCGGGTTCCAGGACCCCGGGGGCCGGTCGCTCGCGCTGGTCTACCTCTACAAGCGCGGCACCTTCTACCCCTTCGCCCCGCTGCCCGGCGCGGCACAGCGCCGCGACAACGCGCTGGAGCTGCGGGTGAAGGCGACCCTCTCGAACGATCTGCGCATCGAGCAGGACCTGAACCGGTGGTTCCCCCTGTGGGGCGCTCCCGGGCTCTGAGCTCTGGCCCTAGCCCTAGCCCCGGCCCTCAGCAGCTCTAGCTCTTTCTCTCGCGCGCTTGCCGGCGGGACTCCAGCGGGCGCTCGCGGCGGTACCTGCGGTCCCACTTCGCCTGCTTGTCGCGGCGGTCGCGGTATGCGCGGTACCCGCTGGGCGAGGCGTCCGAGGTACCCCCGGCCGCGCCGCCCGACGAGGACGCCGAGGTACCGCGGCCGTACTGAAGGTAGACGAAGAGCAGGGCTACGGCGACGAGCCACCAGGTGTGGTTCCCGAAGCCCAGGATGACCAGGACGACGGTCCCGGAAAGGACGATGGTGCCCATGACGGGCCTCCGTGTGCGTGGGTGTGGTGTAGAAGAGTAGCCCCGGAGGGGCAGGCTGATGCCTGCCCTGCGCGAGCTCTTTCCCCGCACTCTGGAGTTGGTGTCCATGCCCGTGCCCTTCACCCACGAGCACGACGGTGAGCGCCTGGCCGGTGTCCACAGCGGGGGCGGTCCGGCAGCGGCGCCCACTGCCGTACTGCTCCACGGAGCGGGTCGCGGCAGCAAGGAGCATCTCCTGCCGTTCCTCGACGAGTTCGCGGCTCACGGCTGCCGGGCGCTCGCCTTCGACTTCTCCGGGCACGGTGAAAGCTCGGGGCAATTGGCCGAGTCGAGTCTGCGTCGGCGCTTCGAGCAGGCGGTCTCCGTGATCGACGCGCAGGTGCCGGCGGACGGCCCGCTGGTGCTGGTCGGCTTCAGCATGAGCGGGCAGACGGTGGCCGACCTCGTCCGGCACTACCGCGGGCAGGTCGTGGCGATCGGATTGTGCGCGCCCGCCGTGTACGCCGGTGAGGCGTGGGAGCTGCCGTTCGGGCGCGGGGACGGCGAGTTCAGCGCGATCATCCGGCGGCCGGACAGCTGGCGGCAGGCACCGGCACTCGAGGCACTGCGGGCGTTCGAGGGGCGGGCGGTGCTCGCGGTGCCGGGCACGGACGCGGTGATCCCAACGGAGGTGACCGAGGCCGTACAGGAGGCGCTGGCCTTCCGGTCCCAGTTCACACGTCACGAACTGCCCGACGCCGAGCACAGGTTGGGGGTGTGGCTGCACGATCACGCCGACGACCGGCGGGAGTTGGTGACCGCCCTGCTGACCGGTCCGGGCGACGGGGGCTGGACTGCGACCCGTGGGTGGGTGGCCAAGCAGCTTCCCGAGGGCCGGTCGGTCGTCGACACCGCTTTCCTGTCCGGGGGTTGGAGCTCCCAGATGCGCCGACTCACCCTCGACGACGGTTCCGAGCTGGTCCTGCGGTCGTTCGTGAAGCCCTTCTTCCGGCATCACGCGCCCGGTCTGCTGGGCCGGGAGGCGTCGGTCCTGGCGCTGCTCGCCGGCCAGGACGGGGTGCCGGCCCCCGACCCGGTCGCCGTGGACGCAACGGCCGAACACTGCGACCACCCCTCGCTGTTGATGTCCCGGCTGCCGGGCCGGGTGCGGGTCGACGAGGAGGATCTGGAGCAGCGGCTCGACCTGCTGGCGGACCAACTCGCCCGGATCCACCTGGTCGTTCCCGACGTACGGCCGCGCGCCTACCAGGCGTGGACGTCGCCGGAGCGGGTGCGGGGCGTGCGCGGGGCACTGTGGGAGCGGGCCGTTGACGTCATCCGCCGGGACCCGCCGCCGTACGAAGGCTGCTTCCTGCACCGGGACTTCCACCCGGGGAACGTGCTGTTCACCGGCGCGGGCGAGGGGCTCCGGGTCAGCGGGGTGGTCGACTGGGTGGAGACCTCGTGGGGACCCGCCGACCTCGATGTCGCGCACTGCTCGACGGCCCTCGCCCTGCTGCACGGGCCGGCGCACGGGCTGGGCTTCCGGGAGCGGTACGAGACGCGGGGCGGCCGGCGCCTGGCCGACGGGCCCGCCCATCTGTACTGGCGGCTCCTGGACGCCCTCGCCTACTGCCCTGACGCGGCGAAGCTCGCCGGACCGTGGCGCGAGCTGGGACGGACCGATCTGACGCCGGGGGTGCTGGGCGGGCGGCTGGAGGCGTACGTGCGGGGGCTGGTGGAGCGGTACGGCTGAGGCGTCCGGCGGAAATGAGTGGAGCGGGTGGGGCCGGGACTTGTAGCGTGCGGTGGACCGTGACCCCGCCCGAGGAGGTGAGACCCGTGAACGCTGTAGCGATGTGGGTGCTCCCCCTTTCCGTCATGGCCGGCGACTGACACAGGTGTCGCCGGGAGCGCCTCGACCACTGGGCACTCCCGAAAGGCAACACCTATGGACTCTCCGCAGTTCACCTCCGAGCCGTCGTTCGATGTGATCATCGCCGGGTGCGGGCCGACCGGCGCGCTGCTGGCCGCCGAACTCCGGCTGCACGCGGTGCGGGTACTCGTCCTGGAGAAGGAGACCGAGCCGGCGTCGTACGTCCGGATCGTCGGTCTGCACATGCGCAGTCTCGAGATCATGGCGATGCGCGGGCTGCTGGACCGCCTGCTCGCGCACGGCAGACGGCGGCCGGCCCGCGGCCTCTTCGCCGCCATCGACAAGCCGGTGCCCCCGGGCCTGGATTCCGCGCACGCCTATCTGCTGGGCATCCCGCAGCCGGTCCTCGTCCGCCTCCTCGAAGAGCACGCGGCCGGGCTGGGGGCGCAGGTCAGGCACGGTTGCGCGGTGGCCGGTCTCGAACAGGACGACGACGGGGTGACCGTCGAACTGGCCGACGGCGAACGGCTGCGTGCGCGCTGTCTCGTCGGGTGTGACGGGGCGCGCAGTACGGTGCGCAAACTGCTCGGGGTCGGCTTCCCCGGCGAGCCCTCGCGGACCGACACGCTGATGGGCGAGATGGCGGTGGGGATGCCCCCGGAGGAGGTCGCCGCCCGGGTGGCCGGGCTCCGCGAGACCCTGCACCGGTTCTGGCTGCGGCCCGTCGGGCCTGAGACGTACAGCGTCGTGGTCCCCGCCGCGGGGGTCGGTGATCGTGCGGAACCGCCCGGCATCGAGGAGTTCAGGGAGCAGTTGCGCGCCGTCGCCGGGACCGATTTCGGGGTGCACTCCCCGCGCTGGCTGTCCCGCTTCGGGGACGCCACCCGGCTCGCCGAGCGTTACCGGGTCGGGCGGGTGCTGCTGGCCGGGGACGCGGCGCACATCCATCCCCCGACCGGTGGGCAGGGTCTGAACCTGGGGCTCCAGGACGCGTTCAACCTCGGCTGGAAGCTGGCCGCGCAGCTGCGGGGCCGGGCACCGGAGACGCTGCTGGACACCTACGAGGCGGAACGCCGTCCGGTTGCCGCGGACGTGCTCGACAACACCCGCGCGCAGATGGAACTGCTCTCCCCCGAACCCGGCCCGCGGGCCGTGCGCAGGCTGCTCGCCGAGCTGATGGACTTCGACGAGGTGAACCGGCATCTCATCGAGAAGATCACCGCGACCGGCATCCGGTACGACTTCGGCGAGGGCCCCGACCTGCTCGGCCGCCGCCTGCCCGACCTCGACGTCCAGCCAGGCCGCCGCCTCTACGACCTGCTGCGCCACGGCCGCGGCCTCCTGCTGGACCGCACCGGCCGACTGACCGTCGGCGACTGGTCCGACCGCGTCGACCGCCTCCAGGACCCTTCGGCGGCCCTGACCGCTCCTGGTCTCCTGCTCCGCCCAGACGGCCATGTGGCATGGATCGGAGCCGATCAGCGGAGTCTCGACGCCCAGCTGTCGCGGTGGTTCGGGGAACCTGGGCAGTGCGGGGTCCTGACCCGCGAGGCTGGTTCGGTCACTCGCCCGGGGCCGCTCTGAGGACACCCGCTGCGATGGCCGCTGTCAGGGTCGCGTGGTCCTTGGCCGTCTGGGTGGCGTAGGCGAGGGCGAAGTCGGCGACCGCCTGGTCGAAGGTGTCGGCGCCGCCCAGGTACGCGGCGATGGCGACGCGGTCGCCGGAGCGGGCGTGGGCGCGGGCCAGGGTGGTGCCGCAGAGGCCGGCGTACGCCGTGAGGTCGGACGGGGACATGCCCAGGACGTCCGCCGAGCCCTTCATGTCGCGCAGTTGGCGCCAGTAGAAGGCCCGGCCCTGGGGCCCGCTCATCCAGCCCAGGAAGATGTCGCTCGCGGCCTGGAGCAGACGCTGGCCCACGACCACCCGGTGCCCCGGATGGACGTACGGCCCGTGCGGCAGGTGTTCCTCCAGCACGGACGGGCGGGCCTCCTTGATCTGGAGGAACAGCGGGTCGTCGGCGTCCCGGCCGGTCAGCAGGACGATGAAGCAGCGGGTGCCGACGCTGCCGACGCCGACGACCTTGCGGGCCGCGTCCACGAAGCGGTAGCGGTCCAGCAGCAGCCGGCGTTCCTCGGAGAGCGTGGAGCGGTAGTCGCTGAAGATCTTGCGCAGGCTGGCCATGTCGGGGGCGCCGGCGGGTTCGAGGAGCGGCGGGTCGGTGATGATGCGGTGGCGGCCGTCGACGATCTCGGTGAGCTTCCCGAGGGCCTGGAGGCTGGTGCGGCGGCGGGCCCGGGTGAGGCTGGACTGGACGCGCCTGCGGTGGCGGGCGGAGCGGACGAGCGGGAGCAGGCTGTCGGCGTCGACGCTCTCGTACCAGACCTCCAGCTCCCCCATCCGGGCCAGGCGGCGCATGGCCGTGCGGTACGCGGTGGTCGCCGCCCGGGCCGCCCGGTGGGCCTTGCCGTCGCTGTGCCCGTTCTCGCGGGCGGCCACGGCGACGCTCGCGGCGAGCCGTTTGACGTCCCATTCGAAGGGGCCCGGGAACGTCTCGTCGAATTCGTTGAGGTCGAAGAGGAGGGAGCGTTCCGGAGAGGCGTAGAGGCCGAAGTTGAGCAGGTGGGCGTCGCCGCAGAGCTGCACGGTGAGGCCGGTGTGCGGCTGGGAGGCCAGGTCGGCGGCCATCACGGCGGCGGCGCCGCGCAGGAAGGCGAACGGGGAGGCCGACATCCTGCCGTACCGGATCGGGAGCAGTTCCGGGAGGCGGTCGCGGCCCTGTCGCTCCAGTACGGCGACGGGGTCCTGGCGGTCGAGGGACGGGAGCCAGGTCCCGTGGGCGGAACGGGGGACGCGTTTGCGGGCGGCCCGGCCGCGGGTCTGTGGAGTGGTCCCGGGGGTGTTCATCGGCCCTGCCTCTGGGTCACGCCCGCCTCCTGGTCGCCGGTGTGGCTGCCACCTCCTGATGGCAGTGAAGGACGGGGGTGGGGCGGGCGCATGTGGAGTACGGCGATCGGGTGACGTGTGCATCGGGGGCGCGTTGTCAGTGGCGTCGGTCAAGATGGGCCGTATGGGCTTGGGTGATGCGGTGCGGTACGTCGGGGTGGGCGAGCGGCGTGCGCGGCTGGGGCTGCGGCAGCAGCTGGCCGTGGAGGCGCGGGTGGGGACGCCGGAGGAGGTGGGTGAGGCGCTGGTCGCGTTGCACGGGTCCGATCCCGCGACCGTCTATCTCGCGGTGGGGGCTCGGCTCGTGGACGCCTCGGGGACGGTCGCGGAGACCGAGCGGGCGTTGTACGAGGACCGGACGCTGGTGCGGATGCACGGCATGCGGCACACGGTGTTCGCGTTCCCGACCGAACTGGCCGCGGTCGTGCACGCTTCGACGGGCCTCACGGTCGCAGCGCGTGAACGGGCCGCGCTCATCAAGGACATGGCGAAGGCGGGGGCCCCGGACGCGGCCTGGCTGAAGGAGGTCGAGGAGTCGGCGCTGGCCGCGCTCGCCCGGCGCGGGCAGGCGACGGCGTCCGAACTCGCGCAGGACGAGCCGCGGTTGAAGGAGCAGTTCGTGTACGCGGCCGGCAAGAGCTACGAGGGCGTCCACACCGTGTCGTCGCGGCTGCTGCGGGTGCTCGGCGTGGAGGGCAAGGTGGTGCGGGGGCGGCCGCTGGGCTCCTGGATGTCCTCGCAGTTCCGCTGGGCGGTGGCGCCGCCGCATCCCGAACTCGACGTGGCCGGGGCCCAGGCCGAGTTGCTGCGGCGCTGGCTCACCGTGTGCGGTCCCGCGACCGAGGCGGACCTGAAGTGGTGGACGGGCTGGAAGGTCTCCGACGTCCGCCGTGCGCTCACGGCGATCCGCGCGGTCGCGGTGACGGTCGACGAGGGGCCGGCATACGTCGTCGAGGGCGACGACGGTCCGGTCGCGGAGCCTGCGGAGCCCTGGGCCGCGCTGCTTCCCGGGCTCGATCCGACGGCGATGGGCTGGCAGCAGCGGGACTGGTATCTGGCCCCCGCGCTGCGGCCCGCCCTGTTCGACCGGAGCGGCAACGTGGGGCCGACGGTGTGGTGGAACGGGCGGGTGGTGGGTGGCTGGGGGCAGCGCGTCGACGGGGAGATCGTCTGGCGGCTGCTGGACACGGAGGGCGTGGGCCGCGAGGCGGAGGCGGCGATCACGCGGGAGGCCGCCCGGCTGCGCGGCTGGGTGGGGGCGACCTGGGTGAGGCCACGCTTCCGCACCCCACTGGAGAAGGAACTGGCCGAGGGGACGCGGAGCGGGGCGAACGGCGTGACGGGCTGACGGCCGACGGGCTGACGGCGGACGGGCTGACGGCCGATGGGCTGACGGCGGACGGGCTGACGGCCGATGGGCTGGCGGCTGACCACCGATGGGCTGGCGGCTGACGGCCGATGGGCTGGCGGCTGGCGGCTGGCGGCTGGCGGCTGGCTGATCCAGGGCGGACAAGGTGACGGGGTCAACTGGCCTGCCCAGGGCGTCGATTGTCCGGGACGGCCGAGCAGACCTGGAGCGCCCCACCGTCCGCACCAACCCGCTCACCGAAGCGCCGGGTGCCCCCGCGAGGGACGGCACCCGGCGTCGGAGGTCACCGGGAGTAGCGCATCAGGGCCCGGACCATGTGGCACGTGGTGTCGGACGGTGGGTGGACGCCGATCGTCTCCGCGGTGTCGCGGATCGTCTCGTTGCGGGCCTGGTTCGGCATGTAGACGCCGGAGTCGAGCAGGGCGATCGCGAGCCGCATCGCCTTGAGGCGGCGGTTGTGGCTGACGTACCACTCGCGGGGGCGGCCCGGCGGCAACGGGCGCTTCTCCACGGGGGCGTAGGGAAGGTCGAGCAGCACCGGGTGCTTCGCGGTGGACTGGGTGGGCAACGGCTTCGGCTTCAGTGCGGCAGCGGGCACAGGCATCCTCCTGTCGCGGTAAGGGCGGGAGCCGGGGTCCCGGCCGCGCCCTCGAACACTGGTTTTATTCTACCGCCCGGCACTGACAAAAGCCCCTGGCCACAAGGGCTTTCGGGGGTGCTGTGACGCAGGTGGAGATTGGGTTTCCGGGTACCGTGAGCGGCATGGAGATCTGGATCAATCCGGCCTGTTCGAAGTGCCGCAGCGCGGTCGGCCTGCTTGACGCGGAGGGTGCCGAGTACACCGTCCGCCGCTACCTGGAGGACGTCCCGAGCGAGGACGAGATCCGCGGGGTGCTCGACCGGCTCGGGCTCGAACCCTGGGACATCACCCGCACCCAGGAGGCCGCCGCCAAGGAGCTCGGGCTCAAGGAGTGGGCGCGGGACGACAGTTCGCGGGACCGGTGGATCGCCGCGCTCGCCGAGCACCCCAAGCTCATCCAGCGGCCCATCATCACGGCGGACGACGGTTCGGCGGTGGTCGCCCGCACCGAGGACGCCGTACGGGACGCCCTGGCCAGGAAATAGCGGAGTGTGACGCAGGTTACGTCAGCCGATTCCCGTGACCGCTGAGTAACCTCGTTCGGTATCTCGTACATAGCGGCGTACGCTCCCCTAGCTCTCAGGAGGCGCGCATGTCGCGCAGGAGAACACTCGGCACGAAGAAGAAGGTCGCGCTGCTGGTGAGCGCGGCGGTGGCGGCGGGTGGTGGGGCCTTTGTGATGGCCTCCACCTCGAACGCCGCGAGCCCGCAGACGGCCGCGGAGTCGACCGTCTGCAAGGGCCTCGCCACCGCGCTCGGCAACAACCAGCGGTTCATCGAGGGGCAACGCGCCAACCCCGACGCCCAGTCGGCGGCCCGGATCGCCAACCGGGAAGCGGTGATCGCGCAGATCAAGGTGCAGCAGGAAGCGTCCGGCTGTGTGGCCGGGGAGTCGGCTCAGGACTCCCAGGCCGCCGCGGGACAGCCTTCCCAGGCCGCATCCGCATCGGCGCCCGCCGCGCCCCAGGCCCCACCCGCCGCGGGGAACGCGGCTTCCGGGCAGCAGGTGTGCAAGGGCTCGACCGTCACCCTGTCCGGTGAGGGCGGCGCGCCCGCCGCGTCCAGCAACCAGTTCCCGGCCGGCACGAAGCTGAAGGTCACCAACCTGGACAACAACAAGTCCACGACGGTGCGGGTCACTTCGGTCTCCGGCAGCTGCGCGCTGCTCAACAACGCGGCCTTCGAACAGGTACGGGAGCCCGGCAAGTTCCTCATCCGCCGGGCCGTGATCGAGAAGGTGGGGTGAGGTTATTCGCCTAGGAACTCGGTGAGGCGGCACGCCAGTTCGGGAGGCGCGGACTGCGGCAGCGCGTGGTGGGAGACGCCGGGGACCAAGACGGCTTCCACCCGCGGCAGCAGTCCGGCCGCCCGGACTGTCACGCCATCGGCGTCATGGGTCCTGCTGTTCGCGGCCACGAGCAGCAGGACCGACGTTTTCAGGGCACGAAGTGCGTCCGGTGCGGGGCGCGGGCCGGTCACCGGCCTCGTCGCGGGGAAACCGGCGGCCGCCTCCTGGAGCCGGAGCCAGTCCGGGTCCGGTGCGGCTCCCCCGCTCTCCCACTCCAGGAAGGCGCGGACCCGGGACGGAGTCGGGCGCAGCAGCATCGGCAGGGCATGCAGGAGATACGCCGCCTTGAACCCGGCGAAACACTGGGTCGGGTCCAGGAGGAACAGGCGGCGCATCCGGTCGGGAGCCCGCAGGGCGTAGTGCAGGGCGATCCAGCCGCCGTAGGAATGCCCACCGAAGTCGGCCTCGGGGACGCCGAGTTCGTCGAGGAGGGCGTCCAGCCAGGCGGCCAGGTCGGCGACCGTACGGGGGTGACGGTCGGGGGCCGGTGAGCTGCGGCCCGGGGCGCCGAGCAGATCCACGGCGAGGACACGACGGCTGCGGGCGAGGTGTGCGGCCTGGGCGTACCAGGAGGCGGAGGTCGCTCCCCCGCCGCCCGGCAGCAGGACGAGCGGGGGCGCGTCGGCCGGGCCGCACACGTTGACGTAGGTCATACCGAAGGGGGTGGGCACCCGGAGCACCTCGCGGTCGGCCGGCCAGCGCGCCATCACCTTGTCGTAGGCCGCCTCGAAGGCGTCGGCGTCGAATCCGCGCATCGATCCCCCCGTAATCAACTCGCCCGTATTATCTCGCTCAGCAAGACACTCGACGAGCGAGATAGTAACGGAGGCCGCCCATGGCGTCCCAGGGGCCAGAGCTGGAGATCGTCCATCTGCTGCGCGCGGTGACCGTCGAACTCGGCCTGCACAGCGCCCGGTTCGCCCGCCGCAACGCCCTGCACCCGACGGATGTCCGCGCCCTGATCGCCCTCATGGACGCCTCCCGGGCGGACGAGGAGATGTCGGCGGGACGGCTGGGCGCACTGCTCGGGCTCAACTCGGCGGGCACGACCTCGCTGATCGACCGGCTGGAGCGGGGCGGTCATGTGCGGCGGGTGCGGGGCCGCGAGGACCGGCGCAAGGTGGTCGTCGAGGTGGACGAGAAGGCGGTGGAGCTGGGCCAGGCCTTCTTCGGGCCCCTCATCGGGAAGACGGTGGAACTGTACGAGGGGTACGACGAGCGGGAGCGGGCGGCGATCCGGGGGTTCCTGGAGGGGGTGCGGGACGCGGCGGCAGCCGAGGAGGGCTGAGCTCACCGGCCGCGCGGGACCAGGTGCACCACAGGGCCCCCAACCGCGGGACCGGTGAAACCAGTGGACCACAGGGCCCCGAGCGCGGGACCGGTGAACCAGGTGCACCACGGGCCCCCCGAGGCGCGGCACCCCCAAGCTGACCGACCCTACGGACGACCCGCCAGTACCTTCGCCTCCCTCTCCGGGGCCAGGCCCACCACCGGTCGGTCCGGTCGCTGTGGTGCCACCCCGCCGATCCCGCACAGCCAGTCCCAGGTGTCCGACACCGTCTCGCCGATCGGGCGGCAGCGCAGGCCCGCCCCGGCGGCCCGGGAGGTGTCCGCTCCGTGGAGGGTGGTGTGCAGGTCGGAGCCCGGTGGGACCCATACGGGCAGGTCGGTCCAGGGGGCGATGCCCGCGTCGAGGACGACGTCCGGGTCCGTCCAGCGCAGTTCGGCGTCGGAGCCCGTCGCCGTCGCACAGGCCTCCAGGAACGCGCCCGTCGTCGTGTGGGCCGGAGGGCTGATCGCGTTGAACGGGCCGGACCTCCCCTCGGCGGCGGCGCCGAGTGTCCACTGCGCCAAGTCGCGCACGTCGACGTACTGGAGAGGGAGGTCCCGTGGTCCGGGGGCGAGGACCGGGCCGCCGCGGGCGATGCGGCCCAGCCACCACGGCAGGCGGCCGATGTTCTCGTAAGGGCCGAGGATCAGGCCGGCCCGTACGAGAAGGGAGCGGTCGGCGCCGAAGCTCTCCAGGACGGCGAGTTCGCCGCCCCGCTTGTCGCGGGCGTAGTCGGTCGTGTCCGCGTCCGCCGAGGCGCCCTCGACCACGGGAGCTTCCTCGGTGTATCCGGCCGGCTGGGGCCAGGTGTACACCGAACAGCTCGACACGTACGCGTACCGGTCGGCACGGCCCCGCAGCAGCCGTGCCGTGTCCCGGACCGCGCGGGGCGCCGCCGACCAGGTGTCGACGACCAGGTCCCAGGGGCCGCCCTGGGCAAGGGCGGTGAGGCCGTCGGGCGCGGTGCGGTCACCGTGCAGCGACCGCACCCCGGGCCCGGGTGCGTGCCGGCCGCGGTGGAAGACGGTCACGTCCCAGCCCTGGGCCAGGGCCGCCTCGGCGACGGCCCGGCCGACGAACTCGGTGCCACCCAGCAGGAGAAGTCTCATACCGGTGACTGTGCCCCGCGAACTGTCGGGACGGTACGGGAATCTGCCCTCGGCAGAGGGTCAGTTGCCGGTCGGCGGGGTGTACTTGTAGCCGACCCGCCGGACCGTCTGGATCGCGCCGCGGAAGTCCGCTCCCAGCTTGCGGCGCAGTCGGGCGATGTGGACGTCGACGGTACGGCCGTCGCCGACGTGGCCGTAGCCCCAGACCGTGGTGACCAGTTGGTCGCGGGTGTGCACCCGGTTCGGGTGCTGGACGAGGTGGGCGAGGAGCTCGAACTCCAGGTACGTCAGGTCGAGTTCCGCACCGTTGACCGCGGCGGTGCGCTGCACGGTGTCGATGCGCACGAGCGGTGCGGCCGTCTCGTCGGCGACGGGCTCGGGCCGGTCCGGGACCGCGACCGGCAGGAAGGGCGGCTGCTGGTCGGCCGGGACGAGCACCAGGTAGCCGATCATCGGCGGCTGGCCCGGCAGCGTGGGCAGGGCGTGCTGGGGGGCCGGCAGCCAGGTGGCGCCCGGCGGCAGGAAGTCCGCGACGTCGATGACCTCGTCCCGGTCGACGGCTCGCAGCCGATGGCGGGCGGTGCCGTTCTGGGCGGAGGTCAGCGTGGCGGTGGAGAGAGAACGAGTGGTCGCCATGAGAGGTCAGCTCTTTCGCGCGAGGAAGTCAACAGGAGACGAACGTCGACTGCGCGCTGGCCGAAGGCCGGGGTGTACGGCGTTAGAGGGCCGGCGCGTTCATCGCGCGGCAACACACCCGGTCGAAGTCATGGTGCTGACGGGAGGGCCAGAAGGGCTCGAGGTCATGGCGACCCGTCGCGGTGTACTTCTGGAAGCTGGCCATGAGCTCATTGAAGCAGACACCGGCCCGTAACAGGAGTCTCCTCTCACTGCTTGGACGCTTCCTTGGCGTGAAATCGATGTGGCTCTCCTCACCCCACCAGGCGTTTGCGCCAGTCGAGGGGGCTGATCTCGATCGCCCTGTCCGGATCGCCGTCCCAGACCGCGGACAGGCCGGCCGCCTCCAGTGCCGCCACGACCTCGTGACCGACCGCCCTGGTGGTCTCGGCCGAGCCGTCGAAGCCGCCGTAGAGCAGCATCAGTCCCCGGCTCTCGGCGGCGCTCTCGGTGCACTGGGTGTGGAAGTAGACGAACCCGCGGTCGCCCTCGGCGCGCTCGGCGCCGATCTCCGCGGTGCCGCACGTGCGGCAGCAGGTGAAGTTCTCGCGGGCGGTGACACCGCGGGTGTTGAGGGCCTCGAAGGCGCGGGTGAGCCGATCGGGGTCGGTCGTGCTCGGCCAGGTCTCCATCTCGCCGAGCCGCTCCAGCCAGAGCCGGTCCACCAGCTCTCCGGCCTGTGCCCGGGACACGGGCCGCTCCTCGCCGTCGACCAGCCACTCCTCGGCGTCCTCGGTGAGCCGGGCCCGGTTGTCGTAACCGCAGCGCAGCAGCAGCCGTACGCGCTCCTCGACCTGCTCGCGGATGTCCTGCGGCAGGTCGGGGATCTCCTCGGCCGGGCCGAGGTCCACCGGCTTCCAGACGAGGCCCCCGTCCCAGCCCTCCTCCTGCCGGGCCCAGGCCGTGAGCAGGGCGGCCACCCGGTCCGGGTCGGTGAGGCGCGTGCCGAACAGGCCGTCCCCGCCCGCGCGGTGTTCGAGCTGGTAGTCCCCGCCCTGCTCGTGCCACACCTGCGCAAACACGTTCGGCACGTCCGGGATGCGCTGCGCCGCCAGCCAGCGGTCCCCGCTCATGCCCAGCCGCCGCACCAGCCGGCGCAGTCGCGGCTCGCCCACTCCGGTGAGCCTCTCCCCGTACTCCGTCTCGACCTTGACGGCCAAGCCCCCGTCGTTCTCCATGCCCCCACCATGGCACGCCCCACTGACAACGCGCCGAGGGGCGCCCACCGGTCGGTGGACGCCCCTCGGGAAGCGCGGTGCGGATCAGACCTGGCCGGCCTTCTCCAGCGCGGAGCAGCACGTGTCGACGAGCAGGCGGGTGACGACGTACGGGTCGACGTTGGCGTTCGGGCGGCGGTCCTCGATGTAGCCCTTGCCGTCCTTCTCGACCTGCCACGGGATACGAACCGAGGCGCCGCGGTTGGAGACGCCGTAGGAGTACTCGTTCCACGGGGCGGTCTCGTGCAGGCCGGTCAGGCGGTCGTCGATGCCGGCACCGTAGTTCTTGACGTGTTCGAGGGGCTTGGAGCCCTCGCCCAGGGACTCGGCGGCGGTGATGATCGCGTCGTAGCCCTCGCGCATCGCCTTGGTGGAGAAGTTGGTGTGCGCGCCCGCGCCGTTCCAGTCGCCCTTGACCGGCTTCGGGTCCAGGGTCGCGGAGATGCCGAAGTCCTCGGCGGTGCGGTAGAGCAGCCAGCGGGCCACCCACAGGTGGTCGGAGACCTCCAGCGGGGAGACCGGGCCGACCTGGAACTCCCACTGGCCGGGCATGACCTCGGCGTTGATGCCGGAGATCGCGAGGCCCGCCTTGAGGCAGTTGTCGAGGTGCGCCTCGACGACGTCACGGCCGAAGATCTCGTCCGCGCCGACACCGCAGTAGTAGCCGCCCTGCGGGGCCGGGAAGCCGCCCTTGGGGAAGCCGAGGGGGTAGCCGTCCTTGAAGAACGTGTACTCCTGCTCGATGCCGAAGATCGGCTCCTGCGCGGCGAACTTCTCGGCGACCTCGGTCAGCGCGGCACGGGTGTTGGACTCGTGCGGCGTGAAGTCGATGTTGAGGACCTCGCACAGCACGAGGATGTCGTCGCCGCCGCGGATCGGGTCGGGGCAGGAGAAGACCGGCTTGAGCACACGGTCCGAGGAGTGCCCCTCGGCCTGGTTCGTGGAGGACCCGTCGAAGCCCCAGATCGGCAGCTCGGCGCCCTTGGCGTCGTCACCGAGGATCTTCGTCTTGGAGCGGAGCTTGGCCGTCGGCTCGGTGCCGTCGATCCAGATGTACTCAGCCTTGAAGCTCACGGGCCACATCCTTCGGGGGTGTGTCTGGGCGCACTTGCGGGTGCTGCGACGCTGCGGCACTGAAACGCCGCCTCTCGATGTGCGCGAGCCTGTCAACAGGCGATTTCCCGACCATTGCTCGAATGTGAACCCCGTGTTACCTGGTGGTGCTGTGGCGCGTCTCACGGTGTAAAAGCGGTGCGACCCGTCTGCGGGGTGTACCTGGCACCACCCCCGGGCAGGGCGGCCAGACCCAGTGACCCCCGTCTCCGCCTCGACCAGACTGACGCCATGACCATGCAGACGGTGAACGGCAGCTGGGGCACGAGGGCGCGGGCCATGGGCCTCGCGGCCGTACGGGGGCTCGCGCTGACGCTGGTGACACTGCCGGGGGCGCTGCTCCTGTCCGTGCTGACCCTGACCTCCATCGCGCTCGTGCCGATCGGGGTCGGGGCGTACACCACCCCGTGGGCGGTGAAGGGCGTGCGGGCCTTCGCCGACTGGCGGCGGGTGCTCGCGGCCGAGTGGGGCGGGGTGCCGATCCCGTCGGCGTACCGGCCGGCACCGGAGGGCGCCAACACCTGGGCGCGGACCTACGCCCTGCTGCGGGACCCGGCGACCTGGCGGGATCTGCGCTGGCTCCAGGTCGACATGACGGCCGGGTACGTGACGGCGCTGCTGCCCGCGGTGCTGGTCCTCTATCCGCTGGAGGGGCTCGCGGTCGCGGCCGGGCTGTGGCAGCCGCTGTCGGAGGTGGACGGCTACTGGTACGGCTTCGTCCACGTCACCGACCAGGCGTCCGGGCTCGCCGCGGGTGCCCTGGCCCTCCCCCTGCTCGCCCTCGCCTACCTCTACGCCCCCCGACTGCTCCAGGCGCACTTCACCCTCACCCGGACCTTCCTCGCCCCGAGCAGGACCGAACTGGCCGAGCGGGTGCGGGTGCTGACCGACTCCCGGCGGGACGCGGTGGACACCTCAGCGGCCGAACTGCGGCGCATCGAGCGGGACCTGCACGACGGGGCGCAGGCCCGGCTGGTCGCCATGGGCATGGACCTCGGCACCATCGAGGCGCTCCTCGACAAGGACCCGGCCCAGGCGAAGAAGCTCCTCGCCCAGGCCCGCCAGTCCTCGGTGGACGCACTCGCCGAGCTGCGCGACCTGGTGCGCGGGATCCACCCGCCGGTGCTGGCCGAGCGCGGACTGGGCGACGCCGTAAGGGCGTTGGCGCTGCGGCTGCCGGTGCCGACCGAGGTGGCCGTCGACCTCGGGGGCCGGGCGGACGCGCCGGTGGAGTCGGCCGCCTACTTCGCGGTCAGCGAGGTCCTCACCAACGCGGTCAAGCACGCGGGCGCCGACCGGATCTGGATCGACCTGCATCACGCCGAGGAGATGCTGCGGATCGTCGTCACCGACAACGGCCGCGGCGGTGCGGTGATCGCGGCCGGTTCGGGACTCTCCGGGATCGAGCGGCGGCTCGGTACATTCGACGGCGTCCTGGCCGTCAGCTCGCCCGCGGGCGGCCCCACCATGGTCACCATGGAGATTCCTTGCGCGTTGTCCTAGCCGAAGACCTCTTCCTGCTGCGGGACGGGCTGGTACGGCTTCTCGAGGCACATGACTTCGAGATCGCCGCGGCCGTCGAGTCCGGGCCCGAACTGGCCCGGGCGCTGGCCGAACTGGAGCCGGACGTCGCGGTGGTCGACGTACGTCTGCCGCCGACGCACACCGACGAGGGGCTCCAGTGCGCGCTCGACGCCCGGCGGGCCAGACCCGGGCTGCCGGTGCTGGTGCTCTCGCAGCACGTGGAGCAGTTGTACGCGCGTGAGCTGCTGGCCGACGGCAGCGGCGGGGTGGGGTATCTGCTCAAGGACCGGGTGTTCGACGCCGAGCAGTTCGTGGACGCGGTGCGGCGGGTGGCGGCGGGCGGTACCGCGATGGACCCGCAGGTGATCCAGCAGCTGCTGACCCGGCGGGCGGCGGACGACGAGCCGCTGGCCCGGCTCACGCCCCGGGAGCGGGAGGTGCTGGACCTCATGGCGCAGGGGCGGACCAACGCGGCGATCGCCGGCAGGCTCGTGGTGACGGAACGGGCGATCGCCAAGCACACCGCCAACATCTTCACCAAACTGGGCCTTGAGGTGTCGGACGACGACAATCGCCGCGTGCTCGCGGTGCTCGCGTTCCTCGACCGGGGCCGGTGAGCAGCTCCTCATTTTCTGTAACTCCTGCTGCTCACGAGGCTGTTGATGTACCAAGACCAGGTAAACCTCTGATTTGTTTGTGAGGCGACTGAACACCCCTGGGACGGCGTGCGTATGGGATGGCGCCGCTTCACTCCTGTCGGGCGCCTCGATAGCCCCGAAAAAGGAAGTCAGAGGAGTTCCATGGGACGCAATACACGTAAACGCCGCTCGTCGATGGCCACCAAGGCCATAGCCGCGTCGGCGGCCCTAGCGCTCGGTGGGGGCGGGCTGATCTGGGCGAACTTCTACGCATCCGCGCATGAGTCGAACAACAACGGCTGGCAGCAGAACCAGACCAAGGCCGCCGCCGCGCAGGTGGCGACCATCTCGTGCCCGGACGTCGGTCAGAAGCTGACGAACGTGCCGCAGCAGGCACGCAACGGCGTCGCCGCGGAGCTGGCGAACCTCGACAAGCAGATCACCGAGGCCTACGCCAGGCTCGCTTCGTCGCGCCAGGCCCAGGCCCAGGACGCGAGCTTCGTCCAGAACGCCATCGTCGGCCCCCTGAAGGAGAAGCGGGCGGCCACGATCGACCGGATCCGCATCGACATCCAGCGGGTCGGGGGACAGTTCGACAACTCGCTCAGCCAGCTGGCGGCCTGCACCACGCAGAACGCGGCCCCGCAGACCAACGCCGGCAACGCCGGTGGTGGCCAGCAGCAGAACGGCGGCCAGCAGCAGGGCGGTCAGCAGAACGGCGGCCAGCAGAACGGCGGCCAGCAGCAGGGCGGTCAGCAGCAGGGCAACGGCGGACAGGGCGGCAACGGCCCGGTTGCGTCGGACTTCGTGGACATCACCAAGGTCCAGGGCAACGCCCAGCTCGGTGTCGGTCAGAACGGTCTGCCGGCCAATGGCAACTCGGGCTCGCGGGGTGTCTTCATCACCAAGTGCGGCACCAACGGGAACAAGAACCACAACACGGACAACGTGATCGTGGCCCCCGGTGTCGCCAACGGCGCCCACCACCTGCACGACTACGTCGGCAACCAGTCCAACGACGCCTTCGCGAGCGACCAGGAACTGGCGGCCGCCCAGAGCAGCTGCCAGAACCAGGGCGACAAGTCCTCGTACTTCTGGCCGGTGCTGCGTCTCCAGAACGGCACGCAGGACTTCGACCAGAACAAGGACGGCGGCGGCAAGGAAGGCAACGTCGGCAAGATCCTTCAGGCCTCCCAGGCGCAGATCAAGTTCGTCGGCAACAAGAAGGGCAACGTCGTCGCGATGCCGACCGCCCTGCGCATCATCACCGGTGACGCCAAGGCCTTCGTCAACGGCAACGCCAACGCCAACGTGAACTGGTCCTGCACCGGCTTCGAGAACAAGGTCCAGCTGCACGACAAGTACCCGATCTGCCCGCAGGGCAGCCAGGTGGTGCGCACGACCAACTTCCAGAGCTGCTGGGACGGCAAGAACATCGACAGCGCCAACCACCGTACGCACGTGGCGTTCGTCCAGGGCGACGGCTCCTGCGCCAACGGTTTCAAGGCGATCCCGCAGCTCCAGGTCCGGCTCGTCTACAACGTCCCGGCCCCGAAGCTCCAGAACGGCAAGGTGATCAACCCCTACGCGGTGGACACCTTCCCGGAGAACCTGCACAAGCCGATCACCGACCACAACGACTTCATCAACTTCTTCTCCGGAAACCTGATGAACAAGATGGTCAACTGCATCAACACCGGCAAGAAGTGCCAGTGACAGCGTGACTGAATGACAAAGCCGGCGGTGAGGATCCCTCACCGCCGGCTTTCTCGTGTGCCTGAGCTCGGTGGGCCGAGCGGTTCAGCGGGCGGAGCGGTTCAGTGGGACGAGTGGGAGGCGCCGCCGCCCATCTTCGAGTGGTCCACGCCCTCCTCGATGTCCCCGCCGAGCGTCTTGCGCAGCACCGTCACCGTCTTGGTGGTGTCACCGACGGCGACCCACTTGCGGCCGACCAGGAAGTGACCGCCGTAGTCCTTGGCGCCGTTGATCCACTCGCGCTGGCCGCGGTCGGTGGCGAAGGTGGCGAGGATGAACTTGCCGTCGGCGTCCTTGGACTTCTTGCACACGGCCTGGCGCAGTTCGTCGGCGTCGATCTGGATGTTGGGCGTGCACTTCACCTCGGCGGCCAGGTGCTCCAGGCTGCCGGTCGCCGCCGACGGCACCGCGGCTGCGGCCTTCGCGTCACCGCCGGATCCGCAGCCCGCCAGCGCCAGCGCCGCGGCCGCTCCGGTCAGCGCGAGCATCGGTCGGGTCAACCTCATGTGTTCCTCCGGTCACGGGGTCGCGTCGGACGGGCCCCGGCGGGGGTCCGTCCTCCCCCATACGGCTGCGGGGCGCGGGACGCTCAAATCCCGGTGTCACGGTTGATACGGATGTGCGAAAGTGTGCCGGTGAACGAGGACTGGGAAAAGCGGGTCGACGCCGCCTGGGCGAGTTTCGACGAGTATCCGGAGGAGCGGGCGGCCGAGTTCCGGGCGGTGATCGACGCCCTCGTGGCCGAGCTGCCGGACGGCAGTCCGCTCGGTGCGTTCGAGCGGGCCTGCGCGTGGGACTCGACGGGGCACTCCGACAAGGCGGCCCCGCTGTACCGGGAGGCCCTCGCGGGCGGGCTGTCCGGATACAAGGGGCGGCGCGCGAAGATCCAACTGTCCAGCTCCCTGCGGAACATCGGGCAGGCGGAGGAGGGCGTCAAGCTGCTCACCCCCGAACTGGACGGCCCGTCGGACGAGTTGGACGACGCGGTACGCGCCACGCTCGCGCTGTGCCTGTCCAGCCTCGGCCGGGACCGCGAGGGCCTGTCCCTGGTCCTGGGCGCGCTCGCCCCGCATCTGCCGCGCTACCAGCGGTCGATGGCCAACTACGCCCGTGCGCTGGTCGACCCGGAGGGCTGATTCGCCCGGGTGGCGGTGACCAACCCACGATTCGCTCGTTCTGCTGAACGTGCAGTCACAGGATGTCGCCCCGCGCCCCGCACCCGCCGCAGGCTCCGCCTCCGACCCCGTCGTCGACGTGGAACAGGCCGAGGCCGCGCTCGTCGAGCACTATCCCCGGCTGGTCCGGCTCGCCTATCTGGTGCTGCCGCCCGGCCTGGGACGCAGCAGGCGAGTCCTGACCGCGCACGCCCTCGCCCAGCGTGCCCTGCCGCGGGGCAAGGCCTCGGCCTCCGTCATCCCGGCCCAGTCCGCCGGCCGCGAGGGCGACCCGGGCTACGCCTACGTCCGTCTCCAGGTGGTACGGGCGGCACTGGAGGCGGGCCGGCCGCTCAAGCGCCTGGCGTGGCCCAAGCGCGCCCAGCTCCCGCCGCTGCTCCCCCAGGTGTGGGGCCTCAAGCTCTTCCCGCGCTCCGGCGGCGCCGACGAACTCGCCCTGGACCAGCGCCTGTCGGCCCTGACCGGACCGGCCCGCGCCGCGTGTGTCCTGCGCGGCCTGGAGAAGCTCCCCGACGGCGACGTGCGCAAGGTGCTCACGGCCGCGGGCGTGGCCGACGTGGACGCGGCCCTGGAGGAGGCCGACTCCGAGCGCGCGCAGTACGCCCTCCTCGACTCCCCCGAGTTCGACGCCTGTTCGCTCCAGATCCGCCCCACCGACCTGATGCGGCGCCGACAGCACACCAAGGCCGCGCTGGCCGCCGCCGCGGCGGTCGCCGTGTGCGGGGCGCTGCTCGGCATGCCCGGCGACGGCTGGGGCCCCGACGGCGCCGCCGCCCCCGCCTACGCGCAGAACCCCGCCGCCCAGGCCGCCCTGGACCCGGCCCTGCTGGTCAAGGTCCCGGCCGCCGCATGGGAGGTCTCGGCCCGCACCGACTTCTCGGTGTGGCCCGCGCGCGGCAACCTCACCGGCGACAGCGCCCTGCTGCGCCGCGCCCTCGCCGTCTGGGCCCGCCCCGGCGAGACCGTCCAGGTCTCCGCGACCCCGGGCACCCCGTCCGGCGGCCCCTCCGGACCGCCGCAACTCCTGTACGCCGGGACCGTGGACAACGCGCGCGTGGTCATCCTCTACGACGGTCTGCGCATCGTCCGCTACGCCGAACCGCGCGACAGCACCAAGGGGGCCGCCCTCGACTTCGCCCGCGTCGACGGCGCGGACCGGGCCCAGGCGAGCGCGGTGGTCCTGGGCCGCGCCGACGGCAACATCCGTTACCTGACGGCCCCTTGGGTGACGAAGGCGGCCGAGCGGGACCTGCTGAAGCCGGGCGCCGGCGCGATGGCGCTGCCCCTCTCCGACGGCGCCACCGCCCCGATGGCCGGCCCCGTCCAGAGCGGTGCCTGCACCTCCTGGAACGTGCTCCAGCTGACGGACGCCTCCGGCACCCGCCTGCTGACCGACCTCGGTGAACTGGTCCCGGCCCGTCTCACCACCGGCCGTCCGGGGTCCGTGAAGGACGCGTCCGGGGCGCAGGGGCTGCGCGCCTGGGCGCCGTACGCCTGCTCGCTGGGTGCGATGCGGTCCTCCGGTGTGCGGAGCGTGAACGCCTGGGCCTACGCGACGCAGCCGCTGCCCGACGCGAGCGGCAGGGCGGACTGGGTGTGCACCCGGGCGGAGACCTGGCAGGGCGGTGGGGAGCGGGTGCTGGCCCAGTTCCGCACGCCGGGCGGGACGTACGGGGCGGTGGCGGCGAAGGGCGAGAACGTCCCGGCGTGCGGGGCGAAGGATCCGCAGGTGCTGGCCGGGGTGCTGTGGAAGTCAGGCGGCGGGTCCTGGTACCTGCTGGCGGCGGGCAGCCGGGGCACGGCGTCGATCACCGCGACGGGCGGGGTGAAGGGGTCCGCCCAAGGCAACCTGCTGGCCGTGAAGGCGGAGCAGGGCGCGCAGGCCGGGCTGAAGGGGACGCTGGTGGACGGGCGTGAGGTCAACGGCCTCCGCTAGCGGATCGCCGATATGCGTGAACTCCGCCACGGCGGGCGAGCGTTGAGAAGTGGGGCGAAACAGCCCGCCACAAGCACGACGTGCACGAATCGTGTGGGTCATGTGAACACCACTGGCCGGACCGGTCCGTTCCGGGCCGGATCCGATCGGTAAGGTGTTCGTATGACTACCGGGGTGCGTCGAAGAATGGGAGTCGAGGAACGGCGCGAGCAGTTGATCGGCGTCGCCCTCGAACTGTTCGCCCGTCGCTCGCCCGACGAGGTCTCGATCGACGAGATCGCGTCGGCGGCCGGCATCTCCCGGCCGCTGGTCTACCACTACTTCCCGGGCAAACTCAGCCTGTACGAAGCCGCGTTGAAGCGGGCGGCAGAAGATCTGGCGAGCCGCTTCGAGGAGCCGCACGAGGGCTCGCTGGGCGGCCGGCTGCTGCGGGTGATGCGCCGCTTCTTCGACTTCGTGGACGAACACGGGCCCGGTTTCTCGGCGTTGATGCGCGGCGGTCCCGCCGTGGGCTCCTCGGCGACCAACGCGCTCATCGACTCCGTACGCCAGGTCGCCTACCAGCAGATCCTGTCCCATCTGCGGGTGACGGATCCGCCCGCGCGCCTCGAACTGCTCATCCGCTCCTGGATCTCGCTCGCCGAGTCGACGGCCCTGATCTGGCTGGACGGCCGGCGCATCCCCCGCGCCGAGCTGGAGTCGCAGCTCGTCCACGACTTCGCCGCTCTGGCCGCGGTGGGCGCGGCCTACGACGAGGAGATGACGGCGCTGCTGCGGCACATGCTCAAGGACGAGCCGCACGACGGCCCGTTCACCGACCTCGCCGCACGGCTGATCTCACTGGCCTCCTGAGAACCCTCAGCGTCCTCCGGCCTCCTGAGAACCCTCAGCGTTCGAACTTCCGGTACGACGCGTCGAGGTCGCGCACCTCGGCCGAGGCGTGCAGGACGCTCGTGCCGTCGTCCTCCACATGCTTCCTCAGCAGCTCCAGGACGGCCTCGGTGAGCCGGGCCTTGGTGTCCTCGGTGCGCCCGGCGAGCAGTCCCAGCGTGACATGGACGACCCCGTGTCCCTGCACGTCCGGGTCCTCGTAGCCGAACGCGGTGACCTCGCTCGCCCGGAACTGCGTCTTGCACGCCTCCGGCTTGGCGGCCGCGATCTCGACGACGGCCGTGTGCAGGTCCCTCGCGAAGGCCTCCCTGTCGAAGCTGAGGAAACGCGAGTGGTCGACGGTGATCTGCGGCATGGGCACTCCTGTTCCAAGGCGACGAAAAGTCACCCTAGCCGCAGCGCCAGCATCGCGATGTCGTCCTCCCGGTCGTGGCCGAAGGTGTCCAGCAGGGTGTCGCACAGGGCGTTCAGGCCGGGCAGCGCGCCGGAGGCGGCCGCGCGCAGCTGCTCCATGGAGGTCGTGAGGTCGGTGCCGCGGGTCTCGATGAGGCCGTCCGTGACCATGAGGAGCCGGTCGGTGGGTTCGAGGAAGAGTTCGGTGGCCGGCGGGTGGACCAGGCCGACGCCGAGCAGCGGGCCGGCCGCCTTGACGTAGTCGGCGGTGCCGGTGTCGCGGACGATCAGGGGCGGGATGTGCCCGGCGTTGGCGATCCGCGTGCGCCCGGTGCCCGGGTCGACCAGGGCCAGGCAGACGGTCGCCGTGGTGTCGGGGTGGTAGCGCTGGAGCGTGCGGTCCAGGCGCTCGGCGAGGACGGCCGGGTCGCTCTCGTCGACGGCGTAGGCCCGCAGCGCGTGCCGCAGCTCGACCATGACGGTCGCCGCGTCCAGGGAGTGCCCGACGACGTCGCCGACCGCGGTGAGGATGCCCTCGTCCACGCGCAGCGCCGCGTAGAAGTCGCCGCCGATCTCGGTCTGCCGGGAGGCGGGGACGTAGCGGACCACGATGTCGAGGCCCGGCAGGTCGGGCAGCCGGTGCGGCTGGGGCAGGAAGCTGTGCTGGAGGGTGAGGGCGACATGCCGCTCGACCTTGTACATGAGCAGCGGCTCGGCGGCGAGCGCGGTGGCCTGGGCGAGCTGGGCCAGCAGCGTCTCGCCCTCCAGGCCAACCCTGCGCATGCCGCGCGCGGGCGCGGCCAGGCACACCGGCGCATGGCCGTCCTGGGTGACGACGAGGGCGAGCCGGGCGTCGTGCTCGACGCCGGGCCGGAAGTACCCGGCGGGCCACAGCGGCGCGGGCACGGTGGTCAGCTGCACTCCGGCCTGGCCGCGGGTGAGCCGGCGCAGCAGCCCGGCCACGATCCGGTCGGCGTCCTCTCCCGGCAGCGAGACGGGGATGCGGTCGCGGGACAGGCCGCGATAGAGCTGGTCGTCCTGGTCGAGGACGAAGACGGCGGCGGGGGTGCCGGTGAGCCGCGAGACGCCCTCGGCGGCCGCGTCGGAGAGCTCCTGGAGGGTGCGGGCGGACTGGATGGTGACGATGGTCTCGGACAGCAGGGTGAGCCGCCGTACCAGCGCCTGGTCGCCGGCCCGCAGTTGCGCGTTGCGTACGGCGGCCCGGACCACGGCCTCGATCTCCAGGGGTTCGGCGGGCACCTTCAGATAGGCCTCGACGCCCATGTCCATGCCCGCGCAGTGCACGGCGGGCGGCACGGCGGAGGCCGAGAAGTGCACGACGGGCATCCGGGCCGTGTGCGGGCGTTCCTTGAACAGCCGGCACAGGTCGAAGCCGCTCATGTCGGGCAGCCCGACGTCCACGAGGGCCACGTCGGGGAGGGTGCCCTTGCGCAGCCGGGTGTCGAGTTCGGCGAGGGCCTCCGCGCCGGAGGCGGCCGGTACCACCCGGTGCCCCGCGCGGCTCAGCACGGTGCCCATGGCGTACCGGCTGGCCTCCACGTCGTCCACGACCAGCACGGTCGTGCCCGTCAGCTTGCCTTTGACGTCCATCTGTCACCCCCTCGGGCAACACCGGTGGAGCGGACCGGGGTTCTGGGTCCGCTCCACCAAGGTAATGCGTTCAGCTAGGGATGGCGCTGGAAAACGGCCACGGTCCGCTCCGGAACGGCGAAGGTACCGGATTTCCTGTCGAACGAGGCCTGCTTGACGGTAGGGTCCGCCCCTGCCCGCTGCACCGGGTGCAGCTGGTAGGTGCTTCCGGCGAGGGTCTGGACGCGCTGGTCCTGTTCCTTCGGGGTGGCGTTGAAGACGATCACGAGGTCACCGAGTTCCATGGTGATGACGCCGGGCGTCTCGTCCGTGCCGGAGAGCGGGAAGGACAGCTGCGACTGCACCCGGTCCGCGGTGGCGAGCGAGAACGCCTTCTCCGTCGTACGGATCCGCAGCAGGTCCTGGTAGGCGGCCGAGGCGCCCTCGATCTGAGGGCAGCCGACCTTCACCGAGCTCAACAGGGGCTTGGCGTACGGCCACTTGGAGGCGTTGTCGGCCGCCATGGGCAGTCCGCGGCCGAAGCCGTTGCCGTCCTGGCAGTTCCAGTGGATCGCGTTGAACCAGTCGCCGCTATCGAAGGAGTTGCGGTCCAGGGACTTGGAGCGCAGCAGGTCGGTGCCCGCCTGGGAGAGCGCCGGGCCCTGGGAGAGGGCGGCCGTGGCCATCGCGAGGACCTGTGCGCGTGCCCGGTCGGAGGCGCCGGTGTCCGCGGGCAGCTTGTAGGTCAGCGCGTCGAACAGCGACTCGTTGTCGTGCGCGTCGGCGTAGGCGAGGGCGTCGCCGGGCGCGTCCGCGTATCCGGCGGGCTGACCGTTGTAGTCGACCTGGGCGCCGGTGACCTCCTTGCCGGCGGTGTCGGTGAAGCGGTACTTCGCGAGGTTGCCGGAGAGACCGACCTTGATGAGGTCCTGGTAGTGGAGGAGGCGGGCCTTCTGCTCCTCCGGAGTGCCGTTGCTCTTGGAGGAGTTGGGGTCGGTGTAGAGCCCGGACGCGAAGCCCTGGACGCCGGGGTCCTCGTCGAAGGGGCCGCCGCCGCGCACGGCGTCGCGGGCGCGGTCGGAGAAGGTCGCGATGCCGGTGCCGGCCATGTTCTTCTGGGTGGCCTGCACGAAGCGGGCGTCGTCGGCGACCTCGCCGAAGTTCCAGCCCTCGCCGTAGAGGATGATCTTCTTGCCGTCGACGCCGTCCTTCTTGAGGGTCAGGGTGTCGAGGGCCTTGCGGACGGCCAGGATGTTGGCCTTGGGGTGGTGGCCCATGAGGTCGAAGCGGAAGCCGTCGACCTTGTACTCCTTGGCCCAGGTGACGATCGAGTCGACGACCAGCTTGCCCATCATCGCGTTCTCGGTGGCGGTGTTGGCGCAGCAGGTGCTGTTGGCGACCGACCCGTCGGCGAGGAGCCGCTGGTAGTAGCCGGGCACGATCCGGTCGAGCACGCTCGTGGCGGCCTGTCCGCTCGCCGCGGTGTGGTTGTAGACGACGTCCATGACGACTCGGAGGCCGTCCTCGTTCAGGGACTTGACCATCCTGCGGAACTCGACCGTGCGGCCGGTGCCGTCCGGGTCGGTGGCGTAGGAGCCCTCGGGGACCGTGTAGTGGTACGGGTCGTAGCCCCAGTTGTAGGCGTCCTTCGCGGCGGACTTGGCGACGCACGCCTGCTGCTGGTCGGAGTCGGCCGGGTAGGAGGCGAGGTCGCAGCCGGGGGTCTCCTGGTCCTGGCGGCGTTCGGGGACGGTGGCGATGTCGAAGGCGGGCAGGAGGTGGACGTACGAGGTGCCCGCCTTCGCGAGCTGCCTCAGGTGGCGGGAGCCGTCGCTGTTGCGGTCGGTGAAGGCGAGATAGGTGCCCCGGTCCTTCGCGGGCACGGTGTCGTCCGCCACCGAGAAGTCCCGGATGTGCAGCTCCTGGATCTCGGCGTCCCTGAGCGGTACGGCCTTCGGCTTGGTGTACGTCGACCAGCCGCCCGGTGCCAGGGACCTGTCGGCGAGGTCGACGACGAGGCTGCGTGCCGAGTCGGTGGTGAGGGCCACCGAGTAGGGGTCGGTGACCTTGTTGGTGACCAGCTTCCCGACGCTGGGCGCCCAGACCTTCACCACGTACCGGTAGGGCTTGCCCTTCCAGGACGCCGGGCCGGTGACGGACCAGACGCCGGTGGTGGCGTCGCGGCGCATCGGCACGGTGGAGCCGGCCAGCTCCAGCCGCACCGACTGGGCGGTGGGCGCCCACACGGACAGCGTGGGACGGCCCCGGTGGAAGACCGGGCCCAGCTGGGCCTTGGTCGCGGCGGGGTACAGGTCGTCGAGGACGCCGGCGATCTGGACGCCGGTCGCGCTCAGCACGGCGCCGTTCGCGGCCCGTTGGGAGGCCACGAGCTGGCCGGTGAGGGCCTGCTTCACCCGGTCGCGGTCCCGCGGGTCGACTGACCAGGCCGTGTAGTCCTTCAGGTGGGGGAACTTCGCCTTCTGGGCGTCGGTGAGCGCGGTCCTCGTCAGCCGCAGCCAGCGCTCGTCGTCGCTGGTCAGGGTGCCGTCCTTGACGGCGATCGAGCCGTCGTGCGAGTACACCAACTGGGTGGAGGCGGCACTGTCGTTGCCGTTCCAGGCGACCGTGTCCCGGTCGAGCCAGACCGCCTTGGAGGTGGTCGGGTCGAGTGCGGCGGCGGACCCGGCGGGTTGCGGGAGGAGGTACTCCTCCCGGCCGTTCAGCAGCCACACCTCGTGGCCGTTCGCCGTGAGGTCCAGGGACTGGTCGGTGGGCAGGTCCTTCTCGTCGCCCTTGTGGATGATGTAACTCAGGCTCGTGGCACCGGCGTTGAGCGGCACCTCGTACACGGCCCCGTAGGAGTCGGTCCGCACCGGCTCCAGCGGCTTGGACCATTCGGTGGGGTTGGCGGCGCCCGTCCAGACGTGCAGGCCCCAGCCGTCGTAGTTCCCGTCGGCGCGGTGGTAGTGGACGACCGCCTTGGTGGTGTCCTGCGCCGGGTAGTCGGGCCGCTGGGTCTGCATGGCGTCCTTACCCTGCTCGATCCACACCTCGCCGGTCTTGGTGACGTCGATCGTGCGGTCGGTGGCGACGTCCTTGTTGCCGTCCTTGTCGATGACGAGGAAGCCGACGTCGGAGGCGCCGGGCTTCAACTTGACGTAGGCGAAGGCGCCGTACGCGTCCCGGCCGGTGAAGGGGTGGCTCGCGGGCCAGGTGGTGGACTCGCCGTCGGCGAGGTCGCCCCAGGCGTACAGGCCCCAGTCGGCGTAGTCGCCGTCGGTGCGCTTGTAGTGGACGATCGCGTAGTCGCGGGAGGAGGCCGTGGGGGGCTCCGCGACGGGCGGGGTGCCGGTGACGGACTCGGCCGTGGCCGAGGCGGTGCGGCCGGCCGAGTCGACGACAACGGCCTTGTAGCGCAGGGCGGTTCCGGCCTTGAGGTCCTTCCCAAGGGTCTGAGTGACCTTGTACGGGGCGTGGTCCGCGGATCCGAGCGTCCGCCACTTCCCCGTGCCCGTCTGGGCGGCGAAGACGACCCGGTTGAGCTGTCCGCCGTCCACGTCGGCGGTGAGCTCGACGGTGCCGGTGACGCCGGCGGCCGGGGCCTTGAGGGTGATCGTCGGCTTGGTGACGGGCTTGGCGAGCTTGCCCGCCGCCTTGAGAACGATCGCGGAGCCCGCCGGGACGGTGACGGTGATCTTCTTGTCGGCGTCGGACGTCACTGTCGCGTCCGCGCCGTAGATCCCGTGATAGGCGATGTGCGCCGAACCGGTCGCGAAGGAGGCCGACTTGGCCTCGGTCGCGTTGTTGAAGGCGACGAGGTACTCCCGGCCGGTCTTCGCGTCGGTGCGGGAGAAGGCGTAGATCCCGGGCCCGTCCGCCGCGTACCGCTGCTCCTGGACACCGTCCGTCAGGGCCGGGTTGGCCTTGCGGAGCCCCGCGAGTGCCGCGATCTGCCGGTACAGCGGGGCGTTCGTGTCGTAGGCGTCGCTCGCGTGGGTGCGGGTGGTGCCGATCTCGTCGTCGTCGAGGTAGTCGGGGACCTTCGAGGCGAACATCGTCTGGCGGGCGTCCTTGTCGCCGCCGGTGCCGGTGAAGCCCTGCTCATCGCCGTAGTAGACGACGGGGTTGCCGCGACTGAGGAACATCAGCTCGTTGGCGAGCCTGTCCTTGGCGAGGAGTTCGGCGTCGCCGGCCTTCGGGTTGTCCTGGTTCAGGAAGTACCCGATGCGGCCCATGTCGTGGTTGCCGAGGAAGGTGACCTGTTCGTAGGCGTTGGCCTTGTCGGTCGTGTACTTGTAGTCGTCGCCGAAGACACCGGCGAGTTTCTGCGCGCTGCCGCCCTGGGAGGCGTACTGCCGTGCCGCTTCCTGGAAGGGGAAGTCCAGGGTCGCGTCGAGGCGGCCCTGGGTGACGTACGGCGAGGTGATCGACGTGTCGGCGGAGTAGACCTCGCCGAACATGAAGAAGTTCTTCCGGCCCTGCTTGGCCGCGTAGGCGTCCAGGGCGGTGGCCCACTGGGTCCAGAACTCCATGTTCACGTGCTTCACGGTGTCGATCCGGAAGCCGTCGATGTCGAAGTCCCTGACCCAGCGCTGGTAGATCTTCTCCATGCCGGAGACGACCTCGGGGCGCTCGGTCCACAAGTCGTCGAGGCCGGAGAAGTCGCCGTAGGTGGTCGACTCGCCTGCGTAGGTGGAGTCGCCGCGGTTGTGGTACATCGCCGGGTCGTTGAGCCAGGCGGGGACCTTGGCGTTCGCGGCGGCGACGGTAGGGGTGCGAGGGAAGGAGTCGGCGTCGACGGGCGGGAAGTTCTTCGAGCCGTCCGCGTAGTCCGCGTCGTCGAAGGGCTGCCCGTCCTTCGTCAGATAGGGGAAGGCGCCCTTGGACAGGTAGTCGTAGGACTTCTCCTTGTAGTCGACGACGTCGGCCGTGTGGTTGGTGATGACGTCGAAGAAGACCTTCATGCCCTTGGCGTGGGCCTTGGAGATCAGTGTCTCCAGGTCCTTGTTGGTGCCGAAGTGCGGGTCGACCTGGGTGAAGTCCGTGATCCAGTAGCCGTGGTAGCCGGCCGAGGCGTTGGCACCCGTGCCCTGGACGGGACGGTTCTTGAAGATCGGGGCCATCCAGATGGCGGTGGTGCCGAGGCCCTTGATGTAGTCGAGGCGCTCGGTGAGGCCCTTGAGGTCCCCGCCCTGGTAGAAGCCCTTGTCGTTGGGGTCGTAGCCGGTGGAGAGGCGGGAACCGGTCAGACCGCCCTTGTCGTTGGCGGTGTCGCCGTTGGCGAAACGGTCCGGCAGGACGAAGTAGAACTGCTCACGGGTGTCGTCGTGCCGGGCCGGCTGTGCGGCGAGCTGCGCGTCGGAGGGCGGGGGCGGCGGGGTGTCCGCACGGGCGGACAGCGGCTGGACGAGCGCTGCGGCCAGCGCGGTCACGGTGACCGCGGCGACCCGTCCGGCATGCGCGGTGCGGCGCCTCGACGGCGCCGGCCATCTCGGTATCACTGACGTGGACTCCTTGCGATGTACGGCTCTTCGGGTCCGACCCCGCGCGACCGTATCGCCGCCGCAAGCCTTACAGCAAGAGTCGTGAAACGACCGGAAAGAACTTTCACGAAGCCGCACGCCCTTCATGACCGGTGGCCTCACGGGCGGCGCACGACTACCTTCCCGCGCATGGAACAGGAACCTCCCCTGGTGCGTGCGGTCCACCCGGAGCTGATCGAGGAACTGGCCGCCCTCCTGGAGGCGGAGGGGGAACGCGAGTTGGCCGTCTGTGTGCGGGATGTCCGACTGGTCGGCGAGTGCGGGTGCGGGGACGACTTCTGCCAGAGCATCCTGACGGCGGAGCATCCGCGGGGACGGCCGTACGGTCCGGGACACCGCTGTGTGCCGCTGCCGCCCTCGTCAGGAGATCTGATCCTCGACGTCGTGGACGGGCGCATCGTGTACATCGAGGTGCTGGGACGACCGCCCCTGCCCCGGCGGACGCAGCCGGAACAGGGGCCGTCGGAGGGCGGTCAGCAGCTGGACTTGCCGGTGTAGATCGCCAGCGCGGTGTTCGCACCCAGAGTGGCCGTGAACTGGCCGGCGGCGTTCACCGTCACGCTCGTGTTGTTCTGCACGTTGCAGTACGTCCCGGCGGGCAGCGAGGTCTGGTAGGTGCGGGTCAGGCCGCTCGACTCGTGGTTGATGGCCACGTAGCCCTTGGCGCCCCGCCCGAAGGCGATGGCGTCACCGCCGTTGTCCCACCAGTTGGTGACCGACTCGCCGCGCACCGCGTTGCGGAAGGCGACCATGCGGAGGATCTCCGGCCAGGCGTGCTGGCACTTCCAGCCGTCCTGCCAACAGGCGTTCACGGAGCCGTTGCTGGGCGGGCCCGCGTCCGTGTCGGACCACTCGTAGCCGGAGTTGATGTCAGGGGCACCGTAGGGATACGCAAGCATGAAGACGTTGGCCAGCGTGTAGTTCGCCCCGTCCTTGTAGTTGAGGGTGGAGCCGTTGCGCTCGGTGTCGTGGTTGTCGACGAAGACGCCGGCCACCGAGCTGTTCAGGTACCCCCAGCCCTCGCCGTAGTTCTTCAGATAGGCGAGGTTCTCGTTGTTGAAGACCCGCTTGAGGTCGTAGGCGTAACGGAACTCCTGGACGTCCCCGTTGCCCGTGTACTCGGTGGGCTGGACGGCCTCCCCGCTGCCGTAGATGACCTCCTGCTTCCAGTACACCGACGGATTGCTGAGGCGGGACTTGATGTTGGCGAGGTCGGCGGTGTCGATGTGCTTGGCCGCGTCGATGCGGAAGCCGTCGACACCGAGGGAGAGCAGGTCGTTCATGTACCCGGCGATCGCGCCGCGGACGTACGACTCACCTGTGTCGAGGTCGGCCAGGCCGACCAGCTCGCAGTGCTGGACGTTCCAGCGGTCCTGGTAGTTGGTGACCTGGGAGGTGCAGTCGTCGAAGTCGTAGGAGGAGTACAGGCCGGGGTAGTTGTACTTCGTGTACGACGAACCGCCGGTGCCGGTGCCGCTGCCCGCGGCCATGTGGTTGACGACGGTGTCGGCGACGACCTTCACCCCGGCCGCGTGGCAGGTGTTCACCATGTTCTGGAAGGCCGTCCGGTCACCGAGCCGGCCCGCGATCTTGTAGCTCACCGGCTGGTACGAGGTCCACCACTGCGGGCCCTGGATGTGCTCTGCGGGCGGGGAGACCTGGACGTAGCCGTATCCGGCGGGGCCGAGGGTGGTGGTGCACTCCTTGGCGACCGAGGCGAAGTTCCATTCGAAGAGGACTGCGGTGACGTCCTTGCCGCCCGGCGGGGAGGCCTGGGCGGCACTGGGGGCGAGGACGGCGGCCGAGGCGGCGAACACGGTGGCGGCGGCCGTGGCGGTGGCTCTTGCGGACCATCTCGATATCACGTGGGGGTTCTCCTTGCCGGACGGCCAGGCGTCTTTGCCTGGCGCCGGCGAGAACGTACCGCTGTTGAAATGTTTACAGCAAGAGTCGAGAAAGTAACAGAAAGAACTTTCACACTTGCTCTGCGGGCTTTCCGGGCAGGTCGTCGCGACGGCCCTCGCAGGAGTAGACGATCTCCACCGCCCCTCCGGGCAGGGCGCGTTGGCTCAGGAAGGTCAGCCCGGTCTCGGGGCCGAGCGCCGGGGTCAACTGGGTGCCACCGCCGAACAGCAGGGGCAGCACGACCAGTTCGAGACGGTCCAGGGCGCCGAGTGCGTGGAAGGTCGCGATGGTCCGCGGACCGCCGACGAGGTGGACGTCCCCGCCCCGGTTGGCCGCACGGATCTTCTCCAGGAGCCGGACCGGGTCGTCGTCGGTGGTCACGTGGTCGGGGGTGCCCTCCGGGCGGTGCGAGCCGAGGACGAACACGTCGAGGTCCGGCCACGGCCAGCGGCTGTTGGTGAGGGCGGGCTGGAAGGTCGTACGGCCCATGAGCGCGGCCTCGCAGTCCGCCAGGAACTCGCGGATGCCGTGGCTCTGGCCGGGGACGAACGCGGGGTCGGCGGTGAGCGCGGGCCAGCCGCTCGGGGTGGTCACATAGCCGTCGGCACTCATGCTGAGGCGGGCGCGGATCTGCATGATGTCTCCTTGAGCGGGGGGGGCGCCGGTGCGCCCTTTCACCCAAGCGTCGAACGCGGCTCCCGCCGATCGACACGCCCTGGAAAAAAATCACCGGGCCCCCCTCAGGGCCCGGTGATTCCTTCCGCGGGTGCTCAGGCGGTCGTCCACCACACGGTCGTGTCGGCCGCCACCTTCGCGTCCCCGTCGGCCTCGGCGACCTCACCGCTGGTCAGCAGCAGCCGGCCGTACGCCGGAGTCGTCACCGACTCGCCGCTGGTGTTCGCGACGCACACGAACTGTCCGCGCCGGAAGGCGAGGACCCCCTCGGGAGCCCGGAGCCACTCCACGGCGTCGCCGGCGCCCAGGTCGGGGCGCTCGCGCCGGACGGCGAGGGCCGAGCGGTAGAGCTCCAGGGTGGAGTCCGGATCGCCGGTCTGCGCCTCCACGCTCAGCTCGGCCCACTCCGGCGGCTGGGGCAGCCAGCTGCCGCCCGCGCCGAAGCCGTACGACGATCCCTCGCGCGTCCAGGGGATCGGCACCCGGCAGCCGTCGCGGAAGCCGTCCTGGCCGGCGCCGCGGAAGTACGCCGGGTCCTGACGGACCTCGTCGGCGAGGTCGACGACGTCCGGGAGGCCGAGCTCCTCGCCCTGGTAGATGTACGCCGATCCGGGCAGCGCCAGCATGAGCAGCGTGGCGGCGCGGGCCCGCCGCAGGCCCAGCTCCCGGTCGCCGGCCGTGCGGATCTGGGTACCGAGGCCGGGCGGGTTGGCGAAGCGGGTGGTGTGGCGGGTGACGTCGTGGTTGGAGAGCACCCAGGTGGCCGGGGCGCCGACCGGGCGCATCGCCTCCAGCGTGCGGTCGATGACCCCGCGCAGCTCCTTCGCGTCCCAGGCGGTGCTCAGGTACTGGAAGTTGAAGGCCTGGTGGAGTTCGTCGGGGCGGACGTAGTTCGCGGTGCGCTCGACGGTCGGCGTCCAGGCCTCGGCGACGAAGATGCGCTCGCCGGAGTACTCGTCGAGGATCAGCCGCCACTGGCGGTAGATCTCGTGGACGCCGTCCTGGTCGAAGAACGGCATGACATCGTTGCCCAGCAGCTTGAGCTGGTCGTGGGATCCAAGGTCGGGAAGGCCGTCCGCCTTCACCAGGCCGTGGGCCACGTCGATGCGGAAGCCGTCCACGCCCATGTCCAGCCAGAAGCGCAGGATGGAGCGGAACTCGTCGCCGACGGCGGGGTGGTCCCAGTTGAAGTCGGGCTGCTCGGGGGCGAAGAGGTGGAGGTACCACTCGCCGTCCTCGACGCGGGTCCACGCGGGGCCGCCGAAGATGGACTCCCAGTCATTGGGCGGGAGTTCGCCGTTCTCGCCCTTGCCGGGGCGGAAGTGGTAGCGGTCCCTGAGCGGAGACCCGGGCCCTTCCGCGACCGCGCGCTTGAACCACTCGTGCTGGTCGGAGGAGTGGTTGGGGACCAGGTCGACGATGGTCCGCAGGCCCAGGTCGCGGGCGTCGCGGATGAGGGCGTCGGCGTCCAGGAGGTTGCCGAACATGGGGTCCACGGCACGGTAGTCGGCCACGTCGTAGCCGGCGTCGGCCTGCGGCGAGGCGTAGAAGGGGCTCAGCCACACGGCGTCCACGCCGAGGTCGCGGAGGTACGGCAGTCGGGTACGGATGCCTTCCAGATCCCCCATGCCGTCACCGTTGCTGTCGGCGAAGCTGCGCGGATAGACCTGGTAGATCACCGCGTCCCGCCACCAGTCGCTGCGCTTGGCTTCGGCAGGGTGGGGGGCCGGGGCGATGGCGGAGTGCTGCTGGGTCATGGCGTCCTTGATGGGTAACGGGTTCATCAGGTCAAAGGTAGAAGGGGGACGAGGCGGCCGCGGTGACAGCGGGGTCGGATGGACACTGCGGCCGCCTCGGGAATGGGGGTGTGAGGGCTCGCCCCCACAGGGGCGCGGGCCTGTGCTGATTTGCGGCTGCCGCCGCGTGGGCGCGACCAGCCACGGCGGCGCCGCAGCCGGAAGACGACCGGCACCTACCCCTTCGTGCCACCGGCAGTAAGCCCCGTCACCAGGTTCTTCTGCACCAGGTAGAAGAACACCGACACCGGTATCGCGATCAGCACCGCCGTCGCCGCCATCAGGTTCCGCTGGGCGTCGTGCTCGCTGACGAAGCTCTGGAGCCCCACCGCGAACGTGTACTTCGTGTCGGACAGCATGAACGTCGACGCGAACGCGACCTCGCCGAACGCCGTCAGGAAGCTGTAGAACCCGGCCACCGCGAGTCCGGGCCGCGCGAGCGGCAGGATCAGCCGCGCGAACGTGCCGAAGGGGGTCAGCCCGTCGACCCGGCCGGCCTCGTCGATCTCGAACGGGATGGTGTCGAAGTACCCCTTGAGCAGCCAGGCGCAGTACGGCACCGCCGTCGAGCAGTACACCAGGATCAGCCCTAGGTAGCTGTCGATGAGCTTGAGGTCCGAGAGCATCTGGTACATCGGGACCATGAGGACGGCCACCGGGAACATCTGCGTGACCAGGAGCACCCACATGAACTTCCGGTAGCCCGGGAAGCGCATCCGGGAGACGGCGTACCCGGTGGTCGCCGCGATCAGCACCCCGATCACCGTGGTGCCGAGCGAGACGATCAGCGAGCTCTTGAGCCAGCTGAAGAACTCGGTGTGCTGGAGCACGAACGAGTAGTTGTCGAACGTCATCTTCTTCCAGATGCCGCCCGGGTGGAGGTAGTCGTCCTTGTCCGGGCCGAGGGACAGGAAGATCAGCCAGACGATCGGGAACAGCGCGATCAGGCTCGCGACGATCAGGATGCCGTGCGAGGCGAGGGAGCCGGCGAGGCTCTTGTCACCGCGGCCGCGGGTCCGGCGGGGCGCCTCGGCGGTCCGCTCGCTCACCGTGGCCGGGGTCTCGACTGTGGTCGTGCTCATGGGGACTCCGTCCTCAGATCGCGAGCTGCTGGTCATTGCGGTTCAGCCAGCGGCGGTAGAAGGAGGTGAAGACGATCAGGATGGCCAGCAGCAGGATGCCGTACGCCGCCGACTGCGCGAAGTCACGCGGCTGCTGTCCGAAGCCCAGGTAGTAGGCCCAGGTGACGAGGATCTGCGCGTCCGGCGCGGTGTTGCCGAACAGCAGGAAGATCACCGCGAACTGGTTGAACGTCCAGATGATGCCGAGCAGGACGACGGTGGAGCTGACGCTTCTGAGGCCCGGGAGGGTGACGTACCGGAACCGCTGCCAGGCGCTCGCGCCGTCCATCTCGGCGGCCTCGTACAGCGAGGCGTCGATGGACTGGAGCCCGCCGAGCAGCGAGACCATCATGAACGGCACACCGCACCAGGTGTTGACCATGATCGCGGCGAAGCGCTGCCAGAAGGTGTCCTCCAGCCAGGACGGGCTCGGCAGATGCAGCGCGTCCAGGGCGCTGTTGATGACGCCGCCGTCGGCGAGCATGAACCGCCAGCCGAAGACGGTGACGAAGGTCGGTACGGCCCAGGGCAGCACCAGGATCAGGCGGTACACGACCCGTCCGCGCAGCTTCTGGTTGAGCAGCAGCGCGAGGCCGAGCCCGATGCAGTAGTGCAGGGCGACGCACAGGGCCGTCCAGACGATCGTCCAGATGAAGTGCGACCAGAAGCGGTCGTAGGCCGTGTCGCCCCAGAGGATGTCGGCGTAGTTGTGCAGGCCGATGAACTTGTAGGTGGCGTCGATGTGGTTGACGCCGATCGTGCGGGCCGTGTTGAGGCTGTTGGCGTCGGTGAGCGTGAGGTAGACGCCGTACACCAGGGGGTAGAGCACGAGGACACCGATGACGACCGCCACCGGGGCGGTCATCGCGTAGGCGTACCAGTGTTTCTGGTAGCCGTGCTTCAGGCGTTGGCCCAGCCCGGGCCGCGGGGCGCGGTCACCGTGGCGTTTGCCGGTGGCGCGGTCGATGGCGACTGTCATGTTCGACACCTTCTGGAAGTTCTGCGGCTCTGAGAAGTGGCTGGGCGACGCGGCCCGCCGGGCACGGCCGGGCGCAGGCCGGTGGCCGCCGGATCACTCCCCCCGAAGTCCGGGAGATCCGGCGGCCACGCGGGCTCACTTGCTGAAGTCCGGCACCAGCTTGGCGATGGCGGTCTCGGCGTTGCCCAGGCCCTTGTCCAGGGACTCCTTGCCGCCGGCGACCTTGGGCAGCTCGGTGTCCAGCGGGCCCCACAGGGAGCTGTACTCGGGCAGGGCCGGGCGGGGCTGGGCGGCGGCGAGGACCGTGCCGTAGCCGGCGATGCCCGGGTCGGCCTTGACCTGGTCGGTGTAGGCGTCGTCGCGGGTGGGCAGCGTGGAGTTCTTCAGCGCGATGGTCGCCTGGGACTTCGCGGAGGTCATGAAGTTGACGAACTTCAGCGCGGCCTTCTGGTGGGCGGAGTCCGAGCCGGCGTAGACGGAAAGGTTGTGGCCGCCGGTCGGGGCGCCCGCCTTGCCGGTGGAGCCGGCCGGGACGGTGGCGATGCCGAGGTTGGCCTTGTCCGTGAACGCGGAGCCCTTGTAGAAGTTGGTGATCTCCCACGGGCCCTGGATGATCGCGGCGACCTTGCCGTTGACGAACGCGTCCTGGATGTGGGCGTAGGCGTCGGCGGTGGTGTCGGCCTTGTGCAGGCCCTTGCCGGAGAAGAGGCTCAGCCAGGTGCCGTAGGCCTTCTTGGCGGCGGGCGAGTTGACCGTGACCTTCTTCGCGGCGGCGTCGACGGTGTCGGTGCCCTCGCCGTAGAGGAAGGTCTGGGCGTAGTAGGCCTGGGTGGAGCCCCAGTAACCGTCGACGCCGGTCTTGTCCTTGATGGTGGCGGCGGCCTTCTTCAGGTCGTCCCAGGTCTTGGGGGCCTCGACGCCGGCCTTCTGGAAGAGCTGCTTGTTGTAGACCAGGGCGAGGGTGTCGGTGACCAGCGGCACGCCGTAGGTCTTGCCGTCGTACTTGGCCTGCTCGATCAGGTTGGGCTTGAACTTGGCCTGGTCGGCGAGGGCCTCGGTGCCGTCGAGGGGCAGGAAGTAGCCCTTCTTGGCGAAGGCGGGGGTCCAGCCGACCTCGGAGCGCAGCACGTCGGGGGCGCCGCTGGCACCGGCGGCGGTGTCGAACTTGTTCTGCGCCTGGTCGAACTGGACGTTGACGTACTTGACCTTGATGTTCTTGTTGGCGGCCTCGAAGTCCTTGATCAGGGCCTGGTACGTCGGCGCCTCATTGGTGGCGTTGGAGGTGTCCCACCAGGTGATGGTGACCGGACCGTCGGCCTTGTCGCCGCTGTCGCTTCCGCCGCAGGCCGTCGCCGCGAGGGCGAAGGACGCCACCAGCGCGGTGGCCGCTATGCCACGCCGCATGAGATCTCCTTGAGGGTGATGGCCCGTGTGCTGCTGTACTGCTGTGCTGCGAAGGGGGTCCCGTCCGCCTTCTCCGCCGGGCGTCGCCGAACGTAACAGCGATGCAAGACTTGCGAAAGACCTTGCAGCAAAAAACTGCAAGGGCCCGTTGAAGTTATCCGGGCGTGACCTCTCGGCGACCCTCGTGAGACCCTTGTTTACCGGGCTGGAACAGGGTGCGACCGGCTGTGCAAGACTCTGCAAGCTCTTGCCATCCTGGTGCCGTACGGGAATCATCCTCTTGCGGGACAAGCGGCGCCGACCAGAACAGAGGGACCGCGATGACGATACGGCCGGTACAGTCCGGTGCCGTGACCACACGGCTAGCCGACATCGCTGCTCAGGCGGGGGTGAGCGAAGCGACGGTCAGCCGGGTCCTCAACGGGAAGCCCGGCGTCGCCGCGACCACCCGCCAGTCCGTGCTCGCCGCACTCGACGTCCTGGGGTACGAGCGCCCGGTCCGGCTGCGGCAGCGCAGCGAGGGTCTGGTGGGCCTGATCACCCCGGAGCTGGAGAACCCGATATTCCCCGCCCTGGCGCAGGTGATCGGACAGGCGCTGACGCGGCAGGGCTACACCCCGGTGCTCGCCACCCAGACCCCGGGCGGTTCCACGGAGGACGAGCTCACCGAGATGCTCGTCGACCGGGGCGTGGCGGGCATCATCTTCGTCTCCGGACTGCACGCGGACACCTCCGCGGACATGCAGCGCTACGAGCAGCTGCGGGCGCAGGGCGTGCCGTACGTGCTGGTGGACGGCTTCTCGCCGAAGGTGCAGGCGCCCTTCATCTCCCCCGACGACCGTGCGGCGATGAACCTGGCGGTGACCCACCTGGTGTCGCTCGGACACACCAGGATCGGTCTGGCGCTCGGCCCCAAGCGGTTCGTGCCGGTGCAGCGCAAGATCGAGGGGTTCGTGCGCACCATGCAGGACCAGCTCGGCCTCCCCGCCGCGACCGTCGAGGAGAAACTGGTCCAGCACTCGCTCTACACCCTGGAGGGCGGCCAGGCGGCGGCCACGGCCCTCATCGAGCGGGACTGCACGGCGGTGGTGTGCGCGAGCGACATGATGGCGCTCGGCGCGATACGGGCGGCCCGGCAGCTGGGGCTCGACGTGCCGAAGGACGTCTCGGTCGTGGGCTTCGACGACTCCCCGCTGATCGCCTTCACCGACCCGCCGCTGACGACGATCCGCAAGCCGGTGCCGGCCATGGGGCAGGCGGCGGTGCGGACACTGCTGGAGGAGATCGGCGGAACGCCCGCGCCGCACAGCGAGTTCGTGTTCATGCCGGAGCTGGTGGTACGGGGTTCCACGGCGTCGGCGCCCGGGGAACGCACGCGTCCGTAGCGGGCGTGGACCCTGAGGTACCCACTCCTCCGCAGGGCGGAGAAACCGGGCGCCATCCACATCCCGGGGAGGAGAAGGGGACAGTCGCCCCGCCGTAGGACATGCGGCCCGAACCCGACCAGGGGATGATCGGGGGGACAGGGCCTTTCTGGCAGACTTTGTGTCTATGGGTGACTCGACCGTGACCAGTCTGGACGACCGTGAGAACACGGCCGTTCCCGACTCCCTCACGGCCTCGGAACGCCCCGGTCTCCTGCGCCGGCTGCGCACCCCGCGCCGGCCGCGCCTCTGGTTGGAGATCCTGCTGATCGCGGTCAGTTACTGGACGTACTCGCTGATCCGCAACGCGGTGCCGGAGCAGAGGGCACAGGCCCTGCGCAACGCCGACTGGATCTGGCGGACGGAGCACCATCTCGGCATCGCCGTCGAGGAGTCCGTCAACCACGCGGTGAACTCGGTGACTTGGCTCATCGTCGGGATGAACTACTACTACGCCACCCTGCACTTCATCGTGACGCTGAGCGTCCTGGTGTGGCTCTTCCGCTGCCATCCGGGCCGGTACGCGGCGACGCGTCTGGTGCTGTTCGCGACCACGGGCGTGGCACTGGTCGGCTACTACCTGTACCCGCTGGCGCCCCCACGGCTGATGAACCGCGGTGACTTCGTCGACACCGTCATGGTCCACCAGACCTGGGGCTCGATGGCCTCCGGCGACCTCAAGCACGTGTCCAACCAGTACGCCGCGATGCCGTCCATGCACATCGGCTGGTCCCTGTGGTGCGGGCTGACGATCTTCGCGCTGGCCTCGGTGCCGTGGGTGCGGGTGCTGGGCCTCCTGTACCCGGCGGCGACCCTGCTGGTCATCGTCGCCACCGCCAACCACTTCTGGCTCGACGCGGTGGGCGGCGCCGTGTGCCTGCTGTTCGGCTTCACGGTGGCCCGCCTCTGGTACGGGAAGCTGCCGTACCGGCTGCCGAAGACCGTTCCGGACAGAGACCGCGCCGGCAGCCCGCGGCCGTTCCCCTCCGGAGACCGCGCCGGCTAGCCCGCGGCCGCTTCCCCTCCGGACCGGGACCGCGCCGGCTGACCCGCGGCCGCTGCCCGCAGCGCCTCGACGAACACCTCCAGGGCGGGTTGCGGTGCCGCGCACTCCCGTACGGCGGCGAGGATCGCCCGGGTCGGTTCCGGCTCCTTCAGCGGGCGTACGACGACGTCGGGGTGCCGTCCTCCCAGGCCGAGACGTGGGATCAGGGTGACCCCGAGTCCCGCCGCGACGAAGCCCTGCGCGGTGGCGTAGTCCTCGCTGTCGACGACGAAGCGGGGCTGGAACCCGGCCGCCGCGCAGGCGCCGAGCTGGGCGTCGAGACAGGGCCCGGGCCATTCGCTGCCGACCCAGGGTTCGTCGGCCAGGTCGGTCAGCCGGAGGGTGCGGCGGGCCGCGAGGGGGTGGGCCTTCGGCAGCACGGCGAGGTACGGATCGTCCAGCAGGTGCAGCAGCCGTACGCCGTCGTGGTCACCCGGTCCGACGACCAGGGCCAGGTCGGCCCGGCCCTCCCGGACGTCCGGCAGCGGGTCGGGGCCGGCCAGCTTCAACTCGATCCGCACGCCGGGCCGTTCGGATCGCCGCCGGGCCACCGCGGGGGCGACCAGACGGGCCCCGGCCGTGGCGAAGTAACGCACCGAGAGGCGGGCCGTGCGCCCCGCGAGCAGGTCCGCGAGGGCCGTCTCCGCCTCGGCGACCCGCCGGCCGATCGCGTCCGCGTGCTCGGTGAGCAGCAGCCCGGCGGCGGTGGGCCGCACACCACGCCCGACCCGTTCGAGGAGTTCGGTCCCGGCCTCCTTCTCCAGTGCCGCCACCTGCTGGCTGATCGCGGAGGGCGTGTACCCGAGCCGGGCCGCGGCCGCGGTGACGGAACCGGTGCTCACCACGGCCGCCAGCATCTGCATCCGTCGCACATCAAGCATGTACTCCAGCTTAACTATGCATCCAGGATCTTTCACTTGTCCTCACAAGTCCGGTCGGGGACGGTGGAGTCATGTCTCCCGCCTCCACCCTTCGCATGGGTGTTCTCGCGCTCCTCTGGGGCTCCGGGTTCCTCTGGATCAAGCTGGCCCTCGACCACGGCCTGTCCCCCGCCCAGATCACGATCGCGCGGTGCGCGCTGGGGACGGCCGTGCTGTTCCTGCTGGCCCGGGCCGCCGGCCAGCGCCTGCCCCGGTCCCGGGCCACCTGGGGTCACCTGATCGTGGCGGCCCTGTTCTGCAACGCCGTCCCCTTCGCCCTGTTCGCGGTGGGCGAGCAGACGGTCGACTCCGGCGTCGCGGGCGTCCTGAACGCGACGACTCCGCTGTGGTCCCTGCTGATCGGGGTCCTGCTGGGCACCGACCGCGGCCTGCGTCCGCTCCGGCTGACCGGCCTGCTCCTCGGCTTCGCCGGCACCGTCCTGATCTTCGCCCCCTGGCACCGCTCGGGCCTGCTGAGCTGGGGCGCCCTGGCCCTCCTCGCCGCCGCCGCGAGCTACGCCGTGGCCTTCGCGTACATGGCCCGCAAACTCACCTCCGGGCAGGCCCCGTTGGCCTACTCCGCGGCCCAACTCCTCATGGCCACGGCGTGGACGACCCTGTCGGTCCCGCTGGCGGGCCCGGTGGACACCGACCTCACCGCACTGGGGGCGGTGACGGCCCTCGGAATCCTGGGCACGGGGGTCACCTTCTACCTCAACTACCGCCTGATAGCGGACGAGGGCCCGGTGACGGCGGCGACGGTGGGCTATCTGCTGCCGGTGGTGTCGGTAGCGCTGGGGGCTTTGGTACTGGACGAAAGGGTGGGATCCAGGGTGTTGACAGGCATGGTGATCGTCTTGACAGGGATCGCGCTGACCCACCTGGGGGCGCGGGGAACTGCGCGACCAGCCCCCACGCGCCCGCAGCCGAAATCCGAACCCCACTACGCCCCGTAGAACAACTCCTCCACCACACCCCGAGCCCGCCGAGCAGTCCGCCGGTAGTCGTCCAGCATGTCCCCCACATGACCGGCCTCGTACCCCAAGTACCGACCCACCGCCGCCAGTTCCCGCGCCTCGGAGGGAAACGTGTCCCCCGCCCGCCCCCGCACCAGCATCACGGCATTGCGCACTCGCGTCGCCAGCACCCACGCCTCGTCGAGAATCGCCGCGTTCTCCGCCGAGACGAACCCGGCGTCCCGCGCAGCCGCGAGCGCGGCCCTCGTACGGGTCGTCCGCAGCCCCGGCACCTCGGCCCCGTGCCGCATCTGCATCAGCTGGACCGTCCACTCGACGTCCGACAGCCCCCCGGGCCCCAGCTTGGTGTGCAGCTTCGGGTCGGCGCCCCGGGGCAGCCGCTCGGACTCCATGCGGGCCTTCAGCCGCCGGATCTCGCGCGCCGCGTCGTCGCCGAGACCGGCGGCCGGGTAGCGCAGCGGGTCGACGAGCTCGATGAACCGGCGGCCCAACTCCTCGTCCCCGGCGACCGGTTCGGCCCGCAGCAGTGCCTGGGACTCCCAGACCAGGGACCAGCGGCGGTAGTAGGCCGCGTACGACGTCAGGGTGCGGACCAACGGCCCCGACTTGCCCTCGGGGCGCAGGTCGGCGTCGATCAGCAGGGGCGGGTCGGCGCTCGGGATCTGGAGCAGCCGGCGCATCTCTGAGACGACCTTGTTGGCGGCCTGGGAGGCCTCGCGCTCCTCGACGCCCTCGCGGGGCTCGTGCACGAACAGGACGTCCGCGTCGGAGCCGTAGCCGAGTTCGTGTCCGCCGAAGCGGCCCATGCCGATGACGGCGAACCGGGTCGGCAGGGTGTCGCCCCATCCCTCCCGGACGACCGCGCGCAGGGTGCCGGCGAGGGTGGCGGCGGTCAGGTCGGACACGGCCGCGCCGACCCGGTCGACCAGGGCGCCCTGGTCCGGTTCGGCGGGCTGGGTCTCGGTGCCGTAGGAGCCGACGATGTCCCCGGCGGCCGTACGGAACAGTTCGCGGCGGCGGACCCCGCGGGCCGCGGTGACCGCCTGGGCGGCGCCGTCGGCGCGGCGGACCGCGGCGAGGGTCTCCTGCTCCAGGGAGTCGCGCCCTCGGGGTGCGAGGCCGCCGCCGTCGCCGTCCCCGAGGAGGGCGACGGCCTCGGGGGCGCGCATCAGCAGGTCGGGGGCGAGCCGGCCGGCGGACAGGACGCGGGCGAGGTTCTCGGCGGCGGCGCCCTCGTCCCGGAGCAGCCGCAGGTACCACGGGGTCTTGCCCAACGCGTCGGACACCTTGCGGAAGTTGAGCAGTCCGGCGTCCGGGTCGGCGGACTCGGCGAACCAACCCAGCAGCACCGGAAGGAGGGTTCGCTGGATGGCGGCCTTGCGGCTGACGCCGGAGGCGAGGGCCTCCAGGTGCCGCAGCGCGGCGGCCGGGTCCGCGTACCCGAGCGCGACCAGCCGTTCCCGGGCCGCCCCGGCGCTCAACCTGATCTCGCCGGGACCGAGTTGGGCCACGGCGTCCAGCAGCGGCCGGTAGAACAGCTTCTCGTGCAGCCGTCGCACGACGGAGGCGTGCCGCTTCCACTCGCGGTTCAGCTCGGTCACCGGGTCGGCGCGCAGGCCGAGGGAGCGGCCGAGGCGGCGCAGGTCGGTCTCGTCCTCGGGGACGAGGTGGGTGCGGCGCAGCCGGTAGAGCTGGATGCGGTGCTCCATGGAGCGCAGGAAGCGGTAGGCCTCGTCGAGCTGGGCGGCGTCGGCGCGGCCGACATAGCCGCCGGCGGCGAGCGCCTGGAGGGCGTTGAGGGTGGTGCCGCTGCGCAGCGAGCCGTCCTCGCGGCCGTGCACCAACTGGAGGAGCTGGACGGCGAACTCGACGTCCCGGAGGCCACCGGGGCCGAGCTTGAGCTGGCGGTCGAGCTCGGCGACGGGGATGTTCTCGACGACGCGGCGGCGCATCTTCTGCACGTCGGTGACGAAGTTCTCGCGCTCGGCGGCCTTCCACACGAGCGGTTCGAGTGCCTCGACGTAGCTCTCGCCGAGTTCGAGGTCACCGGCGACCGGGCGGGCCTTGAGGAGGGCCTGGAACTCCCAGGTCTTGGCCCAGCGCTGGTAATAGGCGAGGTGGGAGGAGAGGGTGCGCACGAGGGGCCCGTTGCGTCCCTCGGGCCGCAGGTTGGCGTCGACGGGCCAGATGGAGCCCTCGACCGTGGTCTCGGAGCAGATGCGCATCATGTGCGAGGCGAGCTTGGTGGCGGCGCGCAGGGCCTTGCCCTCGTCGGCGCCGTCGGCGGTCTCCGCCACGAAGATCACGTCGACGTCGGAGACGTAGTTGAGCTCGTGGCCGCCGCACTTGCCCATCGCGATGACCGCGAGCCGGCACATGTCGGCGTCCTCGGGGGCGGCCGCGCAGGCCATGGCGAGCGCGGCGCGCAGGGTCGCGGTGGCGAGGTCGGCGAGCTCGGCGGCGGTCTCGGCGATGTCGGTGGTGCCGCACACGTCCCGGGCGGCGATGGACAGCAGACAGCGGCGGTAGGCGACGCGCAGCGAGACGGGGTCGCCGGCCTCGGCGAGGCCGCGCTCGAACTCCGCCACGCCGGGATGGAGGTCGCTCGGCTCGTAGGTGACCAGCGCGTGCCAGTCCCTGGGGTGCCGGGCGAGGTGCTCGGCGAGCGCGGCGGACGCCCCGAGCACGCCGAGCAGCCGGTCCCGCAGGGGCTTGGCCGCTATCACCGTGTCGAGCAGTTCCCGGTCGGACTGCGCCTCCAGGAGCCGTACGAGGCCGTGCAGCGCGAGGTCGGGGTCGGCGGTGGCGCCGAGGGCCTCCAGGAGCACCGGGTCATTGCGTACGGCGCTCAGTTCGGGGCTGTCCAGCAGCCGCTCGGCGGCGGACGGATCGGTGAAACCGTGCCGCAGCAGTCGCGTGAAGGTACTGCTCCTGCGCCCCGGCGCCGCGGTCATCCCCGGTCTCCCGTCCGATCCAGTTGCATGTCGATCGAGCGTAACCGGAGAGGCGGGGAGAAGCGCCGGGGAGCGGGTGGGGGGATGTGGGTAGGGGAAGGGGGAAGGTCGGACAGGGAGTGATGAGCCGGACATCCGCGATGGCCCGGGTGTCCCCGAGCCGGAGGCTGCGTGATGACCGAGCAGGAACCCGAGACCCGTCTCGACCAGCGCTACAGCGACCCCGACGCGCGGGCGACGCCGTGGGCCGACGCCGAGTCGCTGCTGGCCTCCGCCGAGCTGTTCTGGATCTCGACGGTACGCCCGGACGGGCGCCCGCACGTCACACCGCTGCCCGGGGTGTGGGCGCACGGGGCACTGCACTTCTGCACCGGTCCGGAGGAGCGCAAGGCGAGGAACATCGCGCACAACCCGCACGTCACGCTGACGACCGGCACCAACATCTGGGACAAGGGCTACGACCTGGTGGTGGAGGGCGAGGCGGTGCGGGTCACCGACGACGCGCGGCTGCGCGAGCTGGCCGCGGCGTGGGAGGCGAAGTACGGCGACTTCTGGCGCTTCGAGGTACGGGACGGGTATTTCCACCACGGCCCGGGGCACGCCGTCGTCTATGCGGTGGCGCCGCGGACGGTTTTCGGCTTCGGTAAGGGACAGCCGTTCAGCCAGACGCGCTGGCGCTTCTGAGGACGGCCGCATGTGACGGATGTACCGACGTCGACGAGGGAGCACACCATGGACATGAGCCTCGAAGTGATCCTGCTGCCGGTCACGGACGTGGACCGGGCCAAGGAGTTCTACCGCGACAAGGTCGGCTTCCACGTGGATCTGGACGGCGAGGTGATGGAGGGCGTCCGCATCTGTCAGCTGACCCCGCCGGGCTCGGGCTGTTCCATCGCCCTGGTGGACGGTCTCCAGGTCCCCACGGGCGCCCCGCAGCCCGGCACGTACCACGGCATGCAGCTGTGCGTGACGGACGCGAAGGCGGCGTACGAGGAACTCACCGCCCGCGGCCTGGATGTCAGCGAGCCGGTCCAGTTCGCCCCGCAGGACGGCGCCACCTTCATGTACTTCAAGGACCCGGACGGCAACGGCTGGGCGATCCAGGAGTACAAGCGCCGCGAGACGGAACCCCTGCACAAGGTCCTGACGGACCAGGCGGCGGGTCAGCGGTAACCCCTCGTACTGTGCGGTGATCTACCCAAACCGCCGCACATCCCTCTACCGTATGGACTTGGCGATGCGGAGGAATGCCCGGAGAACGTAGTCGCAGCCAGGGGGATCGTTGATCAGAGACCCATGGGGGATCGCCACCCTTGTCTTCTTGCTGATCGCGTTTCTCTCGGCGGTCGCCCTGGCTCTGCGAACGAAACCGAAGTTCCCTGTCAGAACGGCCGGTTCGGACACGCAGGAGACCCCGTTCTCGGATGCCATGTTCATCGACGATGAATTACGGGGGTGGCTTCAGAGCCATTTCGACCGCACCCATCCCGTCCTGAAAGTCTGGCAGCGCAGGGCTTGGACATACGGGTGGATGCACTACTACTCGGTCACCTGGACCACTCTCATATCTCTTTCACTTCCGTTCCTCATCCCCTATTCATCCCACGGCTTCTACCAGAGGATTTTCACGCAGGTGGTATCCGCGTTCGGTGCGACCGTATACGGAATGCACGAAGCGTTTAAGATCCGGGACAACTACATCAGGTTCCGGATGCACGAATCCAACGTTTATGGCCTGATCCGACGTATCAAGGATGCCCCCGAGACGTTCGGCGACTCCAACGAGAAGATCATCAGGCGCTATTCTCTCGAAGTCGAAGCAGTCCGCGAGCAGGCTCGCGCCGACGAGCTCGGCAACGTCGCAAAGGTCACGAAGATGGACCGTGGTTGAAGTGTCCAGACCCTTCACCGCTTTCATCAGTTACCCGCGCGCGCTCGAACGGGTGGCCTCCGAAATCGCGGACCGTCTGCGCATCGACGGATACGACACGTGGATCGACGTGAACAATTTTGACAAACAAGCGGACGCGCACGCACAACTCAAGCGCGCAATCGAAGGGTGTGACTACTTCCTGTCCGTCACTCCGACGATCGGCGAACAGTCGTACTGGATCCGGTTTGAGAATGCCATCGCCGCACAGACGTGCACCGTCCTTGCCGACCCCTACTTCTTCCGCGGAAATCGCCTCGAAGTCTGGCGGAAAGCGGAAGTCGCAGCCGAGCATCTCGACACCGTCATCCTGGCCTCACTCAGACGCATGGAGGAAACCAGCACACCCGCGTAACAGTCACCGGCCCTGCGGTGCGGGCGCCCAGACCGCCGTGCCGGGGAGGGCGCCCAGGTCACGAGCGGAGGCCGCTACGCAGGAAGATTCAAGGTCACGGGGGCGCCGGTCGTGGGCTTCTTGATCGGGATCTTCTTGACCTTGTACGTATTCGTGTCACCATCATCGTCTTCGCAGACGACCTTGGCGGTGGCGGTCGTACCGTTGTTCGGGATTCCTGTGAGCTTGACCGTGTACTTTTCGACCTGCTGCTCACCGGGCGGCTCGTCCGAGTCAGGGTTCCCCTTCTTGGGGGTTATTGTCACTGTCTTCGGTGTTGACGACTCATCGAATTTTGCACAGCTCACCGTTCCGGTGACAGTGACCTTCACAGCGGCGTGCGCTGTCCCTATTGCTGCTACGGACGCAGCGAGTGTCAGCGAGGCCGCGACCACGGCGGAACGGCGTGCATTTCTTTTGGCGCTGCTGAAGTCTCGCATCTTAGACTCCCGTGATGATTTTTGACGGATTTGTCGAGAGCGCCTGACCATCTGATGAACAGGTCACAGCGTTGAAGCACGGATATTTCGACGTGCGCTGTCATGCGGGTCCGCGTTCCTGCCACTGAGGGCCGCGCCCACCCCCTGATCCATGCAGGTGGGGTCGGCTGTGCATTGCGCTGAATGACCCAGATTGTCATTGATGAACCGGTTGACTCCGGTCTTTTCGGCGCCAGCTTCCTTGCGTTCGATCGCCGCTTCAGGTGTGGCATCCGTTATTCGAGCGTAGCTAGCGGTGAGCGCCGTGTCCACTTTTGACTCAACGGCCGTGATTGATATCTGAATCACCGCCCCGACGCGGAAAACCCGGTTCACATCGGGGCTTTGGCCACCCTCTGCCTTCCCAGGCGTGCCCCCACCTCAACCCCACACGCTCCCCGGCTTCCATCCCTTCTGCCGTCGGCCCGCACACTGTGGAGCGGGCGTGACTCGGGGCGTCAGGTGGATCGCGCGACTGCATGAACGACCTTGACGCTCCAGAGCGCGCCTTCTCGGCTCTGCCCGGGGTCGAGGCGGATGGGACGGGAGCCGGCCTTTGCCCTGTACCGCTCGACGAAAACGGCCGGACGGCCCAGAGACGGCCCAGGGCTCGCAAGACGAGGTGGGGCTGCCGGTTTGCGACCGCCAGCCCCATTCATGGAAAGGCAGATACCCCGCCTTGACCTGCGCCTACAGCACCGGCAGGTTCTTCCGCAGTTCGAAGGCCGTGACCTCCGAGCGGTACTCCTCCCACTCCTGCCGCTTGTTGCGGAGGAAGAAGTCGAAGACGTGTTCGCCGAGGGTTTCGGCGACCAGGTCGCTGCGTTCCATCAGGGTGAGGGCCTCGCCCAGGTTCTGCGGGAGGGGCTCGATGCCCATCGCGCGGCGCTCCGCGTCCGAGAGGGCCCAGACGTCGTCCTCGGCGCCCGGCGGGAGCTCGTAGCCCTCCTCGATGCCCTTGAGGCCGGCGGCCAGGAGGACGGCGTAGGCCAGGTACGGGTTGGCGCCGGAGTCGATCGAGCGGACCTCGATCCGCGCCGAGCCGGTCTTGCCGGGCTTGTACATCGGGACGCGGACCAGGGCCGAGCGGTTGTTGTGGCCCCAGCAGATGTACGAGGGGGCCTCGCCGCCGGCGCCCGCGGTGCGCTCGGTGCCGCCCCAGATGCGCTTGTAGGAGTTGACCCACTGGTTGGTGACCGCGGAGATCTCCGCCGCGTGCTTGAGCAGGCCCGCGATGAAGGAGCGGCCGACCTTGGAGAGCTGGTACTCCGAGCCGGACTCGTAGAACGCGTTGCGGTCGCCCTCGAAGAGGGAGAGGTGGGTGTGCATGCCCGAGCCCGGGTGCTCCGAGAACGGCTTCGGCATGAACGTCGCCTGGACGCCCTGCTCCAACGCCACCTGCTTCATGACCAGGCGGAACGTCATGATGTTGTCGGCCGTCGAGAGCGCGTCGGCGTACCGGAGGTCGATCTCCTGCTGGCCCGGGGCGCCCTCGTGGTGGGAGAACTCGACCGAGATGCCCATCGACTCCAGCATGGTGATCGCCTGGCGGCGGAAGTCCATGCCGATGTTCTGGGGGGTGTGGTCGAAGTAGCCGGAGTTGTCGGCCGGAGTGGGGCGCGAGCCGTCCAGCGGGCGGTCCTTCAGCAGGAAGAACTCGATCTCCGGGTGGGTGTAGAAGGTGAAGCCCAGGTCGGAGGTGCGGGCCAGGGCACGCTTGAGGACGTAGCGCGGGTCCGCGAAGGACGGGGAGCCGTCGGGCATGAGGATGTCGCAGAACATCCGGGCGGTGCCGGGGGCCTCCGCTCGCCAGGGCAGCACCTGGAAGGTCGACGGGTCCGGCTTGGCGATCATGTCGGACTCGTATACGCGGGCGAAGCCCTCGATCGCGGAGCCGTCGAAGCCGATGCCCTCGTCGAAGGCCTGTTCCAGTTCCGCCGGGGCCACGGCGACGGACTTGAGGAAGCCCAGCACGTCCGTGAACCACAGGCGTACGAACCGGATGTCGCGCTCCTCCAGGGTCCGGAGCACGAACTCCTGCTGCTTGTCCATTGTCGACTTCCCCATCCTTGCTGGTCAGGCCGCCTGTCTCCGTGTCCCGCAGGAGGCGGTCGGGCACCTGAGCATCACACCACAACGGAGTTTCGTGCGCGTTGCCGACCTTGATCGCCCGGGCGACCCGGGGGTGAACGCCTCACGTCCGGTGGATGTACTGCTCTGCCGCCCATCTTGCCTGCTCGGACTGACATACGTAATGCCCGGCCCGCCCCGTCTCACCCGGCGCCCGGGGTTTCCTGCGGGCTCCCTACGAGAAGCCGCTCCCGCCCCACTACGATCAGCGGACCGATCGTCACCGTCCGCCCCGCCCCTTTCCCCCAGAAGGACACACCTCATGGGTTCCGCCAAGAAGAGCACCTCCGCGGCACGCAAGGCGCGCATAGAGGAGATGCGGCGCGCCGAACAGGCCCGTGCGCGCCGCAACCGGATCCTCGTGATCACCGCCAGTGTGCTCGCCGTGGCCGGTCTGACCGCCGGGACCGTCGCCCTCGTCCAGTCGCAGTCCGACGACAGCACGGCGGCCGACGGCAAGGGCAAGGGGCACTTCGTGACGGGCTCGGACGGTGTCAGGACCTGGAAGGGCACGCTGGGCCGCACCCATGTCGTCAAGACGGTGACCTACCCGATGGAGCCCCCGGTCGGCGGCGACCACAACCAGGTGTGGATGAACTGCAACGGCGACGTCTACACGAAGGCGCTCAACAACATGAACGCCGTGCACTCCCTGGAGCACGGCGCGGTCTGGGTGACGTACACCACCAAGGCGAAGAAGGCCGACGTCGACGCGCTCGCGGCCAAGGTGAAGAAGACGCCGTACACGCTGATGAGCCCGGACGACAGGCAGAAGGACCCGATCATGCTGTCGGCGTGGGGCCACCAGCGGACGGTGACGAGCGCGACCGACCCGAACGTCGACAAGTTCTTCGCGAAGTTCGTGCAGGGCGAGCAGACGCCCGAGCCGGGCGCGGCGTGCACGGGTGGTCTGGGGCAGTGAGGTTCGCGGGAGTGGCCGTGGCCGTGGCGGGGGTGCTCGTCGCGGCCGGGGCGATCACCTACGCCGTCGCGGAGGACGGCTCCGCGGACACGCCCACGGCCGGGTCGGCCGACGCGGGCTTCGCGCGCGACATGGCCGTACACCATCAGCAGGCGGTCGAGATGTCGTACATCGTGCGGGACCGCACCAAGGACGTCGAGGTGCGGCGGCTCGCCTACGACATTGCGCAGACGCAGGCCAACCAGCGCGGGATGCTGCTGGGCTGGCTGGATCTGTGGGGGTTGCCGAAGGTGTCGGCGGATCCGCCGATGACGTGGATGGGCATGGGTGACATGCCCTCGGCCGGCGAGGGTTCGCTGATGCCGGGCATGGCGACCGACAGCGAGATGAAGAAGCTGGGCACGCTCAACGGCAAGCAGGCCGAGATCTTCTACCTCCGGTTGATGACGGAGCATCACCGCGGCGGCATCCACATGGCGAAGGGCTGTGTGGACAAGTGCACGGTCGGGGTGGAGAAGCGGCTCGCGCAGGGCATGGTCGACGCGCAGCAGTCGGAGATCGACCTGATGGCGAGAATGCTGAAGGAGCGGGGCGCGAAGCCGGGATCATAGAGGGTTAACCCTCTAACCAGCCTTTTTCTTTAGGTTAGTTGGACTCTTCTTGGCATGACCATTCCCCTGGCATGAACGGTTCGTCGCAAGAGTGGCCACACCGTCGAGTGATCACTCGCCCAAGAACCGCATTCAGGGGGTTCCATGAGATCCAACCGCGCCAAACTTCGCGCCGGAGTGAGCATGGCGGCGACACTGCCGATGCTCGCGGGCGCGCTGGCGCTGGGTATACCCGCGGCCCACGCCGCGGACACCCCGGCCCGTGACACGCTGGCCGGGACCAAGCCCGCGTGGGCCACGGCGAAGGCGGACAAGGGCGCCACCTCGGACAGCGCCAAGGTCTCCGCCCGGGTCTACCTCGCCGGCAAGGACGCCGCCGGTCTCGCCGCCTACGCCAAGGCCGTGTCCGACCCGAGCTCCGCCTCGTACGGCAAGTACCTGAGCGCCGGGCAGGCACAGGCCCGCTTCGGCGCGACCAAGGCGCAGGTCGCCGCGGTCAAGTCCTGGCTGACGTCCGCCGGGCTGAAGGTCACGGGCGTCACCGAGCACTACGTCGCCGTCACCGGTGACGTGGCCTCCGTCGAGAAGGCCTTCGGGACCCAGCTGCACAACTACGTCAAGGGCTCGAAGACCTACCGCGCCCCGGACAAGGCCGCGTCCGCGCCGGCCGGCCTCGACGGTGCCGTACTGACCGTCACCGGTCTGGACAACGCGCCGCACAAGGCGAGCAGCAAGGAGCAACTGCCGCCGCCGGACGCCGTGTTCAAGAACTCCGGGCCGTTCTCCTCGTACTACGGCTCGAACACCGCGAGCACGCTGCCCAGCGCCTACGGCACGAAGATCCCGTACGCGATCAAGGGCTACACGGGCAAGCAGCTGCGCGCCGCGTACGGAGCCGGCAAGTACACCGGCAAGGGGGTGCGGGTCGCCATCACCGACGCGTACGCCTCCCCGACCATCGCCTTCGACGCGGCCACGTACGCGAAGAAGAACGGCGACGCGGCCTACAAGACCAGCCAGCTGCGCCAGGTGCTGCCCGACAACTACACCAACACCGAGGCCTGCTCGGCGGCCGGCTGGTACGGCGAGGAGACCCTCGACGTCGAGGCCGTGCACGCGGTCGCGCCGGACGCGAACATCACGTACGTGGGTGCCGCGTCCTGCATGGACGACGACCTGCTGGACTCCCTCAGCAAGGTCGTCGACAACCACCTCGCCGACATCGTCTCCAACTCGTGGGGCGACATCGAGGCCAACCAGACGCCGGACCTCGCGGCCGCCTACGACCAGGTCTTCCAGTTCGGCGCGGTCGAGGGCATCGGCTTCTACTTCTCCTCCGGCGACAACGGCGACGAGGTCGCCAACACCGGTACGAAGCAGGTCGACACCCCGGCCAACTCGGCGTGGGTGACGGCGGTCGGCGGTACCTCGCTGGCGGTCGGCAAGGGCGACAAGTACCTGTGGGAGACCGGCTGGGGCACCGAGAAAGCCACGCTGTCCACGGACGGCAAGAGCTGGACCAACTTCCCCGGCGCGTTCACCTCGGGCGCGGGCGGCGGCACCAGCAAGACGGTCGCCGAACCCTTCTACCAGAAGGGTGTCGTCCCGAAGGCGCTCGCCACGGCGAACAACGCCGGCGGCAACCGCGTGGTCCCGGACATCTCCGCGATCGCCGACCCGAACACCGGCTTCCTGGTCGGGCAGACCCAGACCTTCCCTGACGGCTCGCAGCAGTACAGCGAGTACCGCATCGGCGGCACCTCGCTGGCCTCGCCGGTGATCGCGGCCGTGCAGGCGCTGGCGCAGCAGGCGTCCGGCGGCAAGGCGCTCGGGTTCGCCAACCCGTCGATCTACTCCAAGTACGGGTCGCGGGTCTACCACGACGTCACGGACAAGCCGACGGGCACCGACCTCGCGGTGGCGCGCGTCGACTTCGCCAACGCCTTCGACGGCTCCGAGGGCCTGCTCACCTCGGTCCGCAGCCTCGGCAAGGACAGCTCGCTGTCCGCGGTGAAGGGCTACGACGACGTGACGGGTGTGGGTACGCCCGCAGGCGGTTACGTCCAGTCGTTCAACCGGCGCTGATCGAAACGCATGTCCCAAGGGCCCGGTCCCGGAGGTGGGTACCTCCGGGACCGGGCCCTCGCGTTCGTCCGGTCCTGCCGCGTCAGACGCGCCCGCGGCGGCCGTTCACCGCGTGGATCGCCAGGCCCGCGACCAGCAGGAGAGCCCCGACGACGAGGAACGGCACCGGTGAGTACTCGTCGGTGCAGGTCTGACCGCCCGTCACCGTGCGGCACACCTCCCCCGGGCCGCCCCGGTTCAGGTAGGCGAGGTAGAACGCGGGGAGGGCCAGGCCCGCCACGACGCCCACGGCAGCGCGGCCCGGGCCCTTGCGGATCAGGAGCACTGCGGCCACCGCGGCGAGCACCAGGAACGCCACACCCACCGTCAGGATCGCGGCCAGGCCGACACCCGCACACGCTCCCACCAGGAGCCAGGCGAGGAACCAGCCCCAGTCCGTCGTGAGGTGCGCACCGTCGTCCCCTGTACCACTGATGCCGGTCATACCACCTATTGAAGACAAGGTCATGACAATCCGGCAATGGGTCCCGCACGTAAGGCTCCTCACACCCCCACCAGCCATAGCGTCGCCCTGACGATTACACTGGGCCCGTGCCTCAGCCGAACTTCTGGTCCATCTATCAGCACGGGTTCGCACGCGTCGCCGCGTGTACGGGTCACACCGTCATCGCGGACCCGCCCGCCAACGCCGAAGCGGTTCTGCTTCACGCGCGCCGGTGCTCCGAGGAGGGGGTCGCCGTCGCGGTCTTCCCGGAGCTGGGGCTGTGCGGCTACTCCATCGAGGACCTGCTGCTCCAGGACGCGCTGCTGGACGAGGTCGAGGCCGCCCTCGAGGAGGTCGTCGCCGGGTCGGCCGAGCTGCTGCCGGTGCTGGTCGTCGGGGCCCCGCTGCGCCACCGCAACCGGGTCTACAACTGTGCGGTGATCGTGCACCGCGGCCGGGTCCTCGGTGTCGTACCGAAGTCGTACCCGCCCAACTACCGCGAGTTCTACGAGCGTCGGCAGATCGGCGACGGCGCCGACGAACGGGGCGGCTCGATCCGGGTCGGCGGCACCGCCGTACCGTTCGGCGTCGACCTGCTGTTCGAGGCCGGTGACGTGCCCGGCCTGGTGCTGCACGCGGAGATCTGCGAGGACATGTGGGTGCCGGTGCCGCCCAGCGCGGAGGCCGCGCTCGCCGGTGCGACCGTCCTGGTCAACCTGTCCGGCAGCCCCATCACGGTCGGCCGGGCCGAGGACCGCAAACTGCTGTGCCGCTCGGCGTCCTCCCGCTGCCTCGCCGCCTACGTCTACGCGGCGGCCGGACTCGGTGAGTCGACCACCGACCTGTCCTGGGACGGGCAGGCCATGGTCTACGAGAACGGCGTGCTGCTGGCCGAGACCGAGCGGTTCCCGCAGGGGGACGAGTACGCGGTGGCCGACGTGGACCTCGACCTGCTGCGGCAGGAGCGGATGCGGATGGGCACGTTCGACGAGAACCGGCGCACCCACCAGGCCCGCACGAGTGACTTCCGCACGGTGTCCTTCGAGCTCGACCCGCCCTCGGGCGACCTCGGTCTCAAGCGGCGTCTGGAGCGGTTCCCGTTCGTGCCGGCCGACGCCGAGCGGCTCGCCCAGGACTGCTACGAGGCCTACAACATCCAGGTCGCCGGGCTCCAGCAGCGGCTCGCGGCGATCGGCGGCCCGAAGGTCGTCATCGGGGTGTCCGGGGGGCTCGACTCCACGCACGCGCTGATCGTGGCGGCCCGCGCGATGGACCGCGCCGGGCGCCCGCGCAGCGACATCCTGGCCTGGACGCTGCCCGGCTTCGCGACCAGCGACCACACCAAGGACAACGCCCACAAGCTGATGGCCGCGCTCGGGGTCACCGCGGCGGAGCTGGACATCACGCCGACCGCGCGGCTGATGCTCCAGGAGATGGGCCACCCGTTCGCGTCCGGCGAGCCGGTCTACGACGTCACCTTCGAGAACGTCCAGGCGGGCCTGCGCACCGACTACCTGTTCCGGCTCGCCAACCAGCGCGGTGGCATCGTGCTCGGCACCGGGGACCTCTCGGAGCTGGCGCTCGGCTGGTCCACGTACGGCGTGGGCGACCAGATGAGCCACTACAACGTCAACTCGGGCGTGCCGAAGACGTTCATCCAGCACCTGATCCGCTGGGTCATCAGCAGCGGCCAGTTCGACAAGGAGACCGGCGGGATCCTGGCCGCGATCCTCGACACCGAGATCAGCCCGGAGCTGGTGCCGGGCGAGGAGATGCAGTCCACCGAGTCGAAGATCGGGCCGTACGCGCTGCACGACTTCACGCTCTTCCATGTGCTGCGGTACGGCTTCCGGCCGTCGAAGATCGCCTTCCTGGCCTGGCACGCGTGGCACGACGTGCAGGCGGGCGAGTGGCCGCCCGGCTTCCCCGAGGACAAGCGCGGGACGTTCGACCTGCCCGAGATCCGGCGCTGGCTCGAGGTCTTCTGCCAGCGCTTCTTCGCGTTCGCCCAGTTCAAGCGATCGGCGATGCCGAACGGCCCGAAGGTGTCGGCGGGCGGCTCCCTGTCCCCCCGCGGCGACTGGCGGGCCCCGTCGGACAGCTCGGCGAAGGCGTGGCTGCGGGAACTGAGCCGCTTCGACTAGGCCGGACGGGGTGCGCGGAGTCGGTGGGGTGCGCGTCCTGGGGCTGCGCCCCCAGGGGGCCGGCAGGACAGCTTCTGTCCTCGTGAGCCGTCCGGAACAGAGGACGCCCCGCCGACTGGGGGAAGATCGGCGGGGCGCTTGGTGCCACAGTGGCTCTGGGGGCTGGAGTGGGCCGTAGGCCCTAGTGCACGGAGTGCTCCTCCAGCGGGAAGGTGCCGCCGACGACGTCCTCCGCGAAGGCCTTCACCGCGCCGGTCATGACCTCGCGCAGGTTGGCGTACTGCTTGACGAACTTCGGCACCCTGCCGCCGGTGAGGCCGAGCATGTCGGTCCAGACCAGGACCTGCGCGTCGGTCTCGGGACCGGCGCCGATGCCCACCGTCGGGATGTGCAGGACCCGGGTGACCTCGGCGGCGAGCTCCGCCGGGACCAGCTCCAGGACGACCGCGAACGCGCCCGCGTCCTGGACGGCCTTGGCGTCCCGCAGCAGCTGCTGGGCGGCCTCCTCGCCACGGCCCTGGACGCGGTAGCCCATGGCGTTGACGGACTGCGGGGTCAGGCCGATGTGGGCCATGACCGGGATGCCGGACTCGACGAGCAGCCGGATCTGTTCGTGGGAGCGCTCGCCGCCCTCCAGCTTCACGGCGCCGACACCCGCCTCCTTGACCAGACGGGTCGCCGAGCGCAGCGCCTGCACCGGGCCCTCCTGGTAGGACCCGAAGGGCAGGTCGCCGACGATCAGGGCGCGCGAGGTGCCCCGTACGACGGCCGCCGACAGCATGGTCATCTCGTCCATGGTGACGGGCACGGTGGTCTCGTAGCCGAGATGACAGTTGCCCGCGGAGTCGCCGACCAGCATCACGGGGATGCCGGCCTCGTCGAAGACGGCGGCGGTCGTCGCGTCGTAGGCGGTGAGCATGGGCCACTTCTCGCCGCGTTCCTTGGCGAGGGCGATGTCCCGGACGGTGATGCGGCGCGTGCCCTTGCCCCCGTACAGCGCCTTGCTGCCGTCGGAGGGCTTGGTGTGGGCAGCCGAAAGCTGCGTCATTGCAACGGCTCCTTACGTCATCTCGAGGCGCCCTGACGGCGTCCCCGGATCACCTCCATGGTGGCACCTCGTGCCAGTCAGGGCCAGGGGCGGTCGGTGTGACCGTTCCGGCACGTAAGGTCTCGGCAAAGAATTACGATACGAGACGGTGCCGTATCGGAAATCGTCTACGCTCGTCGGCATGACTACCGCAGTCCCTGACTCCCGGATCCCGGAGGCGGTGCACCGGCGCCGCTGGGCCATCCTCGGCGTACTGATGCTCAGCCTGCTGATCGTGGTGCTCGACAACTCGATCCTGAACGTCGCGATCAAGACGATCTCGACCCCCGCGCCGACCGGACTGGGCGCCACCCAGAGCGAGCTTGAGTGGGCGATCAACGCCTACACCCTGGTCTTCGCAGGGCTCCTGTTCACCGCCGGGCTGCTCGGTGACCGGCTCGGCCGCAAGAAGGTGCTGCTGGGCGGCCTGGTGGTGTTCGGCGCCGGTTCCGCACTCGCCGCGTTCTCCGGCTCGCCGGGCCAGCTGATCGCCTTCCGGGCGCTGATGGGCCTCGGTGCCGCCTTCGTGATGCCGGCCACGCTCGCCGTCCTGATGAACGTCTTCGAGCGTGACGAGCAGCCCAAGGCCATCGGCATCTGGGCGGGCGGGGTCGGTCTCGCCATCGCCATCGGCCCGATCACCGGCGGTGTGCTCCTGGACCACTTCTGGTGGGGCTCGGTCTTCCTGATCAACGTGCCGATCGTGGTGCTCGCCCTGGGGCTGATGCTGTGGCTGGTGCCGGACTCCCGCGACCCGAACCCGGGCCGGATCGACCCCGTCGGTGTGGTGCTGTCGGTCATCGGCCTGGTCCTGCTGGTCTACGGCATCATCAAGGGCGGCCAGCTCGCGGACTTCACGGACGGCACCGTGCTCGCGACCATGGGCGCCGGACTCGCCGTGCTCGTCGCCTTCGTGGTGTTCGAGAAGCGCAGCGACCACCCGTCGATCGACATCACCTACTTCAAGAACAAGGTCTTCTCGGCCGCGATCGGCGCCATAGGGCTGGTCTTCTTCGCGCTCATGGGCGTGACGTTCTTCTCCGTGTTCTACACCCAGAGCGTGCGCGGCTACTCGCCGCTCCAGACCGGTCTGCTGATGCTGCCGCTGGCCGCCGCGCAGCTGATCTTCGCGCCGCGCGCCCGGCTGGTCGTCGACCGCTTCGGCAACAAGGCGACCACGACGGGCGGCATGCTGCTGATCGCCGCGATGCTGGGTGCGTTCACCGTGCTGGACGCGGACACCCCGATCTGGCTGCTCGAGGTGATCTTCTTCCTCATGGGCACCGGCATGGCGCACATCATGACGCCGACCAGTGTCGTGATCATGCAGGCCCTGCCGCGCGAGAAGGCCGGCTCCGCGTCCGCGCTCAGCAACACCTTCCGGCAGGTCGGCGGCGCGCTCGGCATCGCCGTCCTCGGCTCGGTGCTCTCCACGGCCTACCGCGACGGCATCGAGTCCCACCTCGCGGCCGTTCCGGCGGGCGTACGGCACACCGCGGGCGAGTCCATCGAGGCCACCCTCGGCGTCGCCGCGAAGCTCGGCCCCCGGGGTGACGCCCTGGTCGGTCCCGCCAACGACGCCTTCCTGCACGCGATGCACGTCACCGCGCTGTGCGGGGCCGGGGTGGCGGTGGTCGGCGCCCTGGTGGTGGCGCTGTTCCTGCCGGGCCGGCCGACGGAGCCTCAGCGAGGGGCGGAGGAGCAGGAGTTGGTGACCGCGAGCGAGCAGGGCGAGTAGGGCGAGGAGGGCGTATCGGGCATGCAGGGCGTGCAGGGCGGACCGGAACGGCCTGATCCGGTCCGCCCGCACCGTCGCACCCGAGGGACAATCACCTCATCCGACAGAAAGGACCAAGCGACGTGAGCAGCCTCGCCGAGAGTCAGTCCGGGCCGGCGGTCCCGGCGCGGGGCCGCCCCCGCAGTGAGGCCGTGGAGCGGTCCATCATCGAGGCCGTCATCAAACTCCTGGAGGACGGCCTGCCGCTGTCGGAGCTCTCCATCGAGCGGATCGCCCGGACCGCGGGCGTCGGCAAGGCCACCATCTACCGCCGCTGGAACGGCAAGGAGGAGCTCTTCGTCGACGTCGTGCGCACCGCCGAGCCCGCGGACGCGGAACTGCCCGGCACCTCGATGCGGGACGATCTCGTGGCGCTCCTCGAACAGCTGCGGCAGCGCGGGCTGATGACCCGTTCGTCGGCGCTGCTGCACAACGTCTTCGCGCAGATGAAGAGCAGCCCCAAGGTGTGGAACGCCTACCACGCCATCGTCGTCGCCCCGCGGCGCCAGAAGCAGCTCGACATCCTGCGCCGGGGGCAGGCGAACGGCGAACTCCGCGCGGACATCGACCTGGATCTGCTCAACGACCTGTTCGTGGGGCCGATGTTGTTCCGCACGATCATGCTGCCGGGTTCCGCGCTCCCCGAGGGCCTGTCGGAACAGATCGTCGACAGCGTCCTGGAGGGGCTACGGCCCGTCAGCTCGCGCGTTCCGTAGGAGCCGTGTGCGCGTTTGGTCACAGAGGGCGCTTTCCCGGCCGGGATCCGGAACTCGGTGCACCCACTTGTACGTCATCGCCCCCGTACGGTCGTCATGGGACGACGAGACGGGAGCCGATCATCCCCTAGGGTCTTACGGGGTGTCTGACACCCTCCGGCGACGGGGTTGAACGGTGTGCACGGCAGGTAGTGAGGCGACGGTATGGCGCAGCAGGCGTACGTGACGGAGACGGCGGACGGCGGCTCGGGACCCGAGCGCCAAAGAGGCCGGTTCCGGCGCCTGCTCGGCGGTACGGCGTCCGGCTGGCGCGGTGACCGGCGGATCTGGCGCCGCGGGATCGTGCTGGCCGCCCTCGCGGTGGTCGTGGCCCTGGTGATGCTGCTGCACGCGCAGATCCCGAACGCCGTGGGGAACCTGGGCAGTCTCACCGAGACATTCCTGCCGTGGCTGGGCCTGTTCGTCCCGGTGCTGCTCCTGCTGGGCTTCCTGCGCAAATCGGCGACCGCGCTGATCGCGGTGGTGCTGCCGGCGGCCGTATGGCTGAACCTCTTCGGCGGGCTGCTCTCCGACAAGAACGGCACCGGTGGCGACCTGACGGTGGTCACGCACAACGTCAACGCCGACAACGCCGATCCGTCCGGCACCGCCCGGGACGTGGCCGCCTCCGGCGCGGACGTGGTGGCACTGGAGGAGCTGACCGCCTCGGCGGTGCCGGTGTACGAGAAGTCGCTGGCGTCGACGTACAAGCACCACGCGGTCGAGGGCACGGTCGGGCTGTGGAGCAAGTACCCGCTGACCGGGGTGAAGGCGGTCGACATCAAGCTCGGCTGGACCCGGGCGATGCGCGCCACCGTGACCGCGCCGGACGGGCAGGTCGCGGTGTACGTGGCTCATATGCCGTCCGTACGGGTGAAGATGGAGGCCGGGTTCACCGCCCGGCAGCGCGACACGAGCGCCGACGCGCTCGGTGAGGCCATCGCCGACGAGAAGCTCCCGCGCAAGATCCTGCTGGGTGACCTGAACGGCACGATGAACGACCGCGCGCTGAACGCGGTCACCTCCCAGATGCGCTCCACGCAGGGCGCGGCGGGCAGCGGCTTCGGGTTCAGCTGGCCGGCGTCGTTCCCGATGGCGCGGATCGACCAGATCATGGTGCAGGGCGTGGAGCCGGTGAGCTCGTGGACGCTGCCCGAGACCGGCAGCGACCATCTGCCGGTGGCGGCCCGTGTGAACCTCGCCACCTCTTCGTAACCCTGGGGAAGCCTGGGACGGGCATCCTTTGTTCCGGTAATGAACATATGCTGATACGGAACTCCGCTCCCCCGTTCGAAAGGCTCGACCTCTTCATGCCTCTGGCCCTGCTCGCACTGGCCGTCGGCGCTTTCGGTCTCGGTACCACCGAATTCGTCATGATGGGCCTGCTGCCCGACGTCGCCGACGACCTGGGCATCTCGATCCCCACCGCCGGTCACCTCGTCTCCGCGTACGCGCTGGGCGTGGTGATCGGCGCCCCGCTGCTCGCCGCGGTCACCGCCCGGATGTCCCGCCGCAAGGTCCTCATCGGCCTGATGGGGCTGTTCGTGGTCGGCAACGCGGCCTCCGCGTTCGCCCCCGGCGAGTACGCGCTGCTCGCCGCCCGCTTCGTGAGCGGCCTGCCGCACGGCGCCTTCTTCGGCGTCGGCGCGGTCGTCGCCACCGGCATGGTGGCACCGGAACGCAAGGCCCGCTCGGTCTCCCTGATGTTCCTCGGCCTGACCCTCGCCAACATCGCCGGTGTCCCCGTCGCCACGCTCATGGGCCAGCACCTGGGCTGGCGGGCCACCTTCCTGGGCGTCAGCGCGATCGGCCTGGCGGCGATCGCCTCCCTGGCCCTGCTGATCCCGCACGACCACACCCACGCGCCCCGGGTGGGTCTGCGCGGCGAGGTGGCCGCCCTGCGCTCGCTCCCGGTCTGGCTGGCCCTCGGCACCACGGTCGCCGGGTTCGGCGCGCTGTTCGCCGCGTACAGCTACATCACGCCGATGCTGACCGGCGCGGCGGGCTACGCCGACTCCAGCGTGACCGTCCTGCTCGCCCTGTTCGGCGTGGGCGCGACGGCGGGCAACCTGCTCGGCGGCAGGCTCGCCGACCACTCCCTGCGCGGCACCCTGTTCGGCGGCCTGACCTCCCTGGTCGTGGTCCTCGCCCTGTTCCCGGTGCTGATGTCGACGCAGTGGAGCGCCGCGCTCGCGGTGGTCCTGCTGGGCACGGCGGCCTTCGTCACCGGTTCCCCGCTCCAGCTCATGGTCATGGAGAAGGCGTCCGCCGCCCCCTCCCTGGCCTCCTCCGCCAACCAGGCCGCGTTCAACCTCGCCAACGCCGGCGGTGCCTGGATCGGCGGCCTCGCCCTGGCCGCGGGCCTCGGCGTGACGTCCCCCGCGCTGACGGGCGCCGGCCTGGCCGTACTGGGCCTCGGCGTCGCCGCGGTGGCGGCGGTCGTGGACCGGCGACGCGTGACCGCCCCGGCCGGCCGCGAACGCGTGGTCGCGACCCATCTGCCGGAGCAGGCGGAAGCCGTACGGTACTGAGTTCTCGTACGACGAGGAGGGCGCCCGGCGGACACCGGGCGCCCTCCTCTTCTGCTCTGTCGGCGGGCTGTCGGCCCCTGTCGGCGGCCTGTCGGTGGTTTGTCGGTGGCGGCTGGGAGTGTTCTCGGCATGACGCGAATCGACAAGAACCCCCAGAGCGGGGACTCCGCCGTTTCCGTGCGGGGGCTGGTCAAGCACTACGGCGAGACCAAGGCGCTGGACGGCGTCGACCTGGACGTGCGCGAGGGCACCGTGATGGGTGTGCTCGGACCGAACGGCGCCGGGAAGACCACCCTCGTACGGATCCTGTCCACCCTGCTCACCGCCGACTCCGGCACGGCGACCGTCGCCGGGTACGACGTGGTGCGCCAGCCCCGGCAGCTGCGGAAGGTGATCGGACTCACCGGCCAGTACGCCTCGGTGGACGAGAAGCTCCCCGGCTGGGAGAACCTCTACATGATCGGGCGGCTGCTCGACCTGCCCCGCAAGGAGGCCCGCAGCCGGGCCGACGAACTGCTGGAGCGGTTCTCGCTGACGGACGCAGCGAAGCGGCCGGCGAGCACCTACTCCGGCGGTATGCGGCGCCGCCTCGACCTCGCCGCCTCGATGATCGGGCGCCCCCAGGTGCTCTTCCTCGACGAACCCACCACCGGTCTCGACCCGCGCACCCGCAACGAGGTGTGGGACGAGGTCAAGCGGATGGTCGGTGACGGCGTGACCGTCCTGCTGACCACCCAGTACATGGAGGAGGCCGAGCAGCTCGCCTCCGAGCTGACCGTCGTGGACCACGGCAAGGTCATCGCCGAGGGCGCCATCGAAGCGCTCAAGGCGAAGGTCGGCGGACGCTCGCTGCGGGTACGGCCCGTGGACCCGGCGCAGCTGCGGCCGCTCGCCGGCTGGATCGACGAGCTCGGCATCACCGGCCTCGCCACCAGCACCGTGGACACCGACAGCGGCGCCGTCATCGTCCCGATCCTCAGCGACGAGCAGCTGACCGCCGTGGTCGGCGCGGTCACCGCGCGCGGGGTCACGCTCTCCTCCATCACCACCGAACTGCCCAGCCTGGACGAGGTGTTCCTGTCCCTCACCGGCCACCGCGCCAGTGCCCCGCAGGACGCCACGCCCACCCTCGAGGAGGTCGCCGTATGAGCGCCGCCACCACCGCCACCCCCGTTCTCGAAGTCGACGCCCGCATCCCGCTGCGCGGCCACCTGCGCCACACCGGCGCCCTCGTCCGCCGCAACCTGCTGTGGATCCGGCAGGACCCGGAGTCGATGTTCGACGCCCTGCTGATGCCGGTCGTCTTCACCCTGCTGTTCGTCTACGTCTTCGGCGGCTCGATCGGACAGGCCCTGGGCGGCGGACAGGACGGCTATGTCCAGTACGTCATCCCGGGCATGATCGCGATGATGAGCATGACGCTGTCCCAGGGCGTCGGCACCGGCTTCAGCCAGGACTTCAACTCCGGTGTCATGGACCGCTTCCGGTCCCTGCCGATCGGCCGCGGCTCGGTGCTGTTCGCGAAGATCTCCGTCGAGCTGCTGCGGATGCTGTTCGCGACCACCGTCCTGATGATCGTGGCCGTACTGGTCGGGTTCGACATCCACCACTGGGCCGGGCTGTTCGCCGCGGTGGGTCTGTCCGCCGTGTTCGCCTCGTCGATCATGTGGGTGTTCCTCACCCTGGGCGTGGTCCTGAAGAACGCGCAGTCCGTGCAGGCGATGGGCTTCCTGGTGCTGTTCCCGCTCCAGTTCGGCTCGTCGATCTTCGCGCCGACGGCGTCGATGCCGGGCTGGCTCCAGCACTTCACCGACTACAACCCGCTGTCCACGCTCGCCGACGCGGCCCGCGGCCTGATGGTCGGCGGCCCGGTCGCGCACGACCTGTGGATCACGCTCGCCTGGTCGGCGGCGATCACGGCGGTGGCGGCACCGTACGCCATCCACAAGTTCCGTACGAAGAACTGAAGTCGGCGCCGATGCGCGTCACACCAGGGCGGCGGCCTCCTCAGGAGAGAGGCCGCCGCCCTCCGTGTACGCCGACTCGTAGGCCGCGTCGCCGAGCACAGCCCGCAGGTCCCGCTCGGCATTGCTCCGCAGGGTGCGCTCGATGCTCGTCGGGGCGTGTTCGGCGGGCAGCAGTACGTCGCCGGCCGCGAGGCAACGGGCACCGTCCAGGGCGCGGGCACCCCCGTCGGCCCCGGCCAGGGCGAGCCCGGCGGTGTGCAGGTACAGGGTGCGCATGTGCGGGGCGATGGTCAGGGCAAGCGGGTCCTCGGACTTCTTCAGCGCCCGGCGCGTCAGCCGCAGGGACTCCTCGTAGCAGCCGTCCACGGCCTCCAGCCAGGCTTCCGAGCCGAGGATGAAGGCGTCGAAGATGACGAAGTGCGCAATGCCGAACTGCTGCCGCAGCAACCGGAGTTGTTCACGCGCCTCGGGAATCCGGCCGGTCATCCCCAGTCTGCCCGCGAGGAACATCCGGGAGGCGGGCATCGCCTCGTTGCGGGCACCGTCCTGGTCGGCGATCACCTCGCGCAGCAGCAGTTCGCCCCGCTCGGCCGCCCCGGGCTCCCCGGTCTCCAGCAGGGCGCTGCCCAGCCGGGCGTTGAGCACGGACCGCTGGGCGCGGGCACCGAGTTGCTCGGCCCGCTCGATCGCCCGCTCGTAGTCGTCGGCGGCCGCCCGCCACTCGCCCCTGCGCTCATGGGCCTCGGCCCGCGCGGACAGGGCCTCGGCGGTCCCCCACAGGTCACCGAGCCGCTCGTAGATCCCCAGGGCCTCCTCGGCGTCCTGGATGGCGTCACCCGCCCAGTCGGACCGGTTGGCCAGCAGGTTGGCCCGCCACTGGAGGGCCGCGGCGAGCTCCCACTCGTAGCCCGGGGTGGCCCGGCAGGTGTCGACGGTCGCCTTGATGACGGCCCGCAACCGGTCCATGTCCCCGGTGAGCATGATGGCGAAGAACCACAGCGAGCCCGGCATCCGGCAGGTCTGCGGCATGCCGGGCTCGTAGGTCGTGGCGATGGACCGCAGCTTGGCCTGCGCGTGCTGGTTCTGCCAGGCGTCCAACTCGGTGTCCATGCAGGCGAGGTGGACGAGATGGGCGCCCCGCCGGGCCTCCTCGAGAACCTCGCCGGTCCACGGCGGCGGGCTGTCCGTGCAGCGCTCCCACACCGGCAGTGCGGGCCGGACCGGCTCGGTGAACGGGTCGGTTCCGAGCCCCTGCACCTCGCGGGACCAGTTGCGGGCCTCGATCCGCAGGTCACGCATCTGCCAGTACCAGGCGAGCGACAGGACCAGACACAGCCCCTCCTGCTCGTCCCGGGCGGCGACGGCCCGGCGCAGGGCGGTACGGAGGTTCTCGTACTCGCGCTCCAGGCGCCGGATGGCGTCCAGTTGACGGGGTCCGCGCAGCAACGGGTCGGTGGTGCGGGCGAGTTCGCGGTAGTACGTCAGATGCGCGCGCTCGGCGTCGGCGCGGACGCCGTCCCTCTCGTCGAGGCGTTCGCCGGCGTACTCGGCGACGGTCTCCAGGAGCCGGTAGCGCATCCCGCCGTCCGCCTCGCCGGGTGAAGGCGCCGCCACGACCAGGGACTTGTCGACGGCCGGAGGTCAGCAGCCGGAACCGGTCGTCGAGCCGGTCGGCGATCTGCCGGGGCGTCAGCATCCGCAGCCGGGCAGCGGCCAGCTCGATGCCCAGCGGAAGCCCGTCGAGCCGCCGGCAGATCTCGGCACACGCCTCCGGATCCTCCTCCACCCGGAACCCGGGCCGGGCCGCGGCCCCCCGGTCGGCCAGCAGCCGCAGCGCGACCGGCTGCGGCAGCGGCTCCACGGGACGCAGCAACTCCCCCGGCACACCGAGGGGTTCACGGCTGGTGGCCAGCACGGTCAGGCCCGGGCAGCGCTCCAGGAGCGTCTCCACCAGCCGGGCGGCCGCGTCGACGACATGCTCGCAGTTGTCGAGGATCAGCACCATCCGCCGCCTGCCGCAGTGCTCGGCGAGCCGCTCCACGGGATCGTCGTGCCGTTCGCTGCCGGCAGCCCTGATCGCCTCGGCACCGGCGCCGTACAGCACGGTCTCCCGGGCACCGACGGCGGTCAGCACCGCCTCGGGCACGGCGTCCGGATCGTCCACGGGAGCGAGTTCGGCCAGCCACACCCCGTCCTGGGCGGCCTCCCCCACGCTCTCCCCGGCCTCCTGCGACAACCGGGTCTTCCCGGCCCCACCGGCCCCCAGCAACGTGACGAGCCGCGCCCTCGCGAGGTCCCCGCGAATGGCCTCGATATCGGCTTCCCGCCCGACGAAGGAGGTGAGACGGGCGCGGAGGTTACCGGCCGACGGGCGGTGCGCACGGACCGGCTCCGGGTCGGGTTCCGGCTCCGTTTGCAGCAACTCCCCGTGCAGGGAGCGCAGTTCGGGCCCCGGGTCCGCTCCCAGGCGGTCCGCGAGCAGCTGCCGTACGTCCTCGTAGGCGGCCAGCGCCTCCGCCGTACGGCCGGTGTCGCGCAGGGCGCGCAGCCGGAGGGCCTGGAGGGGCTCGTCCAGGGGGCGGCTGTCGCACAGGGCGGTCAGTTCGGGGAGCGAGTGCTCGGCCTGGCCGAGGGCGAGCGCGGCGGCGTGACGGGCACGCAGGGCGTCCAGGCGCCGGGCCTCGGCCCGGGCCGCGTGGGCCGTACGGTCGGGGAGGTCGGCCAGGGCCGGGCCGCGCCACAGGGCGAGGGCGTCGTCCAGGACCGCGGCGGCCTTCGCGGGGTCGTGGTCGGCCAGCGCGTGAGTGCCGTCGCCGACGAGCCGCTCGAAACGGTGCAGGTCGATGTCGTCCGGGGCGGCCGCCAGCCGGTAGCCGCCGTCCACCGACCCCACGGCCTCCGCCCCGAGCGCTCTCCTAAGCCGCCCCACCAGCGCCTGCACCGCGCCGGTCGCGTCGGCGGGCGGCTCCCCGTCCCACACCTCGTCCACGAGAACGCTCACCGGGACGGTACGGCCGGGCCGCAGCGCGAACACGGTCAGAAGAGCACGCAACCGCGCACCACCGACGGGAACGGAGGTGCCGTCGGGGCGGAGTGCCTGGGTGGTGCCGAGGATGCGATAGCGCACGGTCCCATTGTCTCTGTTGAGGTCGGGGGCGGTCACGGAGTTAATCGAACGGGGTGTCGGGGGCGCGCCTAGGGGGGTGCCGGGCGCGGTTGATTGGCGAGTGCGGGTGCGTTGGGGCTGGTCGCGCAGTTCCCCGCGCCCCTGGGGAGTTGCGGCCGACCTGCGCCATGACAGGACCGTCAGCCGTCCCCGCCCGCCCCACCGGACCGTTCCACCGCGCGCCCGTCACCACTGGACCCACCGCCATGCGCGCCCGCCCCCACCGGACCCTTCCGTCGCGCGCGCCCGCCCCCACCGGACGGTTGGCCGCGTACGGCGTGAAGGGGACGGGGTGGGGGGTGTCCGCCCGCAGCGGCCGGCGTCCGGAACCGGGTGCCTTGGAATCGACCGAGCCGCCGGACCGAGGACGGACACCCCCCACCCCGGCACCGACCCACCCACCACACCGCACGCGCTGCACCCGCCCCCACCGGACCGCGACGGGCCGCCGCAGGCCCCCAGGGGCGCGGGGAACTGCGCAAAACGCCCGCCCCCACCAAGCCGCAGACAAACGACAACCGGAACCCCCGCCCCACCCCCACACGTTCCCCCACATGCCCGGTACCGTCGGGCCGTCCCCCCGCGAGTACAGGGAGCCCCATGACCACCGCCACCACCCGCCACAGCGACCGGCGAATCAGCCCCGTGTTCCTCGGGATCGTCGCCGTCACGGCAGTGACCGGCTGGGCCACCTGGACCGGCTTCGCCGAGGAGCCCGGCATCGCCGTGTTCCTCTTCGTCACCGGCGCCTGGATCGTCTCCCTGTGCCTGCACGAGTACGCCCACGCCCGCACCGCCCTGCACAGCGGTGACATCACGATCGGCGCCAAGGGCTACCTCACGCTGAATCCCCTGAAATACACCCACGCCCTGCTCAGCATCGTGCTCCCCGTCATCTTCGTGATCATGGGCGGCATCGGCCTCCCCGGCGGCGCGGTGTTCATCGAGCGCGACCGGATCCGCGGCCGCTGGCGGCACAGCCTGATCTCCGCGGCCGGCCCCCTCACCAACGTCCTGTTCGCGCTCGCCTGCACGGCCCCGTTCTGGCTGCACTCCCTCGACGGCGTCCCCCGGGAGTTCAGCGCCGCGCTGGCCTTCCTCGCCCTGCTCCAGGTCTCCGCCGCGATCCTGAACTTCCTGCCGGTCCCGGGCCTGGACGGCTACGGCGTCATCGAGCCCTGGCTGTCCCACAACGTCAAGCGCCAGATCGAACCCTTCGCACCCTTCGGCCTGCTGTTCGTCTTCGCCCTGCTCTGGGTGCCCCAGGTCAACGCCGTGTTCTTCGACCTGGTCGACGCGGTCCTGCGCGGTCTCGGCGTGAGCGATTACGAGGCCTCGTACGGCTGGAGCCTCTACCGCTTCTGGAGCTGAGCGCCCCGCCCCCGCTTCAGGTAGTACCAGCACATGTTCGACGACAGCCCCGCCAGCAGCACCCACACGACGCCGAGCCAGCTGCCCTGGACGAAGGAGACGACCGCCGCGGCCACGGCGAGGAGGCAGACGGCGAGGGCGTAGAGGGCGAGGCGGGGCATGTCGACGGGCTCCTGTCAGGGGGACACTGCTGCACTGCGACGACCAGTGTCCCCCATCCCCTCACACCTCCGTGTGCCCCGTCCCGTCACACGTCCGTGACCCGCAGCCCCGCATGCGCCTTGTACCGCCGGTTCACCGAGATCAGGTTGGCGACCAGTGCCTCGACCTGGTGGGCGTTGCGCAGCCGGCCCGCGAAGACGCCCCGCATCCCGGCGATGCGCCCGGCGAGCGCCTGGACGATCTCGACGTCCGCGCGCTCCTCGCCCAGCACCATCACATCGGTGTCGATCTCCTCGATCGCCGGGTCCTGGAGGAGCACCGCCGACAGGTGGTGGAAGGCGGCGGTGACCCGGGAGTCGGGCAGCAGGGCGGCCGCCTGTTCCGCCGCGCTGCCCTCCTCCGGCTTCAGCGCGTAGGCGCCCTTCTTGTCGAAGCCGAGCGGGTTGACGCAGTCGACGACGAGCTTGCCCGCGAGGTCCGCGCGCAGGGACTCCAGTGTCTTGCCGTGGCCCTCCCAGGGCACGGCGACGATCACGATGTCACTGCGGCGCGCGGTCTCGGCGTTGTCGGCGCCCTCGACGCCGTGGCCGAGTTCGGCGGCCGCGGCCTGCGCGCGGTCGGCGGCCCGGGAGCCGATGATCACCTTCTGTCCGGCCCTGGCGAGCCGGTAGGCGAGGCCCTTGCCCTGCGGGCCGGTTCCGCCGAGCACGCCGACGACGAGCCCGGAGACGTCGGGGAGGTCCCACGGGTCCTTGGCGGGAGCCTTCTGTGCACTGTCGCTAGAGGTCATGGGCCGACCTTACGTGCGCCCCGCCGACCCGCACCGCACAGGTGGGCGGCGTCACGGACGCCCACCGGCACACACACGGCAACGCTGACAGCCCTCCCTGCCCGGTTCGGGGGAATCCGGGGTGAACCACCGGTCACTACGGACCGTTTGCGGCAGTATGCGGCCCCATGGACGCCGTACGGGTCGCGTTGTTGCGCGAGGTGCTCGCCGGGACCGAGTGGTGGGGGGCCACGCGCCGTTTCGGGGGTGTGCTGCGCGGCTCCGTCGTCTCGCACGGCGGTGGTCTGCTCCTGGTCGGCACGCCGGAGTACGAACCGTGGCACCTGGCGGCCCATCTGGTGGACGAGGCCGCGTGGTCGGGGACCCCGGAGCTGGCCCCGACGCTCGTACGGCACGACGCGCGTGCTTCCGACCCCGCGCATCTGTCCGTCGGTCCCGGCCGGCTGGCGGCGGCCCGGCGCGGTGAGACCCTCCTCGTGGTCTCCCCGACCGATCCGGACGCCCCGCTGCTGGAGCACGTCCACGACGCCCGGCGAGCCGGTGCGACGATCCTCGCCCTCGGTCCGGACGAGGGTGAACTCCCCGCGATGGCCCATGAGTCGCTCGCCGTGCCGGAGGCCACGGATCTCGATCTGGACACCGTGCAGCACCTGGTCAGTGCGGCGGCCGGGGAGAACGCGGTGCCCGCCCCGCGGGGCCAACGGCGTTTCCGGGACCGCCTCTCCCGACTGGCCGACCATCTGACGGCACCACCGCCGACCCGCTGGTGAGCGGGTGTGTCCGCGGCGAGGGCCGACGGCCCAGAAGCAGGCCTGACCGCGGCAGGGACCGGCGGCGCGAAAAGCAGGCGTGACCGCGGCAGGGCCTGAAGCCCCGGAAAGCAGGCGTGACCGCGGCGGGGACCGGCGCCCCGGACGGAAAGCAGGCGTGACCGCGACGGGACCGGCGGCGCGAAAAGCGGTTGCCGCTGCCGAGTTCCTGCCCGGACCATGGCCCTTCGTGACCGACGACCTCCCCGCACCCCCTTCCGGCCTGCGCGCCATGCTCCCGGACCTCGCCCCCTGGCGGGCCTCCCGGGACTTCAGGCGGCTCTGGTACTCGGGGCTGATCTCGAACTTCGGCAGCTTCCTGACCTTCGTCGCGCTGCCGGTGCAGCTGAAGGAGCTCACCGGTTCGGCCGCGGCGGTGGGCGCGATCGGTGCCGTGGAGCTGATCCCCCTGCTCGTGTTCGGGCTGTACGGCGGTGCGCTCGCCGACGCCTGGGACAAGCGGAAGCTGATCGTGTGGACGGAGGTCGGCCAGGGCCTGCTGAGCGCGGTTCTGCTGCTGAACGCGCTGCTGCCGGAGCCCGCCGTGTGGCCGCTGTACGCCGTCGCCGCGCTGTCCTCCGGCCTGGTCTCGGTGCAGCGCCCGGCGCTGGACTCGCTGTGGCCGCGGATCGTGGCCCACGACCACCTCCCGGCGGCGGCCTCGCTGAACTCCTTCCGCTGGACGGTCGGCGGAGTCGCGGGGCCGGCCCTGGCGGGCGTGGTGGTGGCGTACGCGGGGCTGGGCTGGGCGTACGGCGCCGACCTGCTGACGTTCGTCGTCTCGGTCGCGCTGGTGGTGCGGATCGCGGCCGCCCCCGCCTCCCACGAGGCGGCCAGGCCGTCGCTGCGGGCCATCGCGGAGGGGGCCCGGTACGCGTGGAGCCGCAAGGAGCTCCTCGGTACCTACGCCGTCGACCTGGCGGCGATGTTCCTGGCGATGCCGCTGGCCGTGCTGCCGTTCCTCGCGGACGAGCTGGACGCGGAGTGGTCGCTGGGCCTGATGTACGCGGCCGTCCCGCTGGGTGCGCTGCTGGTGAGCCTGGTCAGCGGCTGGACCGGGCGGATCCACCGGCACGGGCGGATGGTGGTCCTGGCCGCGGCCCTGTGGGGTCTGGCGATCGCGGCGGCCGGGGTGATGAGCAATGTCTGGCTGGTGCTGCTGTTCCTGACCGTGGCCGGCGGCTGCGACATGGTCAGCGGGATCTTCCGGGGGATCATGTGGAACCAGACGATCCCGGACGAGCTGCGGGGGCGGCTCGCCGGGATCGAACTGCTGTCGTACTCGGTGGGCCCGACCGTCGGCCAGGTGCGCAGCGGTGGGTTCGCCGCGTGGTGGGGCGTGCGGGCCTCCGTCTGGTCGGGCGGGGTGCTGTGCGCTGGGGCGGTGGGCCTGCTGGCCCTGTGTCTGCCGAAGCTGATGACGTACGACGCCCGCACGGACGAGCACGCGGCCCGGGTCAGGGAACAGCGGGCCGCCGCCCGGGTCTGATCAGTCGTCCTCGCGGCCGCCCGCCGGGGCGTCGTGCCACTTGGGGTCGTTCTCCCACTCCAGGTTGCGCTCGCGTGCCGTCTCCATCGCGTGCTCGGCCTCCGCGCGGCTCGCGTAGGGGCCGAAGCGGTCCTTGGCCGGGCAGTCCGGCCCCTCCTCGACCCGCTTGTGCTGGAGGCAGTAGTACCACTCGCCCGGCTTGCCGGCCGTGCGCTTCTTGAACAAGGCCATGTCCCGCTCCTCTCGCCACCGACATGTTCCCCCATCGCCGCTGGATAGACTCGTCGGCATGTCTGGCCAGTCACTGCTCGTGCCCGGGGCACTGTCCCCCACCCGTTCCGTGCCCGGAAACATCCGTCGCCCCGAGTACGTCGGCAAGCCCGCGCCGACGCCGTACACGGGTCCCGAGGTGCAGACCCCGGAGACCGTCGAGGCGATGCGGGTCGCCGGCCGTGTCGCGGCGCGGGCGATGGAGGAGGCGGCGAAGCTGATCGCGCCCGGGGTGACCACCGACGAACTGGACAAGGTGGCGCACGAGTACATGTGCGACCACGGCGCCTATCCGTCGACGCTCGGCTACCGGGGCTTCCCGAAGTCCCTGTGCACCAGCGTCAACGAGGTGATCTGCCACGGCATCCCGGACTCCACGGTGCTGCGCGACGGCGACATCATCAACCTCGACGTGACGGCGTACATCGGCGGGGTGCACGGCGACAACAACGCGACGTACCTGGTCGGGGACGTGGACGAGGAGAGCAGGCTGCTGGTCGAGCGCACCCGGGAGTCGCTGGCCCGCGCGATCAAGGCGGTCAAGCCGGGCCGCCAGATCAACATCATCGGCCGGGTCATCGAGTCGTACGCCAAACGCTTCGGCTACGGCGTGGTCCGTGACTTCACGGGCCACGGCATCAGCTCGGCCTTCCACTCGGGCCTGATCATCCCGCACTACGACAGCCCGCACGCGACGACGGTGATGCGGCCCGGGATGACCTTCACGATCGAGCCGATGCTGACGCTCGGCACGCACGAGTACGACATGTGGGACGACGGCTGGACGGTCGTCACGAAGGACCGCAAGCGCACGGCGCAGTTCGAGCACACGCTGGTGGTGACGGAGACGGGGGCGGAGATCCTGACGCTGCCGTAACCGGGGACAGAACCCGCCCTCTGCCGGGGGCGGGTTTTTCTTGTACGGTTTTACCGACAGAGCGTCGGCAAACCTATTGACTTAGGTAAGCCTAACTTCAGAGGATGTCCTGCATGGACTCGTTCTCGACACTCATCCGCACCGCGTCCCACGAGCAGCACGTGGAGGCGGAGACCTCGACGTTCATGAGCGACCTGCTGGGCGGCCGGCTCGGCGTGCAGGCATACGCGCGCTACACCGAGCAACTGTGGTTCGTCTACGACGCGCTGGAGACCGGCACCGGGAAGCTGGCGTCGGATCCGGTGGCGGGCGCGTTCATCCGGCCGGAGCTGTTCCGGCTGCGGGCGCTGGAGCGGGACCTGGCGCATCTGCGCGGGCCGCGATGGCGTGCGGGCCTGTCGGCGCTGCCCGCCACGCGGGCGTACGCGGACCGGGTGCGCGAGTGCGCCGACACCTGGCCGGCGGGCTACATCGCCCACCACTACACGCGCTACCTCGGCGACCTCTCCGGCGGCCAGATCATCCGGGACAGGGCGGAACGGACCTGGGGCTTCGCACGGAAGGGCGACGGCGTCCGCTTCTACGTCTTCGAGGAGATCCCGAACCCCGCCGCCTTCAAGCGGGCCTACCGCGGCCTCCTGGACGAGATCCGCGCGGACGACCTGGAGAAGCAGCGCGTGGTGACCGAGTGCAGGAAGGCGTTCGCCCTGAACACCGCGATGTTCAGGGCGCTCGGGGAGGAGTTCCCGCTGAGCGCCTAGCGTTCGGGCTGGCGCTCAAGGACGACGCGACCGCCGATCTCGACCCAGCCGTACGGCTGGGGGGCGGTGAGGATCTGGGAGCCCGCGCCCTGGGTGATGTTCAGGGCCCGGCCGAGTTCGTCGGTCAGCTGGAGGGCCGCCGCTCCGGTCGCCTCGTCCTCGTCGACCCCGTCGCCCCGGCCGGGAAATCCCCTGGCCCGGATCCGGCCGGCGGCCTCGTCCTCCCATGCCCAGGCGTAGATCCACTCACCGGCGGGAGGCACGACCAGGTCGTCGATCTCGGCGGCGGAGCCGTACTGCCGGAACGTCCGCGGGGCCGCCCACTCCGCCCGCGCCTCGATCCAGCTGAACTCGCCGTCGAGCCGCGCTCCCACGACCCCGGCGGCCGTGACCAGCTCGGGCACGTCGAGCAGCCAGGCCACGCCGACGCACGGGTAACCCGCGAACGCCAGCCGCGCGGAGGGCGTGTAGATGTCGATGACACCGCGCTCGGGGTCGTCCACGAACACGGTCTCGCTGAAGCCGAGTTTGGCGGCGAACTCCTGCCGCTCGCCCCGGTCCGGGAGCACGGATCCCTCGCGGACGACGCCCAGCTCGTTGCCGTAGCCGCCGTTCGGCGCGCAGAAGACGCGCAGCACGTCGTAGTCACTCACGGGGGAATTGAAGCACCCGCGCCGGGTCGGCCATGCAGGTGCGAGGGTCGCGCGGCGCCCGCGACCCACCCTCTTTGAATCTCCCTTGACCTGCCCTTGACGGTTATTTTAAGCCATTTTCAGGTAAGGCTCAGATAAGTTAGGCGAGCCTCACCAACCCTCAGGAGCTTGCATGCGTGCCGTCAGACTGTCCCTCGTCACCGCCACCGCCGTGGCGGCCCTCACCGCCGTCACGGGGTGCACGGAGAAGGGGAGCACCGGCGACAGCGACCGTGTGATCGACGTGACCGCCACCGACAGCAAGTGCGAGGTCTCCAAGAAGGAGTTCCCGGCGGGCCACGTCGAGCTGGCGATCGAGAACAAGGGCTCCAAGGTCACCGAGGTCTACGTCCTCTTCCCGGACGACCGGATCGTCACCGAGCGCGAGAACATCGGCCCGGGCACCAAGCAGAAGGTCACCGCCGAGGTGAAGGCCGGCGACTACACGATCGCCTGCAAGCCCGGCATGAAGGGCGACGGCATCCGTCAGACCGTGAAGGCCACCGGCGGGACCGCCGCCAAGCGCGACCCGAGGCTGGACTCGGCCGTCGCCGCCTACCGCCAGTACGCGCAGGAGCAGGCCGACGCCACGCTGCCGCTGGCGAAGACGTTCGCCGCCGCGGTGAAGGCCGGTGACGTCGAGGCCGCCAAGAAGGCCTACGCGCCCTCCCGCATCGGCTGGGAGCGCACCGAGCCGGTCGCGGAGTCCTTCGGGAACATCGACCCGAAGGTCGACGTCCGCGAGGACGGCCTCGAGGGCGGCCAGAAGTGGACCGGCTGGCACCGCCTGGAGAAGTCCCTCTGGCAGGACAAGAAGATCACCGCCGCGGACAAGACCCTCGCGGACCAGCTGATCACCGACCTCACCGACTGGCAGCAGCGGGTCGGCAAGGCGGACATCACCCCGACCTCCATGGCCAACGGCGCCAAGGAACTCCTCGACGAGGTCGCCACCGGCAAGGTCACCGGCGAGGAGGAGCGCTACTCCCACACCGACCTCGTCGACTTCAAGGCCAACGTCGAGGGCGCCGAGAAGTCCTACGAGCTGCTGAAGCCGGTCGCCCAGGAGAACAACAAGGCCCTGGTCACCGAGCTGGACAAGCAGTTCGCGGCGCTGAACACGCTGCTCGACAAGTACCGCACCGACGCGCCGAATTCAGCACAGTACGACTTCACCTCGTACGACAAGGTCGGCGACGCCGAGCGCAAGCAGCTGTCGGACGGGGTGAACGCGCTCGCCGAGCCGCTGTCCAAGCTCGCCGCCGCCGTCGTCACCAAGTCCTCCTGAGGCAGGGGCCATGACCGACACAGACAAGGCCCCGGCTCCCTCGCGCCGCGCGCTCATCGGCTGGGGCGGAGCCGGGCTCGCGCTCGGTGCCGCCGCGGCCGGGGGCGCCGTCGCGCTGACCCGGGAGGGCGACGACCTCCAGCCGACGGCCGCCGAGGCGGGCGCCGCCGTCGACTTCCACGGCACCCACCAGGCGGGCATCGCCACGCCCGTGCAGGACCGGCTGCACTTCGCCGCGTTCGACGTGACGACCGAGGACCGCGCCGAGTTCGTGCAGATGCTCAAGGACTGGACGGCCGCGGCCCGGCGGATGACCGCGGGCAAGGCGGTCGGTGAGGGGGCGTACGGCGGTCTCGCCGAGGCGCCGCCGGACGACACCGGGGAGGCCCTGGGACTGAAGCCGTCGCGGCTGACGCTCACCGTCGGCTTCGGTCCGTCCCTGTTCGAGAAGTTCGACCTGGCCGGGGAGCGGCCCGAGGCGCTCGTGGACCTTCCGCAGTTCGCCGGGGACAACCTCGACAAGAACCGCAGCGGTGGCGACCTGTGCGTGCAGGCCTGCGCGGACGATCCGCAGGTCGCCGTGCACGCGATCCGCAACCTGGCCCGGATCGGCTTCGGCAAGGTCGTCATCAAGTGGTCGCAGCTCGGCTTCGGCAAGACGTCCTCGACCACCCCCGACGCGCAGACCCCGCGCAACCTGATGGGCTTCAAGGACGGCACCCGCAACATCGCGGGCACCGAGACGGACCGGCTGGAGAAGTTCGTCTGGGCCGACGGCAAGGACAAGGACTGGATGGCCGGCGGCTCCTACCTCGTCGCCCGCCGTATCCGCATGCACATCGAGACCTGGGACCGCACCTCGCTCCAGGAGCAGGAGGACGTCTTCGGCCGCGACAAGGGCGAGGGCGCCCCGGTCGGCAAGGCCAAGGAGCGCGACAAGCCGTTCCTGCCGGCGATGAAGCCCGACGCGCACGTCCGGCTCGCGCACCCCGATTCCAACGGCGGGGCGACGATCCTGCGCCGCGGCTACTCCTTCACCGACGGCACCGACGGTCTGGGCCGGCTGGACGCGGGGCTGTTCTTCCTGGCGTACATGAAGGACGTACGCGAGGGCTTCATCCGCATCCAGCGCCACCTGGCCACCGACGCGCTCAACGAGTACATCCAGCACGTGGGTTCGGCGGTCTTCGCCGTCCCGCCCGGCGTCCGCGACAAGGACGACTGGTGGGGCCGCACGCTGTTCTCCAAGGAGGCCTGACCCGTGTTCTCCAACTACCTGATCGGTCTGCGCGAGGGCCTGGAGGCCTCACTCGTCGTCTGCATCCTCATCGCCTACCTGGTGAAGACGGGCCGCAGGGACGCTCTCAAGCCCATCTGGACCGGCATCGGGGTCGCGGTGGCGCTCGCCCTCGGTTTCGGCTGCGCGCTCGAATTCGGCTCCCAGGAGCTGACGTTCGAGGCCCAGGAGGCGCTCGGCGGCTCCCTGTCGGTCCTCGCGGTCGCCCTGGTGACGTGGATGGTCTTCTGGATGAAGCGCACCGCCCGGCACCTGAAGTCCGAGCTGCACGACAAGCTCGACGTGGCCCTCCAGATGGGCACGGGCGCGCTGGTCGCCACCGCGTTCCTCGCTGTCGGCCGCGAGGGCCTGGAGACCTCCCTGTTCGTGTGGACGTCCGTGCACGCGGCCGGCGACGGCACCCCGCGCCCGCTGATCGGGGCGGCCCTGGGCATCTTCACGGCGGTCGTCCTGGGCTGGCTGTTCTACCGCGGCGCCCTGCGCATCAACCTCTCCACGTTCTTCACCTGGACCGGCGGCATGCTGGTCGTGGTGGCCGCGGGCGTGCTGGCGTACGGCTTCCACGACCTCCAGGAAGCCGACTGGCTGCCGGGCCTGTACGACAAGCCCTTCGACATCAGCGACACCATCCCGCCGGACAGCTGGTACGGCACCCTCCTCAAGGGCGTGTTCAACTTCCAGCCGGACCCGACGAAGCTTCAGGTCACGGTGTGGCTGCTGTACTTGATCCCCACGCTCGTGCTGTTCCTGCTCCCGGTAGGGTTCGCCTCCGGGAAGGGGAAGGTGAAGGCACCTGATGAGCAGGGATCGCGGCCCTCGAAGGCCCCGCAGGCTTGACCGGAGCGCGCTGATAGCGGTGTCCGTGACCGCTTTGTCGATGACGGCGAGCGGATGCGTGGTGGTGCACGGCGAGCGGGAGGTGCTTCCCGCCACCACCAAGGCGGAGGCCGCCAAGGCGCTGGAGCAGTTCACGGACGCGTACAACGCGGCGGACAAGGCGTACGACAGCTCGCTGGACGCCGCTCATGTCACCGGCGCGCTCGGTGCCATCGACGCGGCCCGGCTGAAGGCCGGGAAGACGACCAGCCCCGGCGGCAACACCAGGCACACCCCGCTGAAGCTGTCGGACGTCACGTACACCATCCCGAAGAAGGCCGGCTGGCCGCGCTGGTTCGTCGCCGACGCGGTCGGCAACAAAGGCGGCAGCGCGCGCTGGCTGCTGGTGTTCACCCGCAACGGCCTGAACGAGCCGTTCCAGGTGGCGTATCTGACGCTGGTGGCGCAGGGCAAGGTGCCGGAGTTCAAGAAGGACGCCGACGGCTGGGCCGAGGCGGTTCCGGCGAACTCGACCGACCTGGCCGCCGCGCCCGAGGACCTGAGCAAGTCCTACACGGACTACCTGAGGAGCGGCGGGGACCTCTTCGCGGACGGCAGCCAGACCAGCGTGTGGCGGGCGGGCCGGGCGAAGGACGCCACCCGACCGGGACTGGCCACCCAGTACATCGACGAGCCGCTGACGAACGACGCCTACGCGCCGCTGGCGCTGCGCACCGCGGACGGCGGGGCGCTGGTGTTCTTCGCGACGCACCACTACGTGAAGCAGACGGCACACGTCGGTACGACGATCCCCTCCCCCGGCGAGGCCGCGCTCGCGCTGACCAAGGGCGAGATCAAGCAGTCGCTGACGATGGAGTTCGTCTCCAACGAGGTGGCTCTCGACCCGGCGAAGGGCGCGGGCGGCGGAAAGGTCACCGTGCTCGGACGGATCCAGGGGCTGACGGCCGCGGAGGGGTCGTAGCGGAGGGTCGTCTCTGCGGAGGGGGCGGAGCGGGCCTTTGAGGTCGGGCTTTTGAGGTCGGGCCTTTGCGGTCGGGCCTTTGAGGGCCGGGGGTCGCTACCGGCGCAGGGGCCAGGCCGTGTCCGCGGGGTCCGGTTCCTGGCCGGCGTGCCGGGCGCAGGCGTCGGTGAGGAACTCCAGCAGGCTCAGCGGGTCGGGCAGCGGGTGTTCGGGGCCGCGGACCCAGTGCACGGCCTGGTCGCCGGGCAGCCGGGCGGGCGGTACGAGGACGTAGGAGCCGCGGCAGTGCCAGCGCAGGCCCGGGTGTTCGTCCGCCGTCTCTGGGTGGCAGTCCAGCTCGCACGGCCACCACTCGTCCTCGTCCTCGGGGGTGCCGCGGGTGAGGGTGAAGAAGAGGAGCCGACCGTCGTCGCTCTCGGCGACCGGGCCGACCTCGACGCCGGCGGCGTGCAGCCGCTCCAGGGCTTCCTGGCCGGCCTCCAGGGGGACGTCCAGGACGTCGTGGACCATGCCGGTGGCGGTGATGAAGTTGGCCTGGGGCTGGTTCCGGGCCCAGGCCTCGATCTGTGCGCGGTCGGTGGTCGACTGGGTCTGCCACGCGAACGACACGGGGTGCCGGGCGGGCGTGGGACAGCCGACGCGGTCGCACGAACACCGGTAGTCGGCGGTGGGATACGCGGCGGGCGCGAGCGGGAGTCCCGCGGAGGCGGTGGCGAGCAGCAGGGCCTCACGGCCGCCGTCGTCCGCGGCGGCGGCCTCCTTGGGCCGGCGTCCGCGCAGCCACTGGGAGAGTTTGCCCTGCATCCCCGTCCGGCCCCCCGACTCCGCGCTCATCTATCGCCCTCGCCTCGCTGTCGTCCAAACAGCATGCCTTATGGTCCCATCTTCCTCCGCTTCGGGGGGCCCGGAGCGGATATGGGGGGCTCGGCGGGGGCTCAGCGCGGGGCGAGGCCGTGCAGGGCGTAGTCGACGAGGGTGTCGGTGTAGTCGTAGGAGATCGGGCCGGTGTACTGAAGCCAGCGCTGGGCGAGCGGGGAGACCCAGAGTTCGAGGGCGATGCGGGGGTCGACCTCGGGGCGCACCTGGCCGGCCTCCTGGGCGGCGCGCACGCGGTCGACGTACAACTGGAGCGAGGGTTCGAGGAGTTTGGCCACGAAGACGCGGCCGACCTCTTCGTTGACGACGCCTTCGGCGGCCAGGGCGCGGGAGGGGGCCTCGAAGCGGGGGTCCTTGAGCTGGTCGACGGTCATGCGCAGGACGGCCTTGAGGTCCGTGGCGAGGTCTCCGGTGTCCGGGATGGCGTAGGGCTCGCCGGGGGCGGCCTCGTCTGCGGCCTGCTCGCTCAGGTCGAGGAAGGCCTCCAGCAGCACCTCCGCCTTCGAGGACCACCAGCGGTAGATGGTCTGCTTGCCGACGCCTGCGCGGGCGGCGATGCCCTCGACGGTGGTCCGGGGGTAGCCGACCTCGGCGACCAGGTCGAGGGCGGCGTCGTAGATCGCACGACGGGACTTCTCGCTGCGGCGGGTGGCGTCGGGGGCGGGCTGCTTGGACTTCTCGGTGGCCATGAGGCGAATTTATCAGTTGACAAGACGGTGCGTCTCGCTGGAGAGTGGTGCAGCGAGACGAGACGTCTCGTTTATGGATTACGGATAGGGAGGAATGGACCATGGCACGAGGTGGAGCAAGCAACATGCTCGGAGTCGGCGGCACCCGCAGCAACATCAACCGCGAGGCGCTGCGCGGCGGTGGCGGAGGAGCCCGGACCGGCGGTCCCCGGGATGCGGGAGCACAGAAGCGCGAGCTGCTGCGGAAACTCCGGGAGGGGCGGAAGGAGGGAGGGCGGGAGTGACGGGGGCGTCGGCGACTGGGGGGTGGCGGGCATCGGTAACTGGGGACGGCTGCCCGCCCCCCGAGATCACGCCCGACGCTCTCCTCAAGCCGAAGCCGGACCGGTTCAGTGCCCCCTGGCGCCTCGGTTAGTGGTCCGGCGGGGGCCAAGGGGCGCCCCACGTGGTGTCTCTTGCTGTTTTGTACAGGTCGCCGTGGCGTTTGGTGATCGTGCGGCGGGTCAGGTGTTCGTCGGGTTCGCAGAGGTCCAGACGGACCTGGCCCTTGCGGATCTGTGGGCGGCGGATTACCCGGGCAGGGGCCGGTGTCGCCGGAAGGCGGGTCGCGGCGACGTAGCTGAACTTCTCGTCCTCGTACGGCAGGGAGCCGCCCTTGATCTTGCGGTGCAGGGACGAGCGGCTGACCCGCGCCGCGAAGTGGCACCAGTCCTCACCGGGCACGATCGGACAGGCCGCGCTGTGCGGGCAGGGCGCGGCGATCCGGAAGCCAGCGGCGATCAGGCGGTCGCGGGCCTCGATGACGCGGGCGTAGCCGGCCGGAGTGCCGGCCTCGACGATCACGACCGCCTGGGCCGCTGCCGCCGCGGTGTCCACGAGCGCGGTGCGGTCGGCCGGGGTCAGCTCGTTGAGGACGTAGGAGACCGTGACCAGGTCCGAGGCGGGCAGGGTGAGGTCCCTGCCGATCCTCGCCCGCTGCCAGCGCGCCTGGGTCAGGGCCGGGTGGGAAGCGGCGAGCTCGCGGCCGAGGGCCAGGGCCGGTTCGGACCAGTCGAGCACGGTGACCTCGCGGTCGCCGGACCAGGTCGCGGCCACCGCCCAGGTCGCCGCGCCGGTGCCGCCGCCCACGTCGACGTGGCCCGCGGGAGTCCAGCCCGGGGTGGCCTCGGCGAACGCCTCCAGCGCCGCGTGGACCGCCTCGAACGTCGCGGGCATGCGGTAGGCGGCGTACGCGGCCACGTCCGCCCGGTCGCGCAGGATCGGGGCGTCCGTGGGCGTGGTCCCGCGGTAGTTGGCGATCAGCCGGTCTACCGCCTGGGCCGCCTGCCTCGGGGGAAGGCCGTCGAGGAGGCCGGCGAGGGCGGCGCGGAGGGTCTCGGACGGGAGTGCGGGGGCGGTCACCCGGTGATTCTATGGGCGGCCGGGCGCGGGGCGGATCCGGCGGCTTCCCGGCCGCCTCGGGGGCCCCGCCGGGCGTGACGGGGAGCGGGGCGTGACGGGGAGCCGGGCGTGACTGGGAGCCGGGCGTGACTGGGAGCGGGGCGTGACGGGGAGCCGGGCGTGACGGGGAGCCGGGCGTGACGGGGAGCCGGGCGTGACTGGGAGCCGGGCGTGACTGGGAGCCGGGCGTGACTGGGAGCGGCAAGTGGCCGTGGCCGAGGCATGACCGGGACGGGGGCTCGTATGTGACCGTCCCCGTCAGCGGTCGCGTCCCCGGTCACCTCCTGGGCCCAGCACGTCCCGGCCTCAGCCCCGCCCCAACCCGGTCAGCCCCCGGCCCCAGGTCACGCCCCGGCCCCAGGTCACGTCCCGGTCCCGGTCACCTCCTGCTCACGTCTCCCGGACCGCCCGCGCGACCCTCGTGGCGATCTCCGCCCTCGGCCTGTTGTCCGGCGGGCGTCGGCGCGGGTGGACCGTGTTGGCCAGGAGCACGACGAACGTGTCCGTCGCCGGGTCCAGGACCAGGGACGTGCCGGTGAAGCCCGTGTGGCCGGCCGCTCCCCGGCCCGCCAGCTCACCCATGAACCACTTCTGGTCGATCGCGAAGCCGAGGCCCGGCGGGGTCAGCAGCAGCTCCACGAAGTCCGGGCCCAGGATGCGGGCCGGGCCGTGCGAGCCGCCCGCGAGCAGGGTCCGGCAGAAGACCGCGAGGTCCCGGGCGGTCGAGAAGAGGCCCGCGTGGCCCGCCACTCCGCCCAGCGCCCAGGCGTTCTCGTCATGGACCACGCCCCGCACCATGCCCCGGTCGGCCTTCGCCCACGGTCGGCGCTGGTCCTCCGTGGCCGCGGCCTCCGGGCAGGGGCCGAAGCGGGTCGACGTCATCCCGAGCGGCCGGGTGATGCCGTCGTGGATGAGCACGTCGAGCGGCCGGCCCGTGATGCGTTCGAGGACGTGCTGGAGGAGCAGCGGGTTGAGGTCGGAGTAGGTGTAGGTGCCGGGGACCCCGATGGGCGGCTCGGCGCGCAGCAGGGCGAGGCGTTCCTCGTCGTCGGCGCAGTCGTACAGCGGGAGCTCGGGGCGCAGGCCCGAGGTGTGGGTCAGCAGCTCGCGGACGGTGATGCCGTGGGTCACGGCCGCCGTGAACTCCGGCAGGTACGCGCCCACCCGGGCGTCGATGCCCAGCGTGCCCCGCTCGATCTGCTGCACCGCCGCCACCGCCGTGAACAGCTTGGTGAGGGAGGCCAGGTCGAAGGGGGTGTCCACGCGGGCGGGGACGCGGCACTCCGGGGGCAGTTCGACGCCCGCGTCGGCCTCGGGGTCGTAGGACGCGTAGCGGACGGCCCAGCCGGAGGCCTCCTCCACGGCGATCACCGGGCCGCGCCCGGCGGCCAGGACGGCTCCGGCGGCCCAGGGGCGCCTGCCGGTGGTGAGGATCCGGAAGTCCCTGACGAGGTGCCGGAGTTCCTCGCGGTCGAGTCCGGCCCGCTCCGGTGTGTCGGTGCGCAGTTTCGGTGCGCTCAGCTCTTCGCCTCCGTTCTCGGGTCCTCAGTCGCACGCTTGTTCCAGGGACGGCACATTGCCATGAAACACAGGAGCGCTACCAGTGCTGCCGCCACTTGGACGACCGCCATCGGGACGGCCGTGTGCTCCCCGGCCATTCCGACCAGCGGGGAGGCGACCGCGCCGATGAGGAAGGAGGACGTGCCCAGCAGGGCGGACGCGGAGCCCGCGGAGTGCCGGGTGCGCAGGAGGGCGAGGGACTGGGCGTTGGGCAGGGTGACGCCCATCGCGGACATCAGGACGAAGAGCGCGGCGGCGACGGGCGCGAGCCCGACCTCGCCGAAGACGCCGGTCGCCATCAGCAGCAGGGCCGTGGCCGCCGCGGTCACGATCAGCAGGCCCACGCCCAGGACCCGGTCCAGGCCGACCCGTCCCACCAGCACCTTGCCGTTGATCTGGCCGACCACGACGAGCCCGACCGAGTTCACGCCGAACAGCAGGCTGAAGGTCTGCGGGGAGGCGCCGTAGATCTCCTGGACCACGAACGGGGACGCCGAGATGTAGGCGAACAGGGCGGCGAAGGCGAAGCCGCCGGTGAGCATGTAGCCGGTGAAGGGCAGGTCGGCCAGGAGCCCGCGCATGGAGCGCAGGGCGTCGCCGACGCCGCCGGTGTGCCGGTCGGCCGCCGGGAGGGTCTCGGGGAGCCTGGCCCACACCAGGACGGCGAGCAGCGCCCCGACCACGGTCAGGACCACGAACACGCCCCGCCAGTCCGTCACCCGCAGGATCTGCCCGCCGACCAGCGGCGCCACGACCGGCGCGACACCGCCGATCAGCATGAGGGTGGAGAAGAAGCGGGCCATCGCGACGCCGTCGTAGAGGTCCCGGACCACGGCCCGGGCGATCACTATGCCGGCGGCGCCCGCGAGGCCCTGGAGCAGCCGGAAGCCGACCAGGAACTCCACGGTCGGCGCGACGGCGCACAGCGCGGTGGCGACGACGTACACGGCGAGACCGGCGAGCAGCGGGCGCCTGCGGCCCCAGCGGTCGCTCATCGGGCCGACCACCAGCTGCCCGAGCGCCATGCCGAGCAGACAGGCGGTGAGGGTGAGCTGGACGGTGGCGGCGGGGGCGTGCAGGGAGTCGGTGACCTGCGGCAGTGACGGCAGGTACATGTCCATCGCCAGGGGCGGGGTGGCGGTGAGCCCGCCGAGGAGCAGGGTGACGAGGAGGCCGGTGCGGCGCACGGCGGTCGTCGGCGCGGTCGGGTCGGGTACGGCCGCCGCCTCGGCGTCCGGCGAGGTCGTCGGCGCGGCCGGGTCCGGTACGGCCGCCACCTCGGCGTCCGGCGCGCTCGCCACGTCGATGTCAGGCGCGCTCGACCCCTCGACGCGGTTCGGCTGCTCAAGATGCCCTCGCTCGGGCATGTGCCCCTCCCTCTCCCTGTGCTGCGTTGTCCCGGGGGACCCCCCGGACCCCCGGCCACCTATGCTCTCAGCTCGTACAAGGTGGCGGCGGTCAGGTGAGCGAGGGTGGAGCCGGGCATGACGGAGCAGAGCGTGCGCTGGGGGATTCTGGCGACGGGCGGGATCGCGGCGGCGTTCACCGCGGACCTGGTGGATCTGCCGGACGCGGAGGTGGTCGCGGTGGCCTCGCGCTCCGAGGCGTCGGCGAAGGCCTTCGCGGAGCGGTTCGGGATCGAGCGGGCGTACGGCGAGTGGGGCGCCCTCGCCGAGGACGCGGACATCGATGTCGTGTACGTGGCGACCCCGCACTCGGCGCATCGCGCGGCCGCCGGGCTCTGTCTGAGCGCAGGGCGGAACGTCCTGTGCGAGAAGGCGTTCACGCTGAACGTGCGGGAGGCCGAGGAGCTGGTGGGGCTCGCGAAGGACGGCGGGCGCTTCCTCATGGAGGCCATGTGGATGTACTGCAACCCGCTGATCCGGCGCCTCAAGGCTCTCGTCGAGGACGGCGCGATCGGCGAGGTGCGCACCGTGCAGGCGGACTTCGGGCTCGCCGGGCCCTTCCCGCCCGCGCACCGGCTGCGGGACCCCGCGCAGGGCGGGGGCGCGCTGCTGGACCTCGGCGTGTACCCGGTGTCGTTCGCGCATCTGCTGCTCGGGGAGCCGTCGGACGTCGTGGCGAAGGCGGTGCTGTCCGAGGAGGGCGTCGACCTCCAGACGGGTGCGCTGCTGTCCTACGACGGCGGGGCGCTGGCCTCGCTGCACTGCTCCCTGACCGGCGGCACCGCGACGATCGCCTCGGTCACCGGTTCGCTGGGCCGGATCGACATCCCGAACGGCTTCTTCCACCCGGACCGTTTCGTGCTGCACCGGGACGGACGGGACCCGGAGGAGTTCGCCGCCGACCCGGCCGACGGCCCCCGCAACAGCCTCAAGCACGAGGCCCGCGAGGTCATGCGGGCCCTGCGGGCCGGGGAGACCGAGTCCCCGCTGGTCCCGCTGGAGGGCACGCTCGCGGTGATGCGCACCCTGGACGCGGTACGGGACCGGATCGGCGTCCGCTACCCGGGAGAACGGACCTTGGAGAGCGTCACGTCGGCGTGAGTGGGAGGGCGGTGCGGCGAGGGCGACAAAGGGGCCGGCCGACCGCGGCCTCACAGGTTGACGCCCTGGCCGACCTCGGGGCCTGACTCCGCCCCTGCCCCGCCCCGACCCCCACCGCAACACCCGTGCCCTCCCCCACGCCACCCGTCCCACCGACGGAGTCCTACGCTGCGGGGCCATGGACACCAACAATGCGAAGACCGCCGTCGTGACCGGGGCGGGGTCCGGGATCGGGCGGGCGGTTGCCGTGGAGCTGTTGCGGGCGGGGTGGGCGGTGGCGCTGGCCGGGCGGCGGGGCGGGACGCTCGAGGAGACGGCAGCCCTCGTGCCGGAGGGCGCCTCGCTCGCCGTACGGACGGACGTCTCCGAACCCGGGGACGTGGCCGCGCTGTTCGGCGCCGTCGTGGAGCGGTTCGGTCGGGTCGACCTGCTGTTCAACAACGCGGGGACGTTCGGGCCCGGCGGGGTGCCGGTGGAGGAACTGCCGTACGACGCCTGGCGGCACGTGGTGGACACCAATCTCAACGGGGCGTTCCTGTGCGCGCAGGCCGCGTACCGGCAGATGAAGGAGCAGGATCCGCAGGGCGGCCGGATCATCAACAACGGGTCGATCTCGGCGCACACGCCCCGGCCGCACTCCGTCGCCTACACCGCGACCAAGCACGCCCTCACCGGCCTCACCAAGTCACTGTCGCTGGACGGGCGGCCGTACGGCATCGCGGTGGGGCAGATCGACATCGGGAACGCGGCGACCGACATGACCGCGAGCATGGGCGCCGGGGCGCTCCAGGCCAACGGGGAGGTCGTTCCTGAGCCCGTGATGGACGTGGCCGACGTGGCCCGTACGGTCCGGCACATGGCGGAGCTGCCGCTGGAGGCGAACGTGCAGTTCGCGACGGTGCTGGCGACGGCGATGCCGTACGTGGGGCGTGGCTGAGCCGCCACGGCGCGGGCACGGGACGGTCGATTTCTACAAACGGAATCTGTCATTCCACACCCACCAGCACTGGTCGGAGGCTTATGCTCGTCACGTGCCCTCCACAAGAGCTTCACACTTGGGGAGCGGCATTCCGCAGACCTCGCCCGAGGGGGGAGGCGGCGGCCGTCCATGGCCCGGGTGGGGGTGGATCTCGCGTGGGACCGCGAGGTGCGCACCGGGCCGTGGACGACCGCCGCACACATTCTCAGCTCACGCACATCCCTTCTCAGCCTGCACCTATCGCTTCCTCACGGCCCCCCAATACGCCGTCCCTACCTTGAGGGCGCGCCCACAGCGGGCGCCAAGAACCTTCGAGGAACGGGATGTTTGGCATCTATCTCAAGCGCGAGCTGGGCCGGCGCAAGAAGGCGGCCCTGGTGATCGCACTGGGTCTGGCGCTCGGAATCGCCCTGGTCATCACCGTCAACTCGGTGTCGGCCGGTATGACACAGGCGCAGGACAAGGTCCTGAAGTCGCTCTACGGCCTCGGCACCGACATGACCGTCACCAAGACCAGGTCGGCGCCCACGTCCGGAAGTTCGGGCAGACCGAACTTCCAGTTCGACGCCAGTTCCAACGGCAGCGACACGACGCAGAGTTCCGACCGTGTGATGACCCAGGGCGGTCAGGCCCTGGCGTCCTCGGTGGTCACCAAGGTCACGCAGCAGAAGGGCGTGGCGAGCGCGGTCGGCGCACTGACGTTGAACGTCACCAAGGTCGACGGGTCCTTCACCCAGGGAAAGGCGCAGAGTTCCGGCGGGAACAGCGGGAGCGGCGGCGGCCAGGAGGGTCCCGGCGGCTCCGGCTCCGCCGGTAACAGCACTGCCGCTCCCCAAGTCCAGGGCGGTGGCGCCAACTTCGACGTGAACTCCTACTCCGTCGCCGGCGTGGACGTCGGCGACCAGACCCTCGGCCCGCTGGCCGGCTCGAAGATCACCACCGGCAAGACCTTCACCGCCGCGCAGAGCAACGCGAAGGTCGCGGTCGTCAGCGCGTCGTACGCCAAGGAGAACTCCCTCAAGGTCGGCAAGACCCTGACCGTCTCCGGCACCAAGTACACGGTCATGGGTATCGCGACGCCCGACAGCAGCGAGTCCACCACCGACGTCTACCTGCCCCTGAAGCAGGCGCAGACACTGGCGGACGCCAAGAACAAGGTCACCACGATCTACGTCAAGGCGAGCGACTCGAAGCAGATCGACGCCGTCAAGTCGGCGATCCAGAAGAACATCTCCGGTACGACCGTCACGACCTCCGCGGATCTCGCCGAGACCGTCTCCGGGTCGCTGTCCACCGCCTCGAACCTCGCGACCAGCGTGGGCAAGTGGCTGTCGATCGCCGTCCTCGCGGCCGCGTTCCTGGTGGCCGCGCTCCTGACCTCCTCGGCGGTCTCGCGCCGGGTCCGGGAGTTCGGCACGCTGAAGGCGCTCGGCTGGCCGAGCCGCCGGGTGACCCGGCAGGTCGTAGGCGAGTCCGTGGTGAACGGTCTGCTCGGCGGGGCCCTCGGCATCGGCCTGGGCCTCGCGGCGGCCTACGCGGTCACGGCGATCAGCCCCAAGCTGACCGCGCAGCTCGGGAACACCGGGGGCGGCGGCGGTGGCGGGATGGGCGGCGGACCCGGCGGCGGCGGACCCGGGGGGCAGGCCTCGCAGAACACCATGGAGATCGCGCTGTCCGCGCCGGTCTCGATCACCACCATCGCGCTCGCGGTGGGCCTCGCGGTCGCCGGCGGTCTGATCGCCGGGGCGATGGGCGGGTGGCGGGCGTCCCGGATGCGGCCCGCGGACGCGCTGCGCAGCGTGTCGTAACCCCCTCACCTCTTCGCTACGCACTTCTCAACGGAGCTCTCATGTACAGACTCACGGGCGTCACCAAGCGCTACAGCCGCGGCAAGGAGACCGTGGAGGCCCTGCGCGGTGTCGACCTCACCATCGAGGACGGCGACCAGCTGGTCATCCAGGGCCCCACCGGCGGCGGCAAGTCCACGCTGCTCCAGATGATCGGCGGGCTCGACCGGCCGACCGAGGGCAGCGTCGAACTGGACGGCGTCGACCTCGCGCGGATCGGCGAGGCCAGGCTGACGCGGCTGCGGGCCGAGAAGATCGGCATCATCTTCCAGTCGTTCAACCTCATCCCGACGCTCACCGCCCAGGAGAACGTCGAGACCGCGCTGGTCCCCCTGGGCGTCAGGCCGGCCGAACGCCGGGAGCGGGCGGCGGAGGCGCTGCGGTCCGTGGGCCTCGGTGAGCGGCTCACGCACGCGCCCTCGGAGTTGTCCGGCGGCCAGCAGCAACGGGTCGCGATCGCACGGGCGTTGGTGAAGAAGCCGAAGGTGCTGCTGGCCGACGAGCCGACCGGCAACCTCGACGAGTCCATGCGGGACGAGATCATGGCGCTGCTGGAGGGCTTGTGGCACGAGTACGGGTTGACGTTCATCATGGTCACGCATGACTCGTCGATCGCCCGGCGGGCACCGCGGCTGGCCACCATCAAGGCGGGGCGGATCACGCTGACCGAGCAGCAAGCGTCGTACACGCGTTAGGACTTGGGCCGCTCACCGTCCGAGAATGCGGTCGACCTCGGTCACCTGGTCGGCGGTGAGCGGTCCCTTCTCCATCGCTCCCGCGTTCTGCTCCGCCTGGGCCACCGAGCGGAAGCCCGGGATCGGAACGGTCCGTGGGCTGCGGGCCCAGATCCAGGCCAGGGCACCCTGCGCGAGGGTGCGGCCCTCGCTGGTGAGGATGTCCTTCAGCGCGTCGATCCTCCGCAGCCACTCGGGGTCGGCGGTCGCACCGTCACCGAAGCCCGGGAGCCAGGCCGGGGGCCTGCTGCGGATGTCGCCCGTGTCCTGGGGGCCCTGACGCTTGCCGGCCAGCAGGCCCATCGCGAGGGGGCTGCGGTTGATGCTCGCCAGGTCGTACTCCTCGCACAGGGCGAGCAGGTCGGGGGCGTCCTGCATCACGTTCAGCGCGTGCTGTACGGCGGCGCAGTGCTCCCCCTCGGCGAAGACGGCGGCGCGGGCCGGGTCGTCGGTGCTCCAGGCGTAGGCGCGGATCAGGCCCTCGCGCACGAACTCCTCGCAGGTGTCGCGGAGTTCGGCCGCCCGTTCGAGGTCCGCGTCGGAGATGTGCAGCTGGTAGAGGTCGATGCGGTCGGTGCCGAGGCGGTCCAGGGAGGCGGTGAGCGCGCGGCGGGCGTGGGCGGGTGTGTCGTCCGTGCCGAGGAGGGTGCGGGTCTCCTCGTCGAAGACGTTGCCCCACTTGGTGGCGAGGACGACGTCGTCCCGGCGCTTGCCGAGGGCACGGCCGAGGACGCGCTCGCTGTGCCCGGTGCCGTAGGCGTCCGCCGTGTCGAAGAAGGTGACGCCGAGGTCGAGGGCGCGCCGGACCGCCCGTACGGACTCCTCGTCGTCGACCTTGCCCCAGCCGAGGGGCTGCCCGTCGCTGTTCTGCCATTCACCGCCGATGGCCCAGCAGCCGAAGCCGAGCGCGCTCACTTCGATACCGCTGCGACCGAGTGTCCTGGTGGTCTCCATGGCCTGGAGGCTACGAGTTGGAGTGCACACCAGGGCAAGCGTCAGGCCTGGCCGGTCTCGAAGCGCGAGATCCGGCCGTCCTCCCCGACCTCGAAGTGCCACTTGGTGCGCATCTCGCCCCAGGTGTCGTTGCTGTAGCGGGCGATGAGGTCGCGGCCGCCCCGGGACTCGTTGTCGACGTCCATGTGGCCGCGGGAGGAGAAGATCTCCCGGTCGATCCAGTCGTCGAGGTCGCGGTCGCTGCCGTCGTCCGCCATGGTCGCGCCGGGGGCGAGCAGTGCCAGGAAGGCCTCGCGGTCATGGGCGTTGACGGCGGAGACGAAGGCGCGGACGACCGGGTCGCTGAGCTTGGCTGTCTGAATCGTCATGCCCGTCAGACTCACACCGCGGGTGCGGGGGCGCCACCCGAACGGCCGCGCGGTTCTTCCGGGCGGGTGTGAGCGGTGCGACGGTGGAAACGCGAGGGGGGTCCCGTTCCGCATCTCGTGCTGGGAGTCATCGTGACCGCTTACGACCGACGTGATCTGGGCCTGCTGCTGCTCCGGCTGGGGACCGGGGGTGTGCTGGCCGCCCACGGCGCACAGAAACTGCTCGGCTGGTTCGGCGGGGGCGGCATCGAGGGGACCGGGCAGTTCATGGAGTCGGTCGGGTACGCGCCGGGCCGGGCGAGCGCGACGGCGGCCGGGCTGGCCGAGGCGGGCGGCGGCACGCTGCTCGCGCTGGGCCTGGCGACCCCGGCCGCGGGCGCGGCGGCGGCCGGCGCGATGGCCGGCGCGTCCGCCGTGCACGCGCCCAACGGCTTCTTCAACACCGGCGGCGGCTACGAGTACGCGGCCACACTCGGCCTCACTGCGGCGGGCCTCGCGGTGACGGGCCCCGGCCGCCTCTCCCTCGACCACGCCCTCGGCCACACGGTCAACCGCGGCTGGATGGTCCCGGCGGCCCTCGCGGTGACCGGCCTGGCCACGGCGGCGGTCGTCGGCCTGCGCGGCCGCCGGCTCCGGGAGAAGGAGGGACAGTCCGACGACACGCAGGAGGCACTGTTCGAGGAGCAGGAGGCGTTGTACGGGGAGTGACCCGGTGGAGGTTCACGCCGTGACAAGCTGCTCCGTATGAGTGAGCGCGGCATGTCCTCTCCGGATCTGTGGGAGTCCGTCGACGGTCTGTGGGCCTGGCTGGAGGCCGGGCAGCCGGTGCGGGGGCGGGAGGGGCTGCTGCTGCGGATGCTGAAGCTGTCCGAGGAGGTCGGGGAGGTCGCCGAGGCCGTCATCGGGGCGGTCGGGCAGAACCCGCGCAAGGGCGTCACCCACACCTGGGAGGACGTCGAGGCCGAGTTGTGCGACGTGGTGATCACCGCGCTGGTGGCGTTGCGCACCCTCACCCCGGACGCCCGCGAGACGTTCATGGCGCACCTGGCCCGGGTCACCGAGCGCTCACTGGGTCCGCGCTAGCCCCGGTACGCGGTCACGTACTCCCGCAGGCCTCCGCGTGGGCCATGTGCTCGATCTCCCCGTTCACCGGGTCGGGTGCGTCCGTGCGAACGAGCAGGTCACCGGGTCGGGCCGAGCCGGACGTTCACCCGTTCGGCGTAAGCCCCGGGCGTCCCTCGCTCTGTCCCTCGGACGATGAACGGACGGCGACCCCGGCCCGAGGAGCCTCATGAACGACACCCCCGCCCCCTTCACGGAAAGTGACTACGCGGCCCGTATGACCCGGGCGGCCAGGGACGCGGCCGAGGCGGGACTGGCCGGGCTGCTGGTGACGCCGGGTCCCGACCTGGTGTGGCTGTGCGGCTACCGGCCCACCGCGATCACGGAGCGCCTCACCCTCCTCGTCCTCACGCCCCGCTCAGAGCCCCGCCTGCTGGTCCCGGCCCTGGAACGCCCCGACGCGGAGGCCGCCCCGGGCGCGGGCGCGCTGCGGATCTCCGACTGGCGCGACGGCCAGGACCCGTACGCCGCTGCCACCGGACTCCTCCTGCCCAACGGCCGCTACGGCGTCTCCGACGTGACCTGGGCCCTGCACCTGCTCGGCCTCCAGGAGGCACTCCCCCTGACCACCTACCGTCCGCTGACCGTCGTCCTGCCGATGCTGCGCGCGGTGAAGGACGAGCACGAGGTGGCCCGGCTCGCGGCGGCGGGAGCGGCGGCGGACGCGGCGTACGAGGAGATCCTGTCGGTCCGTTTCGCCGGCCGCCGCGAGACGGAGGTCGCCGCCGACCTGGCCCGACTCCTCCGTCGGCACGGCCACAGCCAGGTCGACTTCACGGTCGTCGGCTCGGGCCCGAACGGCGCCAACCCGCACCACGAGGCGGGCGACCGCGTGATCGCGCACGGCGACACGGTCGTCCTCGACTTCGGGGGCCTCAAGGACGGCTACGGCTCCGACACCACCCGTACGATCCACGTGGGCGAACCCGGCGCGGAGGAACGTGCGGTGCACGACCTCGTCCGTACGGCCCAGCAGGCGGCCTTCGAGGCGGTCGCCCCCGGGGTCCCCTGCCAGGAGATCGACCGCCGGGCCCGCCGGGTGATCGAGGACGCCGGCTACGGCGAGTACTTCGTCCACCGCACCGGCCACGGCATCGGCGTCACCACGCACGAGCCGCCGTACATGATCGAGGGCGAGGAGACCCCGCTGGTCCCCGGCATGTGCTTCTCGATCGAGCCGGGGGTGTATCTGCCGGGGCGGTTCGGGGTGCGGATCGAGGACATCGTGACGTGCACGGGGGACGGGGGGCGGCGGTTGAACTCGACGGATCACGGGATGGCGATCGTGGAGTGAGTACGGCCTCTTCGCACGGCGACCGGTCCTCACGCGGCCGGTCGGCTGTCGTGGCGGGAGGCGGCCGTCGTCCGACAGTGCGTCCCAGCAACGAACGGACGACGGCCCAGGACACCGCTCCTGTATCCCTCACCGGTAATCCGTTGCCGCCGCCCGCGCGGATGGGTCCCGGTCGTTGATCTCTCCGGCCGGCAAGCGCACGGCCGGGAGCACGGCGCCTCCGGTGGTCCAGCCTCGGCCGCGCACCGGTCGACCGTGGCGCCGAGCATCTGTTCGCCGACCGACTCCCGAAGCTGTGCGTGACGTACATGCCGCCGCAGGGGTCGACGCCACGTGGACCGTACGAGAGGAGCCGCCCCGTGCTGGGCGCTCGCCATGAAACCCCACCGCCTGACGCTGACTGCGGCCCGGACGACGTTCTGCCGGCGGCCCTCGCGGCGGAGGGAGACGAGGACGCCTTCGCTGTCCTGGTGCACCGGCACGCACCGTCACTCGTGCAGCTCGCCACCCGGCTGCTCGGCACTCGCAGCGCGGCCGAGGACGTCGTCCGGGACGCCTTCCTCGACGCCTGGCGACGGCTGCCCGAGCTGCCCGAGCTGCCCGAGTTCCAGGGACGCTCCTCCTTCGGGACGTGGATCCGCCGGATCGCCACCGATCACTGCCTGAACGCGCAGCGAGCCAGCGGACCCGCGGCCCCGGTCCGGGTCGCCGAGGGGCCCGACGCGGTCCGGCGACTGCGTGAGGCCCTCGACCTGCTCACGGCGGAGCAGCGCGTCTGCTGGATCCTGCGGGAACTGGACGGACCCTCCTTCGAGTTCATCGCGGAGGACGTCGGCTTCAGCCGGGAGGACGTCCGCGTCCACGTCTTCCGCGCCCGCCGTTGTCTGGCACAGGCGTTGGGATCCCGGACGTCGCCGAGCAGGCTCGAGCTGGACGTCACAAGTGCGGCGGCGGAGACGTGATCATGAGGTGCAGAAAGAGGGTCCAGGCTCCCGACGCGGCTGCCAGCAGCCGGAATCTGCGGCGGCGTGCGGGGGTGACCGGATCAGGGCCCGCCTCCACAGGGGAGGCCGTCGGGACGGGGATCCGCCGTGGTGCTTCCGCAGAGGCTGCGGACGCCACCGGGGCACTGGGCCGAGGCTTCGGACACGCCCGGGCGCCCTCGACCGGAGGCCGGGGACGGTTCGGGGGCCGGGAGCCCTCCGACGGAGGGTCGCAGCGGCGACGCACTGCCGCCCGGCGTGGAGCGCTCACGGCGGCCGGAGGTGCTTCGGGGTCCGCGTCGGCCGGAGATGCGTCGGGGTCCGCGCCGGCCGGAGGTGCTTCGGAGTGCGCGCCGGCCGGGGCCAGTCCCTGGGACAGGCCGCTCAGGAACGCGGCGTAGGCGGCCCGCCGCAGACCGGTGGGGGTGGTGCGGCCGCTCTCCCAGGAACGCACCGTCGCGGCGGTCACCCCGAACGCGGCGGCGACCTGTTCGTGGGTGAGCTGCCACGCGCGGCGCAACCGGGCACGCTCGCCGGGGTCGGGCAGAGGTGCCCTGGTGTCGCTGCGGCGCGGGTGGGACGGCATGGGGTGCTGGTACAGAACGTCGATCTTCATGACCGTATGACAACCCGTCAGCCGCCGATGTGACTCTACGACCGGAACAGCGCCCGGACGCCGTAACGCGGGAGGTGGCCGGCGGCAGCGCTCCGCGTCCAAGCCGGCTCCAAGTCCCTTCCAAGTGGGATGTGAAGAGTCCGTGCCGGGGGGTCTGTGGCGGCGGGGAGAGTTCTGAGGTGCGGGAGCAGGTTCGGTTCGCGGTGCTGGGGCCGGTGAGTGCGTGGCGCGGCGCGGTCGAGGTGGACCTCGGGCCGCCGCGGCAGCGGGCGGTGCTGGCCGTGCTGCTGCTGGCCGAGGGCGGCCGGGTTCCGGTGGACCGGTTGGTCGACGCGTTGTGGGGAGCCGCTCCGCCGGCCTCCGCGGTGGGGTCGGTGCGGACGTATGTGCACCGGCTGCGGCGGGCCCTCGGCGAGGACGCGGCGCTGATCCGGTCCGTGGGGGACGCCTATGTCGTGCGCGCGCTCCCCGGCGACCTCGATCTCGCCGCCTTCCGGGAGCTGACCGCTCGGGCCGAACCGGCCAGGCGCGCGGGGGACTTGCACGGGGCCGCCGTGCACCTGCGGGACGCGCTCGCGCTGTGGCGGGGTCCCGCGCTGTCCGGGGTGCGCGGGGAGTTCACGCAGGTACGGCGCGAACAACTGGAGGCGCTCCGGCTGTCCGCCCTGGAGTCCCTGCTGGCGATACGGCTCGATCTGGGCGAACATGCCGAGGCCGTAACCGAGTTGGCCGTACTGGTCGCCGGGCATCCGTTGGACGAGCGGTTTCGCGAGATGCTGATGCTGGCGCTCTACCGGTGCGGGCGGCAGTCCGCGGCGCTGGAGACGTACGCCGAGGCCCGGACGCTGCTCGCGGAGGAGCTGGGCGTCGACCCGGCACCCGCGCTGCAACGCCTCTACGAGCGGATCCTGCGCGGGGACGGGGACTTGCTCGCCGTACCGGGCGACGGGGGTCCGGCGACCGCGAACAGCCACAGTGCGACACGGGACACGGTGGCCTCGGACACCGTGGCCCCGGACACCGTGACCCCGGACACCGTGACCCCGGACACCGTGACCCCGGACACGGTGGCCCGGGATGCGGTGGCCCGGGATGCGGTGCCGCCGCACGCCGTGCCGCCGCACGCGGTGACCCCGGTCGAGGCGACGCCCGCGCCGTCCGCGACCCCGCAGCCGGCGTCCCCGCAAAGACCCTCCCGCCCCGTCCCCGCCCAACTCCCCTCCGGCCTGCACGGTTTCGTCGGGCGGGAGGCCCAGCTCGACCTGGCCTCCGCGCTGGTCCCGGAGGGTGACGCGCCCTCCGCCACCGTCGTGATCGGCGGTACCGCGGGGGTCGGCAAGACCGCGTTCGCCATCCACTGGGCCCGTCGGATCGCCCCCCGCTTCCCGGACGGGCAGCTCTACCTCAACCTGCGCGGCTTCGACCCCGTGGGCGCCCCGGTCCCACCCGCGCAGGCGCTGCGCACCCTGCTGGAGGCGCTCGGGGTCCCGCCGCGTGAACTCCCCGAGGACCAGGACGCGTTGGCGGCACGGCTGCGGACCGTGCTGACCGGGCGCCGGGTGCTGATCCTGCTGGACAACGCCCGGGACGCCGGTCAGATACGGCCCCTGCTGCCCGGCGCGCCGGGCTGCCTGGTCATCGTGACCAGCCGGAACCGGCTGGGCGGGCTGGTGGCCGTGGACGGCGCCCGCCCGCTGCGTCTGGACGTGCTGACCGCGCGCGAGGGCCGCGACCTGCTGCTGCGCCGCCTGGGCGCCGAACGCGTGGCCGCCGAACCGGAGGCGGTGCGCGAGATCGTCGAGCTGTGCGCGCGGCTGCCGCTGGCCCTGGCGGTCGCGGCGGCCCGCGCGGCCGACCGCACCGCCTTCCCGCTCGCCGCGCTCGCGGACGAACTCGCCGAGGGGCACGGCAGTCTCGACGCGTTCACGGACGCCGACCAGGCGGCCGACGTACGGGCCGTGCTGTCCTGGTCGTACCACGCGCTCTCGCCCGCCGCGGCCCGGCTCTTCCGGCTGCTGGTGCTGCACCCCGGCCCTGACGTCTCGCTGCCCGCCGCCGCGAGTCTGGCCGGTCTCGGCACGGCCGCCACGCGGAGTCTGCTGGCCGAACTGGTGCACGCCCATCTTGTGGACGAGCCGGCGCCCGGCCGCTACGCCTGGCACGACCTGCTGCGCGCCTACGCCGCCGAACTCTCCGCCGGGACAGCCGGCCCCGACGAGATCACGGCAGCCCGCCGTCGCATGGCCGACCACTATCTGCACAGCGCCTACGCCGCCGCCCGGCTCATGGACCTCACCCGGGACCGGATCGTCCTGGCCGACCCGTCCCCGGGGGTGCGCAGCGAGGCGCACACCACCCCGCAGCGGGCCATGGCCTGGTTCGGCACCGAACGGGCCGTCCTGGTCGCGGTGTTGAGGGAGGCCTCGGCGCACGGCTTCGACGTCCACGCCTGGCAGCTGGCCTGGTGCGTGGAGCACCACTTCGGCCGGCAGGGGCTGTGGCACGAGCTGGGCGTCACCCTGCGCACCGCGCTGGAGTCCGCCGACCGGCTCGGCGATCCGACCGCCCTCGCGCACATCCACCGGGGGCTGGCCCAGGCCGAGTCGTACGCGAAGCGCACCGGTGACGCGCGGGCGCACATCGAGCGGGCCATCGAGCTGTTCGCGAAGGTGGGCGACGTCCCGGCGCTGACCGAGAGCCATCGTCAGCTGAGCGTCGTCCTGGAGGTGCAGGGCGATCTGGAGGGCGCCCTCGACCACCACCGGCAGGCCCTGGAGCTGCTCGGCCCGGACGGCGACGGCCGGTTGCGGTCCTGGATCCTCAACGGGCTGGGCTGGTACCACTCGTTGCTGGGCCGGCACCGCGAGGCACTCGAGTTCTGCGCGACCGCGCTGGAGCTGGCCCGCGCCCGCGACGACGACTACACGCTCGGGCACGTCCTCAACAGCATCGGGCACGCCCGGCACCATCTCGGCGCCCACGACGAGGCCGTCGCCGCGTTCGAGGAGGCGCTGGCGCGTTTCCGGCACGTGGGCGGGGTCCCGTGGGCGGAGGCACACACGCTGGCCTCGCTCGCCGACTCCCGGCTGGCCCTGGGGCAGCCGGACCGGGCCCGCGCCCTGCTGGCGGAGGGGGTGCGGATCCTGGAACGGCTCGGGCATCCGGACGCGGGAGCGATGCGCGAGAAGCTGGCCGCTCTGGCGCCGGACGGAGACCGGGCGGCGCCGAGCGGGTGAGGGTCGCCGCATCGGTGCACCTCCTCGTACCGGCGGACGGGACGCTCACCCGCACTACGGGGCCCTGGGGCCGTGAGTTCTGCCTCCGCCGCCACCGTTACCGTACCGTTACCCCTCGGCTCGGCGGGCCGGATTCCCTTCCGGGGACGAGAACCCCACGCGGCTCTGCTCCGTAGTGAGAGATGGGGCCGTCGTCTCGCACCGGGCGGCGGACACCGGGCGCGGACGGCCATCGCACCGCAATCGGGAGTCGATCCGGACTCGATCGACAGCCGATCGGCGGCCCCGACGATCGGTGCGTGATCGCGAACGAGCAGCAGGAGAACAGAAAATGCCCGGACGGGGGCCAGGCCTTCGCGCGTGTGATCTACCAGACGCACGGCACCGCCCTGCTCCAGTTCGCCCAGGGACTGACCCTGGGGGACGTGCACGGGGCCGAGGACATCGTCCAGGAGGCCGTGCTCCGGGCCTGGCGCCACGCCGACCGGCTCACCTCGACACCGGGGCTGACGCGTCCGTGGCTCTTCACCGTCGTACGGCGGCTGGCCATCGACGCCCACCGCACCCGCCGGGCCCGTCCCGCGGATCTCATCCCCACCGCCCTGGACCGCGAGGTCGTCTCCGACAGCAGCGAACGCACGCTGACGTCACAGGTGTTGACCCGGGCGCTGGCCGAACTCGACCGCCCGCACCGGGAGGTGCTGGTACACCGCTACTGCCTCGACCGCAGCATCGAGGAGACCGCGGCCGAACTGAACCTCCCCCAGGGCACGGTCAAGTCCCGCAGCAGCCACGCCCTGCGGGCCCTGCGTCACGCGCTCACCTCGCTCGGCGCGGCCACCCCGGCCGCCCTGCGCTGACCGGCTGCCCCTACGGCACTCACATCTCACTGGAGGCTCCGGCGTGCCACGCCAGCTACTGACCGTCTGCCAGGAACCCGCCCCGGACTCCCCCGCGGACTCCTTCCGGACCATCGGCGAGGCACTGGAGCGGGCGCGCGGCGGAGCCGTGATCAGTGTCCGCCCGGGCCGCTACCAGGAGGGCCTGGTGATCGGCACCCGGGTGACGATCGTGGCCGAACAGGCCCGCGGCAGCGTGGAGATCGCGCCCCGGCGGGGCAGTGCGGTGGTGCTGAAGGCGGACGCCGTGATGCTCACCGATCTCGTACTGACCGGCCGGGACGAGGAGTTGCCGGTCATCGACGTGGCGCGCGGCCAACTCGCCCTGGAAGGCTGCGACGTGACGGGTGCGGGCTGGACCGCGCTGCTCGCCCGGGGCACCGGCTCGCTCGCCATGCGCGACTGCCGGGTCACCAACCCGCAGGGCGCGGGCCTGGTCGTCACCTCCCCGGTGGACAGTTCGGTCGAGTCGTGCACGGTGGAGCACCTGGGCACCTCGGGCACGGTGATCGGCGAACGCGGCCGGGTCACCCTGCGCGGCTGCACGGTCCGCGACGCGCGCGGCAACGGCGTCCTCGCGAACGGCGAGGCGCGCGGCTCGGTCGAGGACTGCGACATCTCCTCCACCGACAAGCCCGCGATCGCCCTGGAGGACCAGTGCACCACCCGGGTCGTGCGCACCGCCGTGCACGACACCAGCACCGGCGTCCACCTGAGCAGCGCGGCCCGCACCACCCTGGAGGACGTGACGGTCACCGGCACCACCGGTCCCGGGATCGTGCTGTCCGGCGGCACCGATCCGTGGCTGCGGCGCTGCCGTACGACCCGGACCGAGGGCCACGGCATGGCCGTACTGGAGCGGTCGCGCGGCACTATCGAGGACTGCCGTCTGGAGGCGGCGCAGGCACCGGCGCTGCGGGTCGGCGGGTCGTCCTCACCGGTGCTCATCGGCCTTTCCGTGCAGGGGAGTTCGGCGGCGGGTGTGCTCCTGGAGGAGGAGTCGGTGGCCGAACTGGACCGGCTGGAGGTGGTGGACGCCGGCGGCGTCGGCATCTCGGTGCGGACCGGTGCGAACCCGCTGCTGCGGCGGGCGCTCGTCACGGCCCCCGGCGGCCACGGCGTGGAGGTCTCGGCCGACGGGCGCGGGCGCCTGGAGGACTGCGTGGTCGAACGTCCCGGCGGGGCGGGCGTCCGGGTGGAGGACGACGGCAACCTGTACGTCGGCGGCGGCAGCGTCGAGGTGGCGGGCGGGCCCGGTCTGTCGGTCGGGCCGGACGGCAGCGTCACCCTGCGGGACTGCGAGATCCGCGGCGACCGCGGCAGCGCGCACCCCGGGGTCCTGGTCGAGAAGGGCGGCGAACTCACCGCCAGCAGACTGCGGGTGACCGGTGCGGGCGGCCACGGTGTGGTCGTGGAGGACGGCGGGCGCGGCGCCTTCACGTCCTGCGAGTCACTGCGCAGCGAGGGCGACGGCTTCCGCGTCGACACCGACGCGCCGGTCTCCCTGGTCAACTGCACGGCCCGTGAGAACACCGGCGGCGGCCTGGTGCAGGTCCGCCCCGGCGACCGGCTCGCCGTGGAGGGGCTGACCAGCGCGGACAACGGACGCCGGGACGCCTGGGGGCTGGGCGACGCGGAGGGCACGGACCCGGCGGGTGCCACGGCCTCCTCCTCCGGCTCGGCGGGGGAACAAGGAGGCGGCGCGCTGGGTGAGTTGGACGCGCTCATCGGCCTGGAGGACGTCAAGCAGCAGGTCCGCACGCTGGTCAACCTCACCCGGCTCGCGCAGCGCCGGGCGAGCATGGGGATGCCGGTGCCGCCGATGAGCCGCCATCTGGTCTTCGCGGGCCCGCCCGGCACCGGCAAGACCACCGTCGCCCGGCTCTACGGCGCGATCCTCACCGAGTTGGGCGTGCTGCGCTCCGGCCACCTGGTCGAGGTCTCGCGCGCGGACCTCGTGGCGCAGATCGTCGGCGGGACGGCCATCAAGACCACGGAGACCTTCAACAGAGCGCTGGGCGGCGTTCTGTTCATCGACGAGGCGTACACCCTGGTCTCCGACAGCCGCAGCGGCGGTGCCGACTTCGGCCGGGAGGCCGTCGACACCCTTCTGAAGCTGATGGAGGACCACCGCGAGGACATGGTCGTGGTGGTGGCCGGCTACAGCGACGAGATGACCGGCTTCCTGGCCTCCAACCCGGGCCTCGCGTCTCGCTTCTCGCGCACGGTGGAGTTCGCGAACTACTCGGTCCCTGAACTGGTCGCCATCATGGAGTCGATGTGCGCCCGTCACCAGTACGAGCTGGCGGACGACACCCGCAAGGCCCTGGCCGTCCGCTTCGAGCGGATGCCGCGCGACGCGGCCTTCGGCAACGGCCGCGCGGCCCGTCAGCTGTTCGAGGAGATGGTGGACCGCCAGGCGACCCGGCTCGCCTCCCAAGTCGAGATCGGGCAGCGCGACCTGGCGCTGTTCGTCCCGCAGGACGTGGGCGAGGACGCGGCGGCCGCCGTGAGCGACGAGGGTCCCGCGGGCGGCGATCCGCTGACCCGGCTGGGCGAGATGACCGGCCTGGCCGGCGTCAAGCGTGACGTCACGGACCTGGTCAACCTCCTGGCCACCGCCCGCCGTCGCGAGGCCGCCGGTCTTCCGGCCCCCCGTATCAGCCACCACCTGGTCTTCACGGGGCCGCCCGGCACCGGCAAGACCACGGTCGCCCGCCTCTACGGCGAACTCCTCGCCTCTCTGGGCGTGTTGCCGCGCGGCCAGCTGGTCGAGGTGGCCCGGGCCGACCTGGTGGGCCGCTATGTGGGCCACACCGCCCAGCTGACCCGCGAGGTCTTCGAACGGGCCTTGGGCGGCGTGCTGTTCGTCGACGAGGCGTACACCCTCACCCCGCCGGGCCCGTCGGGATCCTCGGACTTCGGCAGGGAGGCGGTGGACACCCTGCTGAAGCTGATGGAGGACCACCGGGACGAGGTCGTCGTCATCGTCGCCGGCTACACGGAGGAGATGGCCGGCTTCCTGGCCTCCAACCCGGGCCTGTCGTCCCGCTTCTCGCGCCGCGTGGAGTTCACCGACTACTCCACCGACGAGCTGGTCACCATCGTCCGGCAGCACGCGGAGACGAACGGCTACGCGTGCGGGCCGGGCACGGGTACCGCCCTGCGCACGCACTTCGACGCCCTGCCCCGCGACCGCTCCTTCGGCAACGCGCGCCTGGCCCGGCAGGTCCTGGAGACGATGATGACCCGCCAGGCGGGCCGCATCAGCGCGATGGCCGCGCCCGGCTTCGACGATCTGCGGTTGCTGCTGCCGACGGACGTGCCGGGCGGGGAGGTCAAGTGAAGCGTCCAGTAAGCGTGTTGACCCTGGCGTTGACGGCTCTGGGTGGACCGGCCGCGGCGGCTCCCCTCGCCGACGGCGGGGTGAACCTCCCGGTGATCCCCTCCGCGCGGGCTGCCGGAGCCTCCTGTACGGCGGGGTCGTCCGCGGTGGCGAAGGCCGTGCCGTGGGAGCAGCGGTCGCTGGGGCTCGCGCGGGTGTGGCGGACGGCGGGCGGGAGCAGGGGCGGTGCCGGGGTGACGGTCGCGGTCGTGGACACCGGGGTCGCCGCGCAGGCACCCGCGCTGGCGGGTCGCGTGACGTCGGTGGGCGCGGCGGACGGCGACTGTGTGGGACACGGGACCTTCGTGGCGGGCCTGATCGCGGCCGCGCCCTCCCGGCAGGTGCGCTTCGCCGGGGTCGCGAGCGCGGCCCGTGTCCTCGCCGTGCGCGGCACGGACACCCGGGGCACGGCCACGGCCGCCTCGCTGGCCTCCGGGATCCGCTCGGCCGCGCAGGCGGGCGCCGAGGTCATCGTCGTCTCCCCCGCGCTGGCGCAGGGCTCCGCGGAGCTGACGGCCGCGGTGGCGTACGCGGCGAAGCGGGACGCGCTGCTGATCGCGGCGGCGGCTCCCGATCCCACCGGCCCGGCCACCGCGTCGCCTCCGCCGCCCCGGGACTACTGGCCCGCTTCGGAGCCCCGGGTCCTGTCCGTCCTGGACCTCGACGCGAAGGGCTCCCGGCCCGCGAACGCGCCCAGTCCCCTGCGGGCCGACCTCGCGGCTCCCGGTGACGGTGTCGTGGGCATCGGTCCCTCCGGCAAGGGCCACTACATCGGTTCCGGTGCGTCGCTCGCGGCGGCGTACGTCGCCGGTACCGCGGCGCTGGTGCGGTCCGCGCATCCCGACCTGACGGCCGCGCAGACGGCTGCGCGGCTCAGGGGGACGGCGTATCCGTCCGACGTGCCCCGGCTGGATCCGTACGCGGCGGTGACCGCCATACGCACGGGAGCGGCGCCGAAGGACGACGGGCCGCAAGAGCCCCCGGTGCGTCTGGCTTCGGACGCCTCGGCACGCACCGCGAGTCACCGCGCGCTGGCCATGGCCGCGGCGGGGGTCGCGGTGGGCTTGGGGGTGGCGTGGGCGGCGGTGATCGTACGACTGCGCAGCCGACGACTGCCTGGGGGTGGCCGCGGCGGGGAACTCGGGCAGCCGGGTGCGTAGTCGGCTGCCGGCCGGTGGGGGCTGGTCGCGCAGTTCCCCGCGCCTCTGAAAGCCCTCACCGCAGGCCGGCCCTGAAAAGGCCCTCGGGGCAAGCCCAGCCCACGCCGCCCCGCCAGCCCTCCACCCTCACCCACCCGGGCACCGCAATCCCGGCCCACCACACTGCCCATCAGCCCTCCACCCCCACCAGCCCCGTCTGAATCAGTGTCGCCTTCCGGCGTACGATGCTCAGCGCTCGGCCCGCCGGGAGGTTCCGTGGCTTGGTGTTGCCGAAGACGTAGCCCTCCGACGGGGGGCACGACAGCAGCAGGCCGGGCGTGTTGACCTCGTCCAACCGCCGCAGGAGCTGGTCGTTGAGGCCGCGACCCGCGCCCGTTGCCGAGCGGACCGCCACCACGTGCAGGCCGACCTCGTGGCCCAGCGCGAGGTGGTCGAAGAGCGGGGCGAAGGGGTGGTCGAAGGCGTTGCTGCCGCCGATCATGTCGTAGTCGTCGACCAACACGAACAGCCTCGGCCCCTTCCACCAGTCGGCGAGCCGCATCCGTGCCGGGGTGATGTCGGGCCCCGGCGCCCGGGTCTTCAGCGCGCGTGCCGACCCCGCCACCAGCTCCTTCAGGGAGTCCACGGACACCGCGTGCCCGAGCTGGTACTCCGGCGGCACCGCGTCCACCAGCTCGCGCCGGTAGTCCACCACCAGCACCCGGGCCTCCGCGGCCGTGTAGCGGGAGGTCACCGCCTGCGCGACCAGCCGCAGCAGGTTGGTCTTGCCGCTCTCGGTGTCGCCGACGGCGACGAGGTGGGGCGTGCGCGAGAAGTCGTGCCAGACCGGGGCGAGCTTCTCCTCGTCGAGGCCCAGCGGGATGCGCAGGCCCTCGGCGACTTCCGGCTCGGGGAGGGAGGACAGCGGCAGGCGGTGTGGCAACATCCGCACGGGCGGCGCCCCCGGGCCCGACCAGGCGCCGGCGATCCGTTCCACCAGGTCGGCGACGCCCTCCGCGAGGTCGTCCGTGTCAGGGCTGCCGTCGATCCTGGGCAGCGCTGCGAGGAAGTGCAGCTTGCCGTCCGACGTCAGGCCCCGTCCGCCGGTACGCGGCACGGAGGCCGCCTTGCGGATGTCCACGACGGAGTCCATCGTGTCGCCGAGCCGCAGTTCGAGCCGGGTGGCGGCCTGGTCGCGGATCTGCGCGGACAGCTCCACCCAGCGGGCGGTGGTGACGACGAGGTGCACCCCGTAGTTGAGGCCGCGCGCGGCGATCTGGTTGAAGGTGGCCACGTGGCTGTCGTGGTCCTGGCGGACCGTGGACCAGCCGTCGACGACGAGGAAGACGTCCCCGTGCGGCTGGTCGGCGAACTCGCCCTCCGCGCGCCGCCGTCGGTAGGCGGCCATGGAGTCGATGCCGTGGTCGAGGAAGAACCGCTCGCGGTCGGCGAGCAGGGTGTTCACCTCGGCCACGGTCCGGCTGATCCGTTCGCTGTCGAGCCGGCTGGCGACCCCCGCGACGTGCGGCAGGCCGGCGAGCGCGGCCAGTGAGCCGCCGCCGAAGTCCAGGCAGTAGAACTGGACTTCGCGCGGGGTGTGGGTGAGAGCGAGCGCGGTGATCAGGGTGCGTACCACCGTCGACTTGCCGCTCTGCGAGCCGCCCGCGACGGCGACGTGCCCTCCGGCGCCGGAGAGGTCCACCACCAGCGGGTCCCGCCGCTGCTCGAAGGGCTTGTCGACCAGTCCGACGGGCACCCGCAGGCGTCCGGCACCCGGCCATCCGGTGGCGTTCAGTCCGCGTGCAGGGTCCTCCGCGATGCCGGGCAGGAGTTCGTCCAGCGTGGAGGGCGCCCCCAGCGGCGGCAGCCACACCTCGTGGGCCGGTGGCCCGGAGTCCCGCAGCCGGTCCAGGGCGACGGAGAGCAGGGTGTCCGAGGACTCCTCGTCCGGGGTGACGACCGGCGCGGCCGGTGCGACGGCCCTCGGCACCACCCAGCCCGCCGTCCACGGCACGATCTGGCTCGCCACCCTGGCCTGGGCGACCCCGCCGCGCCTCGTGCGGTAGGCGCCGGACACATAGGCCGCCCGGAACCGGGTCAGTGCCTCCACCCCGCTCTTGAGGAACCCGGCGCCGGGCTGCGAGGGCAGCTGGTAGGCGTCCGGCACCCCGAGCACGCCCCGGCTCTCCATCGCGGAGAAGGTGCGCAGGCCGATGCGGTACGACAGGTGGCTCTCCAGGGCGTGCATACGCCCCTCGTCGAGCCGCTGCGAGGCCAGCAGCAGATGCACCCCGAGCGAGCGGCCCAGCCGTCCGATCATCACGAACAGGTCCATGAACTCCCGGTGTGCGGCGAGCAGTTCGCTGAACTCGTCGACGACGACGAACAGGCTGGGAAGCGGTTCGAGGGGGGTTCCGGCCGCGCGTGCCTTCTCGTATTCGAGGGCGGAGCTGTAGTTCCCTGCGGCCCGCAACAGCTCCTGACGGCGGATCAGTTCGCCGTGCAGGGCGTCCTGCATGCGCTCGACGAGGGCGACCTCGTCGGCGAGGTTGGTGATGACGGCCGAGGTGTGCGGCAGCCCGTCCAGGCCGAGGAAGGTGGCGCCGCCCTTGAAGTCGACAAGGACGAAGTTCAGGGTCTCGGAGGAGTTGGTCAGGGCCAGCCCCAGCACCAGGGTCCGCAGGAGTTCGCTCTTGCCGGAGCCGGTGGCGCCGATGAGCATGCCGTGGGGGCCCATTCCGCCCTGCGCGGACTCCTTGATGTCCAGTTCGACGGGCCGTCCGTCGGCGCCCACGGCGACCGGCACCCGCAGCCGCGCGGCCCCGGTGGCGCGCCGCCACAGGGTCGCCGGGTCGTGCCGGTACAGGTCGGGGATGCCGAGCAGGGTGGTCAACTGCACGTCGCTGGCGAGGGGTTCGGCCGCGTCCGCGCTCAGGCTCATCCGGTACGGCGCCAGCAGCCGGGCCAGCGCCTCGGCCCCGGCCTGTCCGAGCGCGTCCGGCCGGCCGAGCGGGGTGGACTGCTCCTTGCGGCTGCGGTCGGTGCGCACCAGCCTGACCGAGCCGGGCCGTACGTCGAGGCGGAGCGTGGTCCGTCCCGGCCGCCAGCTCAGCGCCCCGGACAGGTCGAGGACGACCGTGTTACGGGCTCCCGGCCCGTCCAGCCGGTGTCCGGCCGGGACCGTCACGCCGTCCACCACGATCACGGTGAACGGCTCGTCGCGGCCCGGGAGTTCATCGGGGTCGAAGGCGGCCCGCTCGGTGAACTCCGCACCCAGCAGGTCCTCCAGGTCGGTGAAGGCGGACGCCACCATCCGGGCGGGCCCGGCGCCGTCGCGCTCCTGCGGGTGCAGGGTGTGCGGCAGCCACTTGGCCCACTCCCACTGCCCGCGGCGCTCGTCGGAGACGCACAGCGCGATCCACAGGTCCTCGGGCGCGTGGAACACCGCGAGCTGGCACAGCGCGGCCCGCACGAGGGACCGTACGGCCTCCTCGTCACCCCGCAGCAACACCCGTGACCAGGACCGGAGATACAGGCCGATGGGCTGGTCGGGGACCGTGCTGTAGGCGCGTACGAAGCGGCGCAGGGCGTGTGCGGACAGCGGTTCCAGGTCGTCGACCGGCTTGGTGGACAGGGGGCTGAGCCGCATGGACAGCTGCTGCTCGCCGACCGCGATGCGGACCTCGCCGAAGTCGTCGTCCTTGGGCCGCCGTTCCCACAGCCGGGTGGTGCGCACCAGGGAGCGCAGTGCGACCGGGGCCGGGTGCCGCCAGGCGAGGGCCTGCTGCTGCTCGATGACGGCCCGCTGGACCTTGGCGCGGGTCTGGGTCAAGTACCGCAGGTAGTCCCGGCGTTCGCCGTGCAGCCGCTGCTTGCGCTCGCCGCTCTTGCGCATCACCTGGCCGACCATCATGGCGCCGGAGGCCAGCACCATCATGCCGAGCGCGAGGTAGCTGAAGACGCTGCTGGTGCCGCCGGGCCGGATGAACACCAGCATCATCGAGACGGACATCATCGCCATGGGCAGATAGGTCCACACGGCCGAGGTGTCCGGCACGGTCTCCGGGAGCGTGGGCGGCTCCTGGAGGGTCAGCTCCCCTTCGGGCATCTCGGGACCGCGGCGGCGGGCGGGTCGGCGGAACAGGACGACGCTCAACGGAGGGGCTCCTCAAGCAAGCAGCGGTGGTCGGGAGAACGCGCGAGGGGTCTCACTCCGTATTACGGATGGGGAGCCCCGCAGGATCTGTGCCAGGAGAATTCGATGACCGACCACCAGGTGGCCGAGCTGTGCCACCTCACCGTCCGGGGCCCGGCCCGGACGATCGACCTCGCCGTGCCGGCGGACGTGCCGGTCGCCGACCTGCTGCCGACCCTGCTGCGGTACGCGGGCGAGGGCACCGAGGTCGAGGAGAGCGGCCTCGACCACGGCGGCTGGGTCCTGCAACGCCTCGGTGAGCGGCCCCTCGACGAGGAGGGCACCCTGAAGTCCCTCGACCTGAAAGACGGCGAGGTGCTCCATCTGCGGCCGCACGACGCGGCGTTGCCGGAGGTGCGCCTGGACGACCTGGTGGACGGCATCGCCAACGTCACCCGGGACCGGCTGCACGGCTGGACCCCTCAGGCGGGCCGCAAGCTGCTGCTGGCACTCGCGGTGGCGGCGCTCGCCCTCGGCCTCGGGGTGCTGGCCTGGCCGGGCGGCTCGCCTGCCGTGCGGGCCACGGCGGCCGGCGCGACCGGGCTGCTGCTCCTCGCGGGCTCGGCGTCGGCCGCCCGGGCCGTGGGCGACCGGGCCGCCGGCGCGGCCCTCGGCTTCATGGCGGGCCCGTTCCTGGCGCTGGCCGGGTTCCTCGTGCCGGGCGGCGACCTGGGCGGGCCGCAGGGTCAGGAGGTGTTCGGGTCACGGCTGCTGGCGGCGGGCGCCGCGGGCGCGGGCGGGGCGGTCCTGGCCCTCGCGGTGGCGGCGGTGGCCGCGCCTCTCTTCCTCGGCACCGCGCTGGTGTGGGTGTGCGCGGCGCTCGCCGGGGCCGCGATCGGCGTGTTCGGCCTGTCCGTCGACGGTACGGCGGCCGGGCTCGCCGCACTGGTCGTGCTGGTCGGCGGGTTCGTGCCCGCGCTGGCGTTCCGGCTGGCCGGGATGCGGATGCCCGCCCTGCCGGGCAGCGCCCAGCAGCTCCAGGAGGGCATCGAGCCCTACCGGGGCCGGGACGTGGCGACCCGCACGGAGCTGGCGAGCGGCTGGATGACCGCCCTGTACGGCGCGACCGGCGCGGTCTGCGCGGGCTGCCTGGCCACCCTGTCGATGCGCCCGAACCTGCCCGAGGCCCTCACCACCGGGGTGCTGTCGCTGCTCCTGCTGCTGCACGGCCGGGGCATGGTGAACGTCCCGCAGCGCATGGCCCTCGTGCTGCCGGGCGCGCTCGGCGCGGGCCTGCTCGTCGTCACCGCCACCGAGGCGGTCGGCGCCGGCCGACGGCCCCTGCTGGTGGCCGGGTTGCTCGCGCTGACCGCCGTCCTGGCGATCGCGTCCTGGACGATGCCGGGCCGCCGCATGCTGCCGTACTGGGGGCGGGCGGCCGAGCTGCTGCACTCCGGACTCGCCGTCGCCGTCCTGCCGTTGACCCTGTGGACCCTCGGCGTGTTCGGCGCGCTGCGGGCGATCAGCGGCTGAGCGGGGGACGGGAACCATGCAGTCCAAGCGCGACCAGGTACAGGCGCACGCCTTCGTCATGAACCGGCTGTCCTCCGGGATGCTGCTCGCCGACCCGGACGCCCCGGAGAGCCCCCTCGGGCGCACCACCCGGGGCGCGGTGACCGGGATCGTGGTGGCGGTGCTGGTGGCGGCCGGGGCTGTGGTCTACGGGCTCGTCTCGCCCGGCGGCAACGACTCCTGGCGGAGCTCGGGCACGCTCGTCGTCAACCGGGAGACCGGCGCCCGCTACCTCTACTACGACGGCCGGCTGCGGCCGGTGCGCAACTACGCCTCGGCGCGGCTGATCGGCGGCAACGAGCTGAAGACGGAGGACGTCTCCACGGCCTCCCTCGGTGACACCCCGGTCGGCGCGCCGGTCGGCATCCCGGGCGCCCCGGACGCGCTGCCGGGCGGCGGGAACCTCGACTCCGGTGCCTGGCAGGTGTGTTCGGCGCTCGACGAGGACGGCTCGGCGGTCACCGCGCTGATCGCGGGCGGCCCGACCGCGTCCGACGGGATCGGCCCCGGGGACGGGGTGGTGGTCCAGGGCCCGGACGACGCGGTGTACCTGGTGTGGCAGGGCAGCAGGCTGCGGCTCGACGCGAAGTCCGGCGCGGCGGTCTCCCTCGGCTACGGCACCGTCACCCCGCGCCCGGTCTCGGCGGCCTTCCTCGACGCCCTGGTGGAGGGCCCCGACCTGGCCGCGCCGAAGGTGCCGGGCCTCGGCTCCGCAGGCCCCGCCCTCGGCGGCTCGGCGAGCCGGGTCGGCCAGGTGTTCCGGGTGAGCGTGCCGGGCTCCGCCCAGCGGCCGTACTACCTGCTGCGGAAGGAGGGCCTGGCCCCGCTCACCGACACCGAGGCGGCCCTCGTCCTGGGCGACCCCGCCACCCGCGAGAAGGCGTACGGCGGCTCCTCCCCGACCGCCGCCGACCTGGGCGCCGACACCCTCAAGCAGCATCTCGCGCCCGGCAGCGCGGGCCGCTCCCCCGGCGCCGACGGCCTGCCCGCCGCCCCGCCCCGGGCCTTGCCGGTGCCCGCGCGGCAGGCTGCCTGCGCCCGGGTGGAGCCCGGCACCGACGGCACCCGGGTCTCCTCGGTCCTGGTACCGGTCACCGACCTGGGCCCGGTCACGGCGGCCCCCACCGACCAGGTCGCCCCGGCCTGTCTGCGGGTGGACGGCGTGGTCGTACGGCCGGGTCACGGCGCCCTGGTGCGGGCGCTGGGCGCGGACGGGAGCGCGGTGGGAGACACCACCTATCTGGTGGCCGACAACGGCGTGAAGTACCGGGTGCCGTCGACGGCGGCCCTGGAGGCGCTGGGCCAGACGGACTCCGCCGTACGGTCGTTGCCCGCGCCCTTGCTGTCGATGCTGCCGACGGGCCCGGACCTGGATCCCGCGGCGGCGACGGGAGCGGGCCGGCCACGCACCACGGGCCCGCTGTGCTCCGACTCCCCCTCCTCGCAGCAAAACTGACGCGTCCTCACGAGAACCCGGCGCCCCACCCACTCCGTAGTACGGGTTGAGGGGCCTCCGCCCACACCCCCCTAGGGGCGGAGGCCCCGCCCCCTACGCGCACTCCGAACGGGAGGTCCCCATGGCCGGTGGCCAGCAGTCAAACGAACAGGCGACCCGCAACGGCATCCAGGCACTCGAGGCGGCCTTCAGCGGCATCCTCAAGTCCCGCCAGGACGTCGACAACACCCGCGCCACCCTGTCCTCGGGCTACCAGGGCAGCGACGGCGGCCAGTTCGGCGCGCTGCTCGCGCAGTGGGACGAGCAGTGCAACACCATCCTGCGCAACCTGGAGGACATGGTCGACAAGCTCAACACGAGCCTCGTCGAGCACGGCAAGGCCCAGGGCTCCTCCAACGACGCCATCAACCAGGCCTACAACGCCTCCCAGTCGGCGTTCGACCAGCTCATCGGCTGAAGTCCCCTCCGTCCACCGCACCGAGCGAGGTTTCGATGTCCGACCTGAACGACGGCTACATCTACGTCGACTACAACCACATGAACAACGCGGCCGACGACATGGTCCAGCAGACCAAGGCGATCGCGAACACCCTGGCCTCCCTGGAGGCGGAGCTCAACGAGCTCGTCAAGTCCTGGTACGGCAACGACGCCGACATGTACCGGCAGAAGCAGGCCGCCTGGGACGCGGCCGTGCACAACATGGAGCGGCTGCTCACCTCGCACGCCTCGCTGCTGACGGACATCTCCGGCCAGTACCAGTACAGCGAGAACCAGTTGACGCAGATGTGGTCCGAAGTCGGCATCGGCCGCTAGCGGGAGCACCGACGACCATGGCGGACCTCACCCATCTCGACGGCCCCGCGCTCCAGCGCTTCGTCGACAACGACCTCGCCGATTTCCTCACCGCGCTCAAGGCCATCCGCCGGGACAGCACGGCGGACAGCGGCGGGATCCGGGCGCTGCGCAGCATCGTGGACGGGGCGACCACACCGGACTCGCTCCAGCAGAACCAGGCGCTGGCCATCGGCTCGATGGGCACCGACGACTTCCTGCACGGCAAGTCGCTGCTGACCGCCGCGACGGGCGCCGCCAAGAGCGTGGACGCCGTCTTCGCGCAACACGTCGATCTGTTCGGCGACATCGAGCGCGACATGAAGCAGACCATCCGCACCATGCTCAACACCCAGGGCAGCAGCTTGCACTCCATCGGCGCGGAGCAGATGCTCGACGTCTTCTCCGACGTCGACGAGGGCATGAGCGAGAACCCCGGGGACCAGACCACCTCCTCCGGCCACGAAGACGACAACTGATGCCCTACGACCAGGACGACTACTGGGGCCAGGCGGTGACGCTGTTCACCGGCTACCCCATGCCCAGCCGGGCGACCCTCTTCGACAAACTGAAGAGCAAGGAAGGCATCCCGCTGTTCCGCATGGACATCCGCTCGGAGTCCATGCGGAAGCTGTCGGACGCCGACTACACCGCGATCAGCGGCTGGCACGTGGCGAGCGGCGACGACTACATCCTGACGTTCGTCGGGACGTCCGGGGGCAAGGACGGCTCGGACCACAAGAGCGACGACTTCAACCTGTACAAGGCACACATCGTGTTCATCGGGGTGTTCCTGGACGGCAACGGCCGCGCCCGGCTGCTGGACGCGGGCGAGACCTTCTCGGGCACGCCCTTCACGGGTCACTACGGCGACCAGTGGGACAACACCACGCTGGGCCAGTACGTCAGCGGGGCGAAGGCCGCCCTCGACGCGCTCGCGGCGGACAGCGCGCACAGCACCGCCGGGTTCTCCTACAACGGCGCCTCCGTGGCCGACAAGGACGCGGTCAAGCTCAAGTCGTTCGAGCAGACCGCCCAGTCCTTCGACCGGGCGAAGAAGTTCTTCGCGGACCAGGCCGTCGTGCTCAAACAGTGGGAGGACTCCCTCGGCGGCGACGACAGCGCCTGGCAGGGGCAGGCGGCCGGTGTCTTCCGCGACCTGGTGCACCAACTGCGCAAGAACTACGACGCGTACGTGGAGCAGATGGGCGGTGCCACCTACACCGCGCAGAACACCTCGCTCGACTACTACACCCCGCGCTCCCCGTACTCCGACGCCCTGATCAAGGCGCAGAAGGACCTGTGGCGGCAGACGCTCGTGCTGCGCACGGCCTGGATCGCCTGGGCGAACACCGGCCAGCACGACCCGCACCGGGGCCTGCTGGAGATGCTCGACGAACTCACCGCGTGGGTCCTGGAGAACAACGTCCACCAGGTCGGCACGCGTCAGGTCCAGGGCAGCCCGCGCTACGAGGCCACCGCCAACTTCAAGCAGAGCCACCCGGTCTACGGCAACCTCAACGACGTCAACAACTGGAAGAAGGTCGGCGAGGCGGCCGTCCGGCGCTGGACGACGTACATCGAAAGCCAGTTGATCCCGTTCGCCAAGCAGGCGCTGTCCGACCTGAACAACGCGTGGATCGCGGCGATCGACCCACTGGAGGAGCCCCTGGACGCGAAGGACACCTCGTCCCTGACCGACCAGTACGAGCACCACCAGAACGGCAACGACGAGCACAACGGCTCGACCGACGACTTCCGCCAGAGTCTCGACGACGCGCTGAACAACCTCAACACGGGGATCAACAACAGCATCTCGGGCCTGGGCGACAACCTCTCCGGCGTCGGCGACAGCCTGGCCGGTCTCGGCGACAACCTCACCGGACTCGGCGACAACCTGGGCAACGGGCTGAACGACCTGACCACGGGCCTGGGTGCCGGGCTGAACGGCCTCACCTCCAACCTGGGCGCGGGCCTCGGCAACCTCAGCGACCTGAACACCGGGCTGACCAGCAACCTGGGCGACGGCCTGAACCTGGGCTCCGGACTGGGGACCGGCCTCACCAACCCCGGCGGCGGCACCACCACCCTCAACCCGGACGGCACGCTCACCACGACCTACCCGGACGGCTCGGTCAGCATCTTCGACCCGAGCACCGGCAGGATCACCACCACGACCAAGGACGGCAAGTCCACCACCACGGACCTGGACGCCGGGGACAGCATCACCAACCCCGACGGCAGCGTCACCACGCTGAACCCGGACGGCACCCTCACCACCAAATACCCCGACGGCACGGTCACCACGGTCGACCCGGCCACCGGCGTGGCGACCACGACGGACCCGGACGGCCACGTCACCACCACCGACCTCGGCAGCGGTCTGAGCGGCCTCGGCGATCCCGGCCACGGCCTGGACCTGGGCGACCTCGACGACTTCGACCACCTGAGCGACAGCCTCGGCAGCCTGAACAGCAACCTCAGCGGTCTCTCCCACTCCCTGGGCACGGGCTCCGGCACCCCGATGACTTCCGGCCTGACCGGGCTCGACGGCACCGGTTCGCTCAGTTCGCTCGGTGGTTTCAGCGGCCTCGGCGGCGGTACGACGGGATCGAGCGGCCTTCTCGGCCCGTCCTTCGAGGGATATGACGACTCCCCCTACACCTCGGGCGCGCTCGGCGCCCCGACCGGCACGTCCGCCGCGTCCGGCGAGTCCGCTGCCTCGAACGGGATGCCGATGATGCCGATGGGCGGTGCTCCGGGCGCGGCCGGGGGCCAGTCCGGCACCGGCGAGCGGGTCCGCAACGTGCTGACCGAACCGGGAGCGGGCGGTCCCCTGGGCGGCCGCTCGCGCCGCACCGGCAAGAACCGGTCCACGGAGGACGACGAGGCCGAGGGGACGACGACCGGGCGGACCAGGGTCAGCACCAGTTCGACGGGCTCCCCGTTCGCCCCGCAGTCCGACGCGGGCCGCCGGGACGGCCGTAGGACGGAGAGCTCCGGCGCGGAGGAGCGGGCCAGCTGGCTCGCCGACGAGGAGGACGAGGACGTGTGGGGTGCCGACGAGGGCGGGGCGCCCTCGGTGATCGGACGGTGAGCGGGCGGTGAGCGGATCCCGCTACGAGCAGCGGCTCGCCGAGGCGATGGCCGAACTGGACGCCACCCGGGCGGCGGTGGCCCGCGCGGAGGCCGAACTCGCCGAGGCCGCCGTCACCGTACGGTCCAAGGACCGCAGCGTGGAGGTCACCGTGGGCCCGCAGGGCGAGTTGACCGGGCTGCGGTTCCTGGAGGACCGGTACCGGACCATGCCGGCCGGGCAGCTGGCCGCGAGCGTGCTGGAGGCGGCGGCCGAGGCGCGCGGGGTGATGGCCCGTCAGGTCATGGACCTCTTCGAGCCGTTCACCCTGCCCAGCGAGCGGGTGCCGGAACTGACCGGGGTCGACGTCGACTGGGCGAGGATCTTCGGCCCGGCCGTCCTGGAGGACGGCCCCGGCCGGGACGCCGGGCGCCGCCGGCACGACGACATCGGCGACGAGATCACCGAGGACCCCGAGGAGGAGCACCGCCATGGCTGACAGCAACGCCTACTTCGCCGACCCCGGCCGCATCCAGGCCGGGGTCCGGCAGGTCGACGCGATCAGTTCGCTGGCCCAGGAGATGGTGCGGGACTTCGTGTCCGCCGTGAACCTCACCCGTGACTGGCCCGGCCAGGACGACGAGTTCGCGCGCGAGGTCAAGCCGCAGGAGAAGTCCGAGCGCGAGTCGGTCACGGACACCGGCCAGGCGGTCACGGACGCCATCGTCGGCGTCGCCAACGGCACCCACACCAACCTCCAGAACATCCTCGGCACCCAGAACGGCGTCCTGGACGCCATCCACGAGTCCGCCGCGAACGGCCCCGGAAGGCACTGAACCGTCCATGGCCATCCACGTCTCGCCCGAGGTCAACAACCTGCTGCTCCTGCTCATCGGTGAGCGGATGCTCCAGGCGGACGAGGACAAGGCCTACCGGAGCCACGAACCGTACGACCGTCTCGGCAAGCAGCTCACCAGGCTGTCCGAGCTGATCGAGGACTCGGTGATCGAGGTCGGCCGCTCGCTGCCGCCGCAGGTCGCCACGCGGTACGTGCGCGCGATGAACATGTTCGTCGACGACGGCGGCCGCAACTACCTCAAGGAGTTCGCCGACGAGCTTGACGTCGTCGCCCGGGGGCGGGTCGAGACGTCCATCAACATCACCGAGGCGAAGTGGCAGATCATCGCCGAGATCGTCCGGCTGCTCATCGAACTCGCCGTGATCCTGGTGATGTCCGTCTTCAGCGGCGGCGCGACGGCCGGGAAGGCGGCGGTCGCGCGGGCGCAGAGCCGGGTGACCGTCCTGGCGATCCTCGACCAGCTCATGAAGCGCACGCATTTGATGCCGAGCCTGAGCGAGGCGTTCGACGAGGCGTTCACGACGTTCGCCGTGCGGCTGGCGCTGATCGCGTTCGGTCCCGACGGGCGGCGGCCGAAGGGGTTCGACTGGTCGCAGATCCTCCAGGACGCCGTGTTCGGCGGGATCACGGGGATGTTCCACGGGGTGTTCGAGGGGGTCGCCGACCGGCTGCGGAACTTCTTCCGGCGCAGCCATCTCGACGACACGGTGTTCAAGAAGTTCGACGAGGACGTGCTGACGAAGGTGGACCGGAACCGGTCGGACCTGCCGTCGTCCTCCGACAACCGGGACTTCGGCAAACGGGACACCGGCAACGGGGATCTCGGCAACCGGGATCTCGGCAACCGGGACACCCACGACCGGGACGGCTTCGGCGACGACATCGGGGGCGCGGTGGCGGAGGGAGCCGCCGAGACCTTCGGTGAGTTCGTCACCGTCGGCCTGTTCACCGGGAGTTGGGCGCTCAGCGGCGACACGTTCCTGACCGCGACCGGCAGTGCGCTGTTCATGGGCATGGTGTTCGCCGGGGCGGTGAAGTTCGGGTCGCAGTTCAACATCCACCTGGACACGAGCGCGCTCAACGACGTACGGGCGCTGGACGCGGACGCGGCGGTGAGGACGCGGAGCACGAAGGAGACACCGGCCCACGACACGGTGTCCGAGAGCCAGGGGACGCACCAGGAGGGCCGGTCGACGACTCCGACGCCGGTCTCCTCGGGCGGCTCCTCCGGTACGCCGGGTCCCTCACCCCAGCCCAGGAACATACCGACGACCAGCGCAAACCCGGCCAAGGCGGACGACACCGAGGAATCACCGGTCCACGACGTCCTCAGCGAGAGCGAGGGCGGAAGTGAGGACGCGGGACAGCAGGGCCAGTTGACCGCGCCCACGCCCACTTCCCCGGGGGGACAGCCGCATGCGCCGAGCACCTCACCCCAGCCCCGGCACACGCCCACCCTCAGCCGGGACGAGCGGAGCGGCACCCCGGAGACCGACCCGGCTCCGGTGACGGCGACCGCCTCCCATGCGCCGGCACCCTCGTCGACGACCGGCACCCACGCGCCCGCACCCACCCCTGTCTCCGCAACCCCGGTCACCCCCTCCCCCACCGCCTCCCAACACCGCCCCGTCACGCAGACCGTCCCCTTCCCCGGGCACGAGGAAGACCTCCGTGTCCTGGACGTCGTCGGTGACGGCGACTGTTTCTTCACCTCGCTCCTCGCCGGTCTGCACCACCAGGGCCACGGCTCCGCGCTGACCGCGATGGACGTCCCGCAGCTGCGGCAGCACGCCGCGGACAGGTTCCACGGGTCCGAGCGGTACCGGGAGCTGAACGAGCGGGACGCGCTGGACGTGCTGGTGCAGGACCTGGACTCCGCCGCGCTGTCGGCGGTCCTCGGCACACCACCGCCACCGCTGTCCCCCGAGCAGAACGCGACGGTCGACAGCCGGCTGCGTGATCAGCTCTACGGCCAGGAGCTGCGACGGCGCGTCAACAACCCCGCCGACCGTGCCGTCCTCGCTGACCTGAACCAGGCCACGATCCGGGCCCTCCTGCCCCAGTACCAGCCGGATCCCGGCAGCGCGTCACAGGAGGACCGCGCGCGGCTGGCCCGCCCCCTCCAGGCCAACGCCCTGCGGAACCAGCTCCGGGAAGCCCTCACCGGGGACGACCGGCAGCGGGCGGAGGAGCTCTGGACCCGGCTGCTGGAGACGAGGTACGAGCGGTGGGCGGAGCAGCGTCCCCGCCTGACCGACTTCCGGGACCGCCGGCTCGGCGACCTGGTCACCGACTCCATCCGCAGCACCGACCTGTGGGCGACTCCGTTCTTCGACTACGCGCCCTCCGAGGTCGCCCACGCGCTCGACCTGAACGTCACCGTCGTGGAGCAACGGCAGGGCGCGACTGACGACACGCCCCTCAACTCCGGTGCGGGCAGACCCGTCTACCTCCACTACAACGGCCGCGACCACTACTCGGCGATCGAGAACTCCCCCGCCCCCACGTCCGCGCCGGCCCCGGAGGCACCCGCCGAGGAGTCCTTCGTGCGGCCGGCGACCACCAGCAGCGACCGTGCGGAGGAGCTGGTCTCTCTCCTACGCGGCCAGGACGGCCTCGGCGTCGAGGACCGCACCCTGGACCGTCTGCGCACCCTGAGCTCCACGACCGTGGACGCGCTGCTGGGCGGCGGGGGCAAGGACGCGAAGGGCGCCAATGGTGCCGAGGGCGGCAAGGGCAAGGGCAGGCCTGCGAACAACCCGCCGGGCGGCAAGGGCGGCAACAGCGGAAAGGGCGGCAAGGGGGCAAAGGGTGGAAAGCCCGCCACCGAGTCCTCCTCCTCACCCCCGGCCCCCGACTACAAATCCGTCCTCACCCACCCCGGCTACGCCACCGGCGACCAGTTCGGCATCGCCGCCGCCCTGCACGGCGACCCGAACCTGCACGTCCTGGTGGACAGCGCCGCACCCGGCACGGACTCCCGGGACAAGGGCCCGGAGATCGCCGAGTTCTACCGGTCCAGCGGCATCGCGCCCGAGCGCGTCCACTTCCAGCAGGGCCCGCACAACAGGACCGCGAAACAACGGTCCGAGGAGATCGTGCGGGAGATCAACGCGGGCGCCCCGGACTTCGACAAGCTGAGCAAGACCAAGCTGAACAACCTCAGCGTCCCGGTGGGCACCGGAACCACCTGGATCGGCGAACATTTCAGCCACCCGCTGCGGGACACGATCCGCAAGGGCTGGCGCCTTGACGACGCCGGCTTCCCCCCGGAGGACCGGACGAAGGTCGCCGCCTGGCTCGCCGGCCGGGGCATCACCGTGGAACCCGGGCGCAAGGTGATCGTCCTGTGGTCCCGTTTCAGCGGCAAGCGCGGAGACATCCACGTCGAGCACGACACCAGCTACACCGGCATGGACCAGCTCCTCACCGGCATCCACGAGCGCACCAAGGACGACCCGCCCGGGCCGCTGGTCATCATCGCGGGCGACGCCAAGGTCAACCCCCAGCGCCCCGACCACTACCCGGCCCTGACGGCCAAGCACTGGGACAAGGGCCTGGCCGTCCACGACCTCACCGACTTCTGGAACGACCGTGAGGGCGTGGCCACTTGGAGAGGCAACACCCGCACCGGCCAGATGCGGCTGTACGAGTACCTGAACCGGCAGAGCGGCGGCGAGCTCAAGCACCTCGGCTTCCGCAGCGGAAACCTCGAAGCGATGGCGCTCTCCGGCCACCAGGTCAGGTACCTGGAGGAGCCGGGCTCCATCGGCGGCGAGCGGATGGCCAAGTGGCACGCCGCCAACTCCAGGTCCGCGGTGAAAACCGGCTACGAACGCATCACCATCGTCCGGCCGCCCACGCTCTCCGGGCAGATCGCCGTCGAGGCGCAGGCCGTGTGGGAGCAGACCAAGGAACTGCACGGCAAGACGCCGACCACGAGCCAGAAGAACGAACTCAAGAACCTGGAGACGGAGTTCAAGCACCCCGCGTGGGTCGTCGGCAAGAACAACAAGCGCGGTGTCGAGAAGCCCTACAAGGACCCGAGGAACAGGGGCTTCCACGACGACGACGTCAAGGAGATCACCAAGTACCTGGCCGGCGGCCCGCGCCCGGGACCCACCCGCCTGGTGAGCCGCCCGGTCACCGGCGGCGGGAGGCTCCAGACCCTCGCCAACGGTGACGTGCCGGACACGGCCGTCAACGGCTACGGCCTCGGCGAGGCCCGGGGCCAGGCCTCCTTCACCCCCGCCGACTGGTCGCGCCGGGAGAGGCGCTACCCGACGGTGACCACCACGGACGACTACTCGGACCACCGCCCGCAACGCGGGGTGCTCGTCGGCGGTCCCAAGGACGTGCCCTGGAAGAACAGGAAGGTGTCGTTCTTCGCCGCGCACGGCAAGCCGACCCGGGTCGAACTCGCCCTGGACCAGCGCTACAAGGACGGCCGTCCCCAGGAGGACGGTGTGCACACGGTCACCGTCAGCGGACGGGAACTGGGCCGCTACATGGTCCGCTGGGGCGGGCTCGGCCCCGACGGCGAGCCGATCGTCCTCTACTCCTGCTCCACTGGCGCCTCCCCCACCCACGGGGGACTGCCGGTGGCCCAGCACGTCGCCAACGTGACGGGCCGCCCGGTGTACGCGCCGACCACCAAGGTCGGTACGGCGCTGGACGGTTCGGGCCGGGTGCGGCCGACCCTCGACGTCGAGTCGGAGACCGGCGAGGTCGAACCGGGCCGATGGCGGCTCTTCCTGCCCGAGCCGTCCGGCCCCGACCTCACCGCACTGGCCCGCGCGGCCGGGCAGCACGAGGGCGACGGCGAGCCGGGCCCCTTCGCCGCCCTGCGCACCCTCCAGTTCGTCCGCACCCTGCGCGGCACGACCGGCCTCGACACCGGCTCCGACCACGAACTGCTGCGCGGCCTGGGCGCCTTGGAGCGACTGCGCTGGAACGGCGGCACGTCGCACCCCTACACCGACGCCCGGATGACCCCGGACCTGCTCACCCGGATCACCCGCGACACCTTCCGCCTGCCCGACACGGCCGCACCCACCCCGGAGCAGTACCGCGCGGTCCTCGCCGCCGCCACCACGGCGGCCCCGGGAACGGCGCCCGACCGACTGCCCGTCCAGGGCGCACCGACGGGCGGCACAGGGGTCGTACACGGCACCGGGCCGGACGCCGACGAGGGCGGACCCGCCCGGGACCCCCTCTGGGAGGGCGGCGGCAACGGCAGCAAGAAGGCGAGCGGGTCCGGCGCTTCCTCGTCCAAGCTGTCCAAGGAGGCGAAGGCGGCCCTCCACGCCAAGGCGGAACCCGACCCCGGTCTGAAGAAGGTGCTGCACCACCCGGGTTACGCGACCGGCGACCAGTTCGGCATCGCCGCCTACCTTCTCGCCGACGAGAACCTGCACGTCGTGGTGGCGAGGGATCCCCTGAACGAGCGTGACCGGAGCGCGAACATCGCCGCGTTCTACCGGGCGAGCGGCATCGACCCCGGTCGTGTCCACGAAGTGGAGGTCACGCCTGACGCCGACGGCGACGCCCACGCCAAGCGTATCTTCGACGAGCTCAACGCCGAGGTCCTGGCGGACCGGCCCCCGCTGTCGAAGTCCAAGCTCAAAAACCTCGTCCTCGGGGTGGGCGCGGGCACGGAGTGGATCATCGACAACTTCTCCACGGAGGTGCGGGAGCAGGTCCGCGCGGGCTGGCGGTTGGACGACTCCGGTTTCCCCGGGGAGCAGCAGGAGAAGGTCGGCGCCTGGCTCGCCACCAAGGGTGTCCAGGTGGAGCCCGGCCGCAAGGTCATCGTGCTGTGGTCCCGTTTCAGCGGCAAGCGCGGGGACGTCCACGTGGAGCACGACACCAGCTACAAGGGCATGGGCCAGATCCTGCGCGGCATCCGCGACCGGACGAAGGACGACCGGCCCGGACCGCTCGTCATCATCACGGGCGACGCCCGGGTGGACGACCGGCACCGCCCGCGCTATCCGGACCTGGTCCGCGACCCCGACCTCGCCGGACTGGCCGTCCACGACCTGACCGACTTCTGGAACGACCGGGAGGGCGTGGCCACTTGGGGCGGCGACACCCGCACGGGTCAGCTGCGGCTCTTCGAGTACCTGAACCGCCGAAGCGGCGGCGACCTCAAGCACCTCGGCTTCCGCAGCGGAAATCTCGAAGCCATGGCCCTGTCCGGCCACCGGGTCAACTACCTGGAGGAGCCGGACAGTTTCGGCGGCGAGCGCATGGCCAAGTGGAACAGCGACAACCACAAGGCCAAGGCCACGCTGAAGACGGGTTACGAGCGGATCGTCATCGACCGGCCGCCCACCCTGTCCGGACGGGTCGTGCTGGAGGCGCGGGCCGTGTGGGAGCAGACGAAGGAACTCCACGGCAAGACCCCGACCCCGAGCCAGAAAGAGGAACTCAACAGCCTGGCCGAGGACTTCAAGCACCCCGCGTGGGTACGGGCCGGCCACGAGGAGCGCAAGCACACGAAGTCCCAGCAGGAGCAGGAGACCAAGGGCTTCAGCACACCGGACATCGACAAGATCGTCACCGCTCTGCTGACCCCCGCCCCGGCGACGGCCGCCGAGACCCCGGTCCGCGGCGCGGTCACCGAGGGACTCGACGGCACCGTGTACACCAGCGGCGACCGGCGTTTCACCGAGTCGCCCGTCGTCGGGGACGGCGACTGCTGCTTCCGGGCGCTCCTGGACAGCGCCCGGCTCCAGGACCCGCAGGCCGCCCCGCTCGGCGAGAACGTGCGCGAGCTGCGGAACCGGGCGGCCGACGCGTTCACCGGCACGGCGGAACACGCCCTCCTCAACCGGCAGGACGCGCTGGAGGAGTTGACCCGCGACCTCAGCACCGCCCAACTGCGCCGGATCGTGGGCGGCCCGCTGCCCGGTCTGCCCGCGCCGGTCCTGGCGAGGATCGAGGAGCGGCTCACCGACGCCATGTACCGGGCGGAGCTGCGCCGCCGGACCGACGCCGCCGACAGCGGTGTTCTCGCCGACCTCCCCCGAGCGGCGGTCCGTGCCCTGCTGCCCGGCTACCGCCCCGACCCCGCCGAGGCCCCGGCCGCCGACCGGGACCGGCTCATGGACGCGGCCCGGCGCGAGATCCTGCGACCGCTGCTCCAGGAACGGCTCACGCAGGACGGCCCGGCCGCCGAGTCGGCGTGGCGCACGCTCCTGGAGGTCGGCTACCCGAGATGGGCCCTGACCGGCCCGCGGCTGGACGCCGTACGCGGGCACGGGGCCGGCGATCTCGTCGCCGACTCCCTGCGGGACGTCAACCTGTGGAACACACCCTTCTTCGACCACGCCCCCGGCCTGGTGGCGCGGGCCCTCGGCGTACGGCTGGTGGTCGTCCGCAGCGACGGCGGCCCCGACCAGGAGTACCACCCGGACGGCAACAGGACCGTCCACGTCCTCTACAACGGGGTCGACCACTACTCGGCGCTGGCCCCCGCGGAGGGTGACGGTACGCCCCCGGCGCCCCGGGGTCCCGCCGGCTCCGAAACCGTCGCGCCCGTGACCGACCACGACGACTTCCTGGACTCCAGGACCTCCCAGGACCTGACCGACCTCGTCGCCTTCCTCCGCGTCCAGGCCCCGGACACCACGGAGCGCACGCTCGACGGCCTGCGTCGGCTCACCCCCGGCACCCTCGCCGCCCTCCGCGCATCCCGTGGCGAGACGCCCCCGCCGCCGCACGACCCGGCCGCCGAACTCCCCGGCCCCACCGACCCGTTCGCCGACGTCGAGGCGGAGCTCGACACGCACCGCCCGCCCCGCCTCGACCGCTCGCTGCTCCCGCCCCCGCCCGCCGGGAAGACCGTCACCTTCACCGACGGCAGCGCTCTTCCCTCCCATCTCGGCGAGGGGGCGTACGGCCACAGCCGGGCCCGACTGCGCGGCACGGACCAGGTGGTGCGGGAGATCGGGGAGCGCGCCGCGCTCCCCGAGGACGTCCGGGCCCGGCTGGAGCGGGCGCTGCGGGCCACTCCGCAGGCCTTCCACGGCGACGGCTGGCTGTCGCCGCCGTTCACCGACTCCCGGGGCCGGACCCGGGTGATGCGGGTGCGGACCCGCCCGCACGGCGTGTGGGAACGCTTCACCGACGCGCACGGCGTGCCGGTCAAGGTGGACGCCGGGCACCGCAGCCAGGTCACCTCGGGCCCGAGCCGGACCGTGGCCCAGACCAAGCGCCTCGCGGGCTCGCTCCCGATCGGTCCTCCGGCGGGCCCGGTGGCCTACGGCAGGGTCGGCGCCGCAGTGAGCTACGGACGGTCGTACGACTACGCGATGCAGGACCAGACCCTCAGCCAGGTGGAGACCCGCCGGCTCGACGGCTCCCACCTCCACCTGGACGACGTGCAGTACGAGGTGTCCTTCGAGGGCGCCCCGACGGCCACCCGCAAGGACCGGCTGCCGCGCGGATTCGCCACCGGGGAGGGGCACTTCACCTTCGCGGTGCGCAACGGCCTGACCCTGCGCATACCCGAGGGCGAGACCCGCCCCGGGGAGCCCGGCCCGGTGCCGCGCACCCTGTCACTGGGCCCCCGGAGCGACTACCGGCTGGTGCACACCGAGGGCTACGGCCCGGTCGAGGCGATCCGCACGTGGGCGCTGGACCGCACCGGCGCCCGGCCCGGCAGCACCGCCCACCAGGAGCTCTCCGGCTTCTTCAGCACCGGCACCTTCCACCGCATGGCCGACCGCCTGGCCCGCGGCAAGGTCCCCACCCGGCAACTGCTGGGCGAGGACAAGTCCCGTTCGCCGCTGGGCGCGTTCGTCGTGGAGAGGGTCGTGCCGGGCCGTGCGGAGCTGCTGACCGAGACCGAGGCCGCCGAACTCCGCAACACCGTCCAGCAGACCGTGAAGAACGAACGCGGACTGACCACGTCGTACGGCTTCGAGGTCAGCGGCAGCATCGGCCCCAGCGTGGACCTCGCGAACAGCGGGCCTTTCTCCGTGAGGCTGTTGGCGGGCGCGGTGGGCCGGTACGCGCGCGGGATCGCCTCCGGGCAGATGTTCGGCGGCTCGGGCGGGCGGAAGATCGTGGGACGGGCGAAGAAGGTGCCGACCGAGCTCTACAAGGTCCACAAGACCGTCTGGGTGCGGCGGACCGGCGACCAGGAGGCCACGCCGTTCCAGACGTGGAGCCTGGACCGGATGACCCGCACCGAGGCGCGCCGGCTCGCGGGCTGGGACGACGGCACGACCTTGCGCAAGCGGCACGGCAACGAGCCGCTGCCGCCCGTCTATCTGACCGACGACGACCCGGCCGTCCTGGGCATGGTCCGCCCGGAGGCGTTCACCTCGGGGGACTCCCCCACGCTGCTCCAGGAGTTCACCGACGAGGTGATCCGGGCCGCCGCCCGCCGTCACCCCGGACTGATCGCCCCGCTCGCCGAACTGGAGGCACGGACCGGGCGGTGGAGCGACCCCGACCGCTACCGGCTCGCCCTGGCCAACACCCTCGCCGTCGTCGAAGCCCTCTCCCACCACAGCGTGGCGGGCGGCCTGGAAGCGGTCGTCACCACCGGTCTGCGCATCCCCCTCACCGGCACCGGCCGCTTCGGCCGCTCGCACCGCTACCTGTGGATCGACGGCCGTCTCACCGACCGCCGCTACGAGGGCACCCAGAACGACCTGATCCTGCGCGGGGGTTCACCCGGCACCGAGCGCCTCGACGGCTCGCGGAGCGTCAGCCGCACCCTGGAGACCGGCTTCGACACGGGCCTCGCGCTGCGCGACAAGGGCCGCGACGGGCTCGGTGCGCCGAAGAACCTCGGCAACCTCACGGCCGGACCCCGCTGGGCCTGGCAGAAGGGCCGCAAGACCGGCTTCGGCTCCACGGCGTCGTACGAAGGTCTCGCGGTCAGCGCTCTCCCCTCCCATCTGCACAGCTACCAACTGGAGTTGACGGCGAAGAGCGGCGGCCACTGGCGGCCGCGCACCCTGTGGCGCGGGCTGCCCTCCTTCGGGCTGCTCGGTACCGGGCTGTTCGTGCGCGGGGAGGCGGAGACCGACCTGGTCGGCGGCCGGGCGGGCGCGGCGGTACGGGGGCGGGTCCTGCTGTCGGTGCCGGACGAGCACACCCCGGTGTCCGGTGTCCCGGCCCCGCGAACAGCCCCGGACATCGAGGAGTTGACGGCGGCGGAGGCCGCCGGGCTCGCCGCCGGGAGCGCGCCGCACGAGGATCCGTTCGGGGACCACCCCTACCAGACGGTGAGCGTCGGCGGGCACAAGAGGCTGGGTGAGCTGGCCGAGGAGGTCATGGGCGCCGCGTCCGGCGGCTCATGGCACTTCGCCCGCCCCGGCGCCCCCGCGCACGACGCGATGCTGCGGCCCTTCCAACCGCAGTACCTGGCGGCCGAGTTCGACCAGACCTCGGGCCCCGCCGGCTCCCTCACCGGCGGGCTGTTCGGCAAGGGCCCCTACCTCAACCGGCTCGGCGACCTCGTGCACCGCACCCGCGTGGTCCGCCCGGTCGTCGTGTCCAAGCCGGTCAAGGTGGAGACCGAACAGACCCTGGGCAGCGACACCCAGTCCTCCGGGGCGGTCACCACGAGCACGTCCTTCACCGTCACGGGCGGCGGCGGTTACGGCACCACCCACCCCGCCGGTCCGTCCCTCGCCGGGTCCTACGGCTTCCTCGGCCGCTGGGGCCGCTCACGGGGCACCACCCACACCGTCACCCGGACCGTGACCTCCGAACTCGACCGGGACGACGAGAACTTCAAGGTGCTGGTGTCCGGCGACACCCGGCACGAGATCCTCGCCTCCTCCCGCGCCGACGGCGTGCTCTCCCCGGCCCACGACCTCGCGACCCGCTTCCGGAGCGGCTGGGTCGGAAAGCGCGTCACGTTCGCCGCGGACTGGCTGGGCCACCTGCCCGAGAAGGCGGCCCACCGGCTGGGCCTGCTCAGGGACAAACTGGGCGAGGTCCCCCGGTACACCGCGCGGACGTGGTCGAGGCCCGGCTGGCTGCGCGACAACCCGTTCGGCTCCTACCCGGTCAACGCCCTCGACACCACTGCCGTGCTGACCGACTTCGACACCCAGCTGCTCGCGCTGAACGCCGACGACGCGAGCCGTGCCCGGGTGCGCTCCCTGGTCACCCCGCGGGCGGTACGCGCGCTGCGGGACCGTATGACGTCCCCTCCGGGGGCCACCGCACCGGCCCGGATCGGCCGGCTCAACCTGGGCAAGGTGCACTTCGGCGGCCGCACCGGCGCGCTCAGGGTCGAACTGATCCAGGGTGACGAGGAGTTCGACGGTCTCGACCACAGCACGACGCTCCAGGACACCCGGGTCGCCGCCGAGACCGTGGAGAGCGGCACGGTGGCCGGGCGCGGCTGGGGCGCGGGGCTGACAGCCGACGAGGGCATCCGCACGGGGGCCGGCGGGGCACCCGCGTCCGGACCGGCGCTCACCACCTCGGGCTCGGTGGACCGGACGGCGGGCACCACGCGGTCTTCGACGCGCTGGAAGTCGTACGTCTTCTACCCGAACGAGCCGCACGCCGAGTTCGTGACGCCCTACCGGATGCGGCTGACGCTGACGCTCGACGACGGCCGGGTGGCGGAGAGCATGAAGGAGGTGGGACGGCTGCGGGAGCAGGTCCCGTTGAGTCTGACCGTCCCCGTGGAGGCTGCCGAGCCGACGGACACTGCTGTGTCTGCCTCCGATCCCCTCACGCCGCCGGACCTGTCCCCCGGCAACCCGGAGGTCACCGTCTGGCGTTCCGGCACGGTGACACCCGGCGCGGTCGACGCGTGGCGGGCCGCCGGGCCGGGGTTCTCGCTGCCCTCCAACGGCTTCCAGGTGCGCCGGCTGGTCGGCCGGGACACCGTGCACGCCGTCGCGGAGATGGCGGTGGCGAAGGCGTACGGCGCGGAGGGCGCCGTCGGCTCCGGGCGGCTGTCCGGCGACGGCCTGACCGACGCCCGTACGGCCGCCCGCCGCACCCCGCTGACCCGCCCCGGCAGCGCCTCCGCCCTCGCCCTGGACGGCGGCACCGCGGACGCCTCCCTGGCCGCGTTCTTCGGCGACGCGCTCACCCCGGGCGGACACCAGGTGGCCGGGCTCGTGGACCCGTCGCTCGCCGGAGCGCACGGCGAGTTCCGGCTGTACGCACGGCCCGACTTCACCGGCGCGACACTGCTGACGGTGGCGCCCGAGAGCACGATGGAGAGCGCCGAGCGGGAGACCGACTCCTCCGATGTGTCGGCGGGGCGCACCGAGGTCCACGACTCGGCTCTGAGCGGGCAGGCCGTGGTGACCGCGGGCGCTGCGGGCAGCGTGGTCCCTGGTGCCACGGGGACACTGGGCAACGCGGCGGACACCGACACGGCGAAGGCCGCGGGCGCCGACGGCGTCCAGTCCAACGTCAAGCCCAAGACGGGGCGTTCGTTCCTGTTCGCGATCCCGACGGACTGGCTGGGGGTCGCCGAGGTCGAGCACGACGTGAAGGACAGCGCCGTGGGGACCCTGGTGGGCCGGGCGCTCGGCCCCTTCGGACGGGTCCGGCCGGGACCGCGGGCCGTCGAGACCCGGGGGCAAGTGCTCGCCTGGGTCCGCGAGGACGTGGCACGGCAGCTCGGTCTGATCACCGACGCCACCTTCCCGGAGAAGGTCTCCGAGGCCTGGTCCCGGGTCGCCGCCGCCGGGACCGCCTGGGCCGACGCCGACAAGGCGTACTGGACGACCCGGCGAGCGCTGGGGGAGGTCCGGGAGCGGCATGCGGCCGCGCGGGGGCGGTTGAGGTCCGCCCGGCGGGCGTTGGCGGAGGCACGCGCCGGGAAGGCGGGAACCACGGTCGTCACCCCGGAGACCACGGCCGAGGCCGCCCCGGGGGCCGGGGCGGATGCACGCGGGGTGGTGGCCGGGGCGGATGCACGCGCGGCGGCGGCCGGGGCGGATGCACGCGGGGTTGTGGCTGGGGCGGATGCGCGCGGGAGGGCGGCCTGGGCGGATGCGCGCGGGGCGGTGGCCGGGGCGGATGCACGCGCGGCGGCGGCCGGGGCGGATGCGCGCGCGGCGGTGGCCGGGGACGGGCGTTCCCTGGAGCCGCTGCGGGCCGACGTGCGGCAGGCGCGGGCCGAACTGCGGGCTGCCGTCCAGGAGATGCGGGTGCTGTGGACCGGGCTGGCGCCCCGGCGAGCGGCGGCCGAGGAGGCCGCGGCGGCCTTCCACGGGGTGCGGGCGGCCACGGATCGGCTGACGCGGTGGCATCGGCTGCCCGTGGAGGGGGCCGCCGGCTCTACGGAACCGGGTGGCAGCGAAACCGAGTTGCGGGGCGAAGCCGAGTTGCGGGGCGAAGCCGAGTTGCGGGGTGGGGTCGAGTTGCGGGGTGGGGTCGAGGAGCCCGCCGTGCCTGTCCTCGAGACACCCGCGGCCGCGGCGAAGGCCGCACCCGACCGCTACACCGAGGCCGAGGACGGCACGCTCACCTCCCCCTCCGGCACCCCGTACACCCTCCTCGACGTGCCGGAGGACGGCGACGGCTTCTACCACGCGCTCGCCGAGGGGCTGCACCGCACGGACGCCGGGCTGCCCGGCCATCTCCCCCTGACCGACCGAGCCGGCCTCGTCACCGCGCTGCGCGAGGATCTCGCCGGTGCCCTGGAGTCCGGTGCCTACCCGGAGCTGTCGGCGCTCACCGTTCCCGACCGGCAGGACACCTTCACCGACGCCGAACTGGCCGCCGCGGGAGTCGACTTCGGGGCGGACACACCCGAGGCCCGCGAACTGGCCGACACTCGGGGACACCTTCCCCTGCACGGCACCCTGTCCGAGGCCGGGCGCCGCGCCCTCACCGCCGCGCAGATCCGCCGCCTCGGCACGTCCGAGTCCGGCACCGGGTGGGATCACGGCGCCGCCGACCTCCTCCCGGCCCTGGCCGCACGGCACTTCGGGGTCACGGTCACGGTCGTACGGGAGGACGGTGGGTTCCAGGACTTCACGCCGACGCCAACGGAGACGGGCGGCGCCGACCGTGTCGTACTGCATCTGAAGGACCGTCACTACCGTGTGGCCGTTGCGGAGTCCGGCGCCGACCGGTCTCCGTTGCCCGCTCCGGTAGCGGCCCCGCGCCGCCGTACGGCCCCCGAGGAGACGTCCCGCACGAACATCCGCCCCGCCCACACCGCCGCTCCCTGGACCGCACGTCCCGGGTCCACCGGCTGGCGCCGCGATCCGGCCGCAGGGCCCGGTACGCTCACCGCCCCCGACGGCACGGTCCACGACCTCGTGGAGCCGACCGGTGACGGCAACAACTTCTGGGCCGCGCTGACCGCCGAGGACCCGAGGGCCGCCGGCGCCTGGGCCGGTCCGCTGCCGTCCGGCGCGGCCCTCGACCGCACGGCGCCCTTCACCGCGGCCGAACTCTCCGACGCCGGGGAGAGCCTGGGCCACGACGGGCGGCCGGTGGCACGGTTCCACGCCACGGCGGGCCGGATCCCGGACGACGTCCCGCTCACCCCGGCGCAGGAGAGCGAGTTGATCCGCACCCAGGTGCGCACCGCCCGCCGCTGGAACACCGCGACGACGGGCACCGCCGCCCGGATGGCGGCCGACGCCACCGGGGCCACGGTGCGGATCGTCGCCGAGGACGGTTCGACCCGTTCCTTCCCGCCGGCCGGACGCCCGTCCGGCGACCGCACGGTCACCCTCTACCAACGCGGCGGGGACTTCCTGCCGGCCCGTCCCCGGCCGCCCGCGCCCCCGGCCGGGATCGGCCCGCAGGACCCGGACTTCCAGTCGCTCGAAGTCACCCCCCAGGACACGGAGGGGCTCGCGGTGGGCGGCGCGGCCACCACGACCTGGGCCCTGACCCCGGACACCCCGCTCCCGGTCCGCGAACTGGGCCTCATCCCGGAGGACTTGGGCAGGCTGTTCCAGCGGGTCGGGCACCGAGTGGGCCCGGCGGTGACGCCCGCGACGGCACGACAGCGGTTCGGGATGCCCGAGAAGCACTTCGGCAAGTTCCGCAGCCTGGCCCGCGAGCGCGGTCTCGTCATCGACGTGCGCCCGACCAACCCGACGGCGGCGAAGTGGCTCGACGCGGGCATGCTGCCCAAACCGAAGGAGATCAAGGCCAAGACGATCAACGCGCTCGACGTCCGGCTGGGCGCCGAGCCCGGGAACGTCGGCCTGGTCGGCTACTTCAGCCCCGTCCTCCCGGACCGCGCGGACTCCGACGACGACACGACCTGGACACGGGTGACGGACCGGTACACCCAGCGTCTGGAGGAGTTCCGGCAACTGGCCTCCACCATGCAGCAGTTTGCGGACCAGGACCGGTTCCACGTCCGGGACGGGCTGGTGCTGGGGCACGAGGGCGGCACCTCGGACGGTCCGCTCAAGCCCCTCACCGGCGACCACGACGTCTTCAGCCTGGCGACCCCGGGCGGCGGACGGGTGGACACGCCGACGTACGAGGAGACGGTCGAGGCGATGACCCACAACGACATGGCCGTCACCCACGGCGCGCACCTGTACTGGCGGGCGCCCCGATCGCCGTACAGCGAGGGCGTGTTCCAGAAGATCGTGGCGGCGCACGGCCCGGACGGCGAGCCCCTGATCCGCTTCCGCCCCGAGAACGACACCGCACGCCTGGTCCATTACACCCCCACGCCGGGGCCGGCACCGGTCGCCGAACCGCCGGCGATCCCCCGGGACCTGGTCCGGTCGGCACCTCCGCCGGACCGGCCAGGACTCCCTGACGACCCATCACCCAGCAGGAACAGCAGGAGCAGTACGTGATCAGCAGCGAGGAAGGGCGGGGCTCTCAACTCCCGCCGAACGCACCGCCGTTGCCGGAGGACGTCCGGGAGGCGGCCCGGCTCGCCCCCGACCACTGGCTGGGCGTCGTCGACCCCGGCTGGCGGGGCGAGGGGCCGCCGCCGCACTGGGCGGTGGTCGGCGAGTGGCGGTCCGGGCTCTCGGGCGAGGTCGAGGAGTGGCAGCCGAACGAGGAGTACCGCCCCTCCCCCGCCTCGCTCGGCTGGCCCGAGCCGACGGACCCGGTGGACGCGGCCGTCCAGGCGGCGGTCACGGGGTACGGCACGGTCGTGGAGGCCGTGCGCGCCCTGGCCGGTGCGGAGGTCAGCTTCCTCCGCACCCGGGACGGCGTACCCCAGCAGCTCACCTCCCCCGACGGCACCCCGACCGTTCCGGTGTTCACGTCCGACGCCCACCAGCCCTTCGCCCTCTCCCTGACGCATGCCACCCTGCCCGCCACCGCGCTGGCCGCCCATGGCGTGACCCTCACGGTGAATCCGGCGGGGCCGGCCTGTCTGGTGGTCACGGCGGAGGAGGTGCTGGAGGCGGCGGTCGCGGCGGTGAGTTCGGGCCCGGCTTCCGGGTCGGGCTCGGGTCCGGCTTCCGGATCGGGATCGAATGCGGCTTTCGGGTCGGGCTCGGACCCGGCTTCCGGATCGGGATCGGCTTCCGGATCCGGTCCGGCGTACGGCTCCGCATTGGGAGGTGCCGAATGACGGAGTCGCTCCCCGAAGCCGCCGCCGAGACCTCGGCGGAGTCCGCCACCACTCCGTCGCTCCCGCGCCGTCAGCGGGGACCGTCGGCGATCGCCGAGGCCTCCGCCGCCGTCGCGCGCGCCCAGGCCGAGGAGTCGTCCGGCACCTCCGAGGCGAATGCGGACACGGCCGGGATCGCACCCCCGCTCTCACCGGCGGCAGCGGAGTTCGCGGCGCTCACCGCCGCGGACCCGGCACCGGAACCGGCAACCGCCGCAGCCGCTGCCCGGAACACGCGCACGAGCACCTGGTCCGCCCCCACTGTCACCACCGCCCCGCAGACCACGCCGCACCCCCCGGGCCGCCCCCGCAAGGCCCTCCTCGCCGGTGCCGCCCTCCTGGGGGCGCTGCTGATCGCCGTACCGTTCCTGGTCACCGGTGACGACGGCGACGAGAGCTCCACCCGGGTCGACAGCACCGGCGACACGGCCCTGGGCGACCACTGGACCGGCGACGGCACCGGCACCTTCGGCACCTTCGGCACCGCCAGTCCCTCCGGTGGCTCCCCCACCCCGCACTCCACGGCGAACCAGGCCACGGGTCAGGTCGTGGAGACCGGGAAGCCGGACAAGGGCGCCCCGACGGCCACCGGTACGACGAACGGCGCGTCCGGACAGCAGACGGCTCCCTCCGCGTCGGCCTCGAAGCCCGCCGCCGGCGTCCGTATCCGCGGCAGCGCGTCCGGCCGCTGTGTCGACGTCACCGACGGCAGCACCGCCGAGCGCACCCCGCTCCAGATCTGGGACTGCTCGGGTGCCGCCCGGCAGAGCTGGCGGTTCGCCTCCGACGGCACCGTCCGGGCGCTGGGCAGGTGCATGGACGTCGACGGAGGCTCACGCGACGACGGCGCCGCCGTCCAGCTGGTCACGTGCAACGGCACCGGCGCCCAGCGGTTCCGTCTCAACGCGGCCCACGACCTGGTCAACGTCCAGGCCGACAAGTGCGTCGACGTCAAGGACGTGGCCACCGGCAACGGGGCCCGGCTCCAGCTGTGGTCGTGCAACGGCGGCGGCAACCAGAAGTGGAGCACCGCATGACCACCGATCCGACCCGGAGGGACCCGATGACGGCCGCTTCTCCCGAGCCGACGGCAACCGCCACCGCCAACGCCAACGCCGCCGAGCCGGACGTGGTGGTCACGGCGGAGCCGACGCCGGAACCGCCGGTCGGCGCGGTCACCGAACCCGACGGCTCCGAGTCCACGTCCGAGTCCACGTCCGGGTCCGCAGCCGAGAGGCAGGCGGACCCGGATACGGAATCCACGCCCAGCACCGACTCGTCCACCGGCACCGACACCTCCACCGACACGGACGTCGAGACCCACCCCGACGAGGAGGAACACCCCGACACCGCCGCCGAAACCGACCCCGCCCGCCCCCGCAAAGCGCTGCTCGCCGGTGCCGCCATGGCCGGTGCCCTGCTGATCGCCGCGCCCTTCCTCGTCAGTACCGACAGCGGGGAGGAGCACCGCGCCGGCCGAGCCGACACCCTCGCCGACACGGTCCTCGGCGGTCCCGGCGACCAGGAGATCCCGGGCGTCTTCGGCACCGCCAGCCCCTCCCCCGGCGGGCATGTCTCGGCGGGAGCGAAGGACAACGGCGTGCAGAGCAAGGGAGGTTCGAAGGCGGCCGCGAACCCGGGTGCCGGCGCGGCCCCGGCGGCCGGACAGGCCGGTCAGGCCGGTCAGGCCGGGGCGGTCGGCTCCGGCGGCGGGTCGTCCCCCGGGAAGAAGCCGTCCTCCCCGCACAAGTCCAGCTCGTCCTCCACCGGTTCGGGCGGCAAGTCGAACTCCGGCTCCTCAGGCGCGAGTACGGGCAAGAGCGGCGGCGGTACGCCCACCGCCATCGTCACCGCCGTAGCGATCCGCGGCTACGCCTCCGGCCGCTGCATCGACGTCACCGGCGGCTCCGGCAAGGACGGCACCCCCTTGCAGATCTGGGACTGCACGGGAGCGTCCTGGCAGAAGTGGAAGTTCATGCCGGACGGCACGGTCCGTTCCATGGGCAAGTGCATGGACGTGTCGTGGGGTTCGACGGCGAACGGGGCGGCGATCCAGCTGGCGAACTGTAGCGGCAACCAGGCCCAGCAGTTCCGGCTCAACGCGGCTCACGACCTGGTGAGTGTCAAGGCCGACAAGTGCGTGGACGTCAAGGACCAGCTGACGGCGAACGGTTCCGCGCTCCAGCTCTGGTCGTGCGGGGGCACCGCCAACCAGAAGTGGGGCAAGGCGTGACCCGCTGACTGCCGCCCGAGGACAGACCTACCCCCGCCCTACCGATCCCGCTCGTCACGCGCGGCGGCGGCCCAGTGCTCCGCACCCCACCGCCGCGCGACCATCTCCGCCCGCTCGAAGGAGCGCACGGCCGCCTTCTCGTCGCCGGTCAGCCGGTGCAGCAGGCCGAGGTAGTGCGCCACCGGCCGCATCGCGAACACGGTGTAGGCGGCTCCGGACAACTGGTCGCGTACGGGCAGGAGTTGGCGGATCAGTTCCGGCGCCTCGGCCCGTAGCCCGAGCAGCGCGGCCAGTTCTGCCCGGATGCCGGTGTTGCGGGTGTGGTGGTGGTCGTGGCGCAGGGGGGCGCGCCGGATCGCGCGGGCCTCTGCGATGCGGCCCTGCCGGGCCAGCACCAGCGCGTAGGTGTCCCCGTCGATGGGTCCGTTGCGTTCGTAGCGCTCGCGGGCCAGTTCCGCGGCCTCCGCGCCCGGTTCCAGGCCCGGCCCCCTTCCCAACCCCACCGTGATCAGGCCGAGTTCGTGGAAGTTCTGGGCGTGCATCATGCCGTGCCGGTGCATCAGGGCGCCGACCTCGTCGTAGCCGCGCACGGCCTCGTCGAAGTCGCCGCGGACATGCGCCAGCATGGCGAGGCTGGCCTGGTGCACGGCCTCCGGCTCGACGAGCCGGTAGCGGCGGGCGAGGTCAAGGCCGGCCTCGGCGTGCCGCCGCAGCGCGTCGGGGTCGCCCAGCGCGCCCGCGACGCTGCCGTCGATGAACTCGCACACCCACCGGTAGACCGGCAGGTCGAGCCGCTCGGCGAGGGGGCGCAGCTCGGCGGAGGTGCGGGCCCGGAAGGAGACGGCCCGTTCGTAGGAGCGGCACTTGGCCGCCGAGGCCAGTGCCAGGGCGAGCAGGGCCGGGTCGTCGGACTGCCGGGCCACGGCGACCAGTTCCCGGGCGGCCGTCACCACCCGCGCGGCATCGTCCTCGCCGGCCAGTTCGGCGACGAGGGTGTCGAGGAGGAGGCAGCGGGTGCCCGGGGCGGCGCGGTCGGCGGCGAGGAGCCGTTCCAGGGCGGCGACGAGGGGCCGGTCGACGAAGCCGTAGGGGCGCGTCTGCCAGGGTGTGGGCACCTGCCATCCGGTGAGAGCGGCGGTCAACAGGTCCTCCCGCCGGGCCTGTTCAGCGATCTCGATCGCCTGTCCCCTGGTCCGCCGCGCGGCGAGGGTGGTGCCCGCCCGCACCTGCGCCCGCAGCAGCTTCCCGAGCAGCTCGACCCGCCGGGCGTCCCGGTCACCGCCGGGTGCCGGTATCCGCTCGTAGGACTCAACGACCTGCTCCAGCATCCGTACTGCGGCGTCGTGGGCGTAGCGCCGTTCGGCCAACTCCGCTGCCCGCAGGCCGTGTTCGACGGCGAGGGGGGCCAGGGCGGCCGTACCGGAGCGGGCGCAGTGGTGGGCGAGTGCGGTGGACCCGGCGGGGCGCAGCTCGCCCAAGGCCTCGGCGATCCGGGCGTGGGTGCGCCCGCGCCGCAGCCGGGTCAGGTCGGTGTAGAGGGTGTCCCGGACGAGCGCGTGCGCGAAGCGCACCCGTCCAGGCCCGGGTTCGACGAGCAGCCCGGCCGCGACCGCGGCCTCCAGTCCTTCCAGGACGGCCTCCTCGCCGGCCTCGGAGGCGCGCACGAGCACCTCCACTTCTGCCTCCCGCCCCACCACGGCGGTGAGCCGCAGCACCTCGAAGGCGTACGCGGGCAGTCGCGCCAGGCGCCGGCGCAGCACGTCCCGGACACCCTGCGGCACCTCGGACAGCGCCACCAGGGAACCCTCGCTGGCCAGCAGCCGGGCGCTTTCGCGCACGTAGAAGGGGTTGCCGCCGGTGCGCTCGGTGAGCGCGGCGAGGGTGTGCCGGTCGACGGGTGCGGCGCAGACGGCGTTCACCAGGGCCCGTACGTCGTCGTCGGCGAGTCCCCCGAGGGCGATGCGGTGCGGTGACCGGGCGGCGAGCTGGGCGAGCGTGCCGGTGAGCCGCCGGGCGGCCTCGGTGGGACGGTGGGCGGTGAGCACCAGCAGGGGCGGTCCGTCGACCGCGGTGAGGTGTTCCAGCAGGGCGAGGGTCTCGGTGTCGGCGCGGTGGAGGTCGTCGAGGACGACGGCCAGGGGGCCCGCCTCGGTGACGGCGCGTGCCGTCCAGGCCGCCACGGCCCGGTGCAGCGAGAACCGTCCGGCAACGGCGTCGGCCGGGCCGCCGGGACCGTCCGCCCCTTCGCCGACCAGCGCGGCCACCGCCTCCGGGTCCTCCGGCGGCACCCGTCGGGCCAGGTCCCGGAGCGCCTCGACCCAGGCCCAGGCGGGCGGGGCCCCGTCGAACTCGGGGCAGCGTCCCACGGCGACCTGCCATCCCTCGTCGCGCAGCCACTGGACCGCTCGCCCCAGCAGCCGGGTCTTGCCGACTCCGGGCTCGCCGGTGATCTGCACGACGCCTCCGGTCAGGCGTCCTTCCCGGGCGGCGCGTTCGATCGTCCTCAGCTCGTCGTCCCGGCCGACGAAGAGCTCGTCGGCGCGGGGCGCCCGGTGATCAGTGAGGGACGGGGCGGGGCCGGAGTCGGCGTCACGTGCCGCCCGAGGGGCCGTGCCGGAGGGAAGCCGGGTACCGTCCGTGCCCGGGGCGGGGGCGGGGGCGCCGGTGGGCGGCTTCCTCGCAGGGGCGGGTCCCGGATTCTTCCTCGCGGAGGCAGGCCCCGGCGGTCTCGTCGCGGGGTCAGGCCCCGGTGGCATGTCCCGCCGCGCCGTCCAGTCGTCGGGCCGGGGCATCCGCTGCGCCGGGCGGTCCTCCAGCCGCCCTGGGGGACGGTCCTCCCGTCGCCCGAGAGGACGATCCTCCCGCCGCCCGAGGATGGCCCGCTCCAGCTCGACCAGCGCGGGTCCCGGCGCGAGGCGGAGTTCGTCGTGCAGGATGCGCCGACTGCGCCTGAGAGCGTCCAGCGCGTCGCCCCGCCGTCCCGCGCCCCACAGCGCCGTGGCCAGCAGCCGCCAGCCCTCCTCGCGCAGCGGGTGCTCCCGGGTCAGTACCTCGGCCGACGCCACCGCCTCGCTCCACCGCCCGTCACGGACCAGCGCGTCGATCAGCAGCTCCTGTGCGCTCAGGCGCAGTTCGTCGAGGCGCGCGACCTCGGCGAGGGCCCACCCGGCATCGGCGACCTCCGCGTAGGCAGGCCCGCGCCACCAGCCCAGCGCCTCCTCGACGAGTTCCCGGGCTTCGCGCGCCGACCTTGCCTCGCGCGCCCGGCACACCGCGCTCTCGAAACGCCAGGCGTCCACCGCCTCGTCCGGTACCCGCACGGCGTATCCGGTCGCGTCGCTGACCAGGACCTCGGCACGGGCCCGGGGTGCCCGGCCGGGTTCCAGGATCCGCCGCAGATTCGACACGTACGCCTGCAAGGAGGCGAGGGCACGCGTCGGCGGCCTGCCCTCCCACACCTGCTCGATCATCCGGTCCGCGGACAGCACCCTGCCGCGCGCGCAGAGCAGCAGCGCGAGAACGGCACGCTGCCGTGGTCCTCCCAGCCCTACCCGCACGCCGTTCACATCGGCCTCGACGGACCCGAGCACTCTCAACCGCAGCATGGTGAGCAAATCGTAAGGGCCTCACCCGCCCCGCCGGTTTCGGGAGCGTCTCGCGATGGCTCGATCGGCCCGGTGCGTTCATGCACCCCGCTCCCTAGCTCCGGCCACCAGCTCCCGCTCCTAACTCCGGCTCTTGCCGAAGTACCGTGCGCGGGCCCGGTCCAGGAGGATCGCGACGCCGAGGACCGCACCCTGGACGACCTGCTGGTCGTAGGGGCTGACCTTGAGGGCGAGCAGGCCGTTGGTGATGAACTCCAGCAGGATGGCGCCCGCCGCGATGCCGGCGATACGGCCCTCGCCGCCCGAGAGGGACATCCCGCCGACCACCGCCGCGGCGATCGCGGTCAGTTCCCAGCCCGCGCCGACCGACGGGTCGGCCACGTTCATACGGCCGATGACCAGAACGCCGACGAGACCCGCGAGGGCGGAGCTGGCGACATAGGCGGAGGTGATCCGGCGGCCCGTGGGAATGCCGGCGAGCCGGGCGGCCTCCTTGTTGCCGCCGACGGCGTAGATCTGGCGTCCCACATAGGTGCGCTCCAGGACGAACCAGGCGACGGCCGCTGCTCCGACGAAGAACAGTGCCGGGACCGGGACTTGGCCTATGTAGTACTGGCTGAGGTTGCTGAACAGCGGGTCGAGGTCGTTGATGGGCGAGCCGCTGGTGATGGCGAGCGCGGTGCCCTGGGCGACGGTGTAGGTGACCAGGGTGATCACGAAGGGCGGCACGTTGAGGCGGGTGACCATCACGCCGTGCCAGAGGCCGACGCCCGCGGTGACGACCAGGGTGAGCAGGATGGCGAGGGGCGCGGGCAGGCCCTCGTTCACGTTCATCCAGCCGGCCAGGATGCCGGCCAGACCGGCGAGGGCGCCCACCGACAGGTCGATGCCCCCGGTGAGGATGACCAGGGACTCGCCGATCGCGAGGATGCCGACCTGGGACAGGTCGCGGCCCATCACCTGGAGGTTGCCGACCGCCGTGTACGTCTCGGCGTTGGCGGCGATGGCCACGAACACCACCACGCAGGCGATGATGACGCCGGCCTCCGGGGAGGCCGCGAGTCTGCGGGCGAGGGTCGACGCGGCCGAACGGCGCGGCGGCGCGACCTCGTTCGGGGCGAGCGTGCTCTGCGCGCTCATGCTGTGGCTCCGTTCGTCACGTGACGGTTCTCGAGAGAGGCGGTTCCGGCCGCGGCCGTCATGATCCGTTCCTTGGTGGCGTCGGCCCGGTCGATGACCTCGACCACCCGCCCGTGGTTCATCACCGCGATGCGGTGGCAGATCCACAGCAGCTCCTCCAGTTCGGAGGAGGCGACCACGATCCCCATGCCCTGCTCGGCGGCCTGGTCGATGAGCTTGTAGATCTCCGCCTTGGCTCCCACGTCCACCCCGCGGGTGGGCTCGTCGAGGAGCAGCAGGCGCGGCTCCGCGGCGAACGCCCTCCCGAAGATGGCGCGTTGCTGGTTGCCGCCGGACAGCGAGCCGATGGGCTGCTCCACCGACTGCATCCGTACGTTGACGTTCTCGGTGATCCTGCGCGCCTCGGCACGTTCGCGGCCGGGACCGAGCAGGCCCCGGGTGCTGATCCGCCTGAGCACCGAGACGACGACGTTGGCCCGGATCGACGCGAACAGGACGAGCGACTGTTCCTTGCGGTCCTCGGGGATCAGCGCGATCCCGGCCGCCACCCCGTCCCCGGCGCCGCGCGGCCGGTAGGGCTCGCCGCCCAGCAGCATGCGGCCGCCGGTGGCGGGCTGCGCGCCGGCGACGGTGTGGACCAGGCGGCTGCGGCCGGAGCCCATCAGCCCGGCCACGCCCAGGATCTCGCCCTCGCGCACGTCGAGGTCGACCGGTCCGAGGCCGTCCGCGGTCAGGCCCTCGACCTGGAGCAGGACCGGGTTGGTGGCGGGCGGTGCCTTCGGTGCGCCCTGGGCGACCTCGCCGCCGACCATCTCCCGGATCAGCCGTTCCTCGGTGGCCTCGGCCGGTTCGAGGTCGGCGACGAGTCGGCCGTTGCGCAGCACCAGGACACGGTCACTGATCTCCCGCACCTCGTCGAGCCGGTGCCCGATGAACAGCACGGTCCCGCCGCGGTCGGCGAGTTGGCGGGCCAGACCCAGCACCATGCCGGCCTCGACCGGGCCCAGCGAGGACGTCGGCTCGTCCAGGATCAGCAGCTTGGGTTCACGGCCCCACGCCTTGGCGATCTCGATCATCTGCCGGGTCGGCACCGGCAGCGTGCGGACCTCGCGGTGCACCGGGATCGTCTCGGCGGACAGCCCGATCTCCGCGAGCATCGCCTTCGCCTCGTCGCGTTGTGCCGTACGGTCCACCAGGAGCCGTCGCTTCGACTCGCGCGGGCGGCGGCCGAGGAGCAGGTTCTCGGCCACCGAGAGCTGTCCGACCAGCGGGAACTCCTGGGAGACCATGGCGATGCCGAGCTGCCCCGCGGCCTCTGTGGACCCGGGGGGCAGCGGCTCCCCGTCGACGAGGATCTCGCCGCCGTCCCGGTGCACCGAGCCGGCCAGGGTGCCCATCAGGGTGGACTTCCCGGCCCCGTTCTCGCCGACCACGCCGATCACCTGCCCGGCGTAGAGGTCGAGTTCGGGCAGATCGAGGACGCGCACCGGGCCGTACGACTTGTGGACGCCCCGCAGCCGCGCGGTGACCGCGCGGTCCGGGGTTTCATCGGTGGCCGTCATGCTCAGCCGATCCCGAGCTGCGACTCGAGGGACTGGTAGGCGCCGAGGTCGGACTTGGTGACCAGGCCGACGCCGGAGCTGAGGGTCGAACCGTCCTTCTCCAGATAGGGCTTGACGAGCGCCATCGTCTTGTCCTTGCCCAGCACCTTCTCCGCGGCCAGGATGTACGCCCCGGTGCAGCCCTGCTGGTACGGCATCTGGACGACGGTCCCGGAGATCACCCCGGACTTGATGAACTTGAGCGTCTGGGCGTCGGAGTCGTCGGAGACGATGTGCACGGAGGCCGTCTTGCCGGCCGAGGTGACGGCCTGGGCCAGCGCGGGGCCGTCGTAGGAGTACACGCCGTAGAGGCCGTTGACGTCCGGGTTGTTGGCGAGGATGGTCTCGGCGTCCGAAGTGGCCGTGCTGGCCTGGAGGTTGTCGTTGACCTTCTGGGCGACCGTGATCTTCGTGCCCTTGAGGGCGGCCTCGAAGCCGGCGATGCGCTGGGTGGCGTTGGACGCGGTGAGCGAGCCGACCAGGATGGCCACCTTGCCCTTGCCGCCGAGGACCTGCTTCATCGCGGTGCCCGCCTGGAAGCCGGCGGTGTAGTTGGGGGTGCCGAGGTAGAGCGAGGCGGCGTCGGTGCCGGGCAGCGGGGAGTCGATCGCGAGGACGCTGATGCCCTTCTGGACGTCGGCGTGGATGGTCCCGGCGGCCGAGGTCGGGTCGATCGCGGAGATCGAGTACCCGGTGACGCCTTGCGAACGCAGCGTCTCCAGCTCGGAGTTCTGCTCGGTGAGCTTGCCGTTGGGCGGCGCGAAGTAGGTGCACTTGCTCTTCGCGATCCCGAGGTCGGAGCAGCCCTTGAGGAAGCCGACCTGGCCGGCCTTCCAGTAGTCGGCGGCCACGTTCACGACCATCGCGATGTCGACCTTGGACAGGTCCTTGCCGGCCAGCGCGGACTTCAGCGCCGCGTCGAGCTTGGCGAGGTCGGCCTGGTTGAAGGTGACCGAACCGGCCAGGGTGATCGGGGCGGCGGCCTTGGTGCCGCTGCCGGAACCCGCGGTGTCGGAGCCGCCCGCGCTCTTGGAGCAGCCGGTGGCGGCGAGGCAGAGGAGCACGGCGGTCGCGGTGGCCAGGGTGCGGGACCTTCTGGTGCGGAGCATGGTGGATCAACGCCCTTCTGAAGGGGGTGACTTGGTGGATGGGTGAGGCGGGGCGCAGGCGTGCGCACGGCATGCCCGTGTCGGGAGACCGTTGCGGGTGGGCAGGCTCATCTGACTTGATGTCAGAGCCGTTGGGGGGCCGCCCGCTTGGCGCGGTGGGGCCGAGGCCGGGCTTCAGGCGCCCTGCTTCACGCTTCGTGAGGCTGGTGCTCGCAAAAGGCTTTGCAGGGGCGGGACTTGCTGAACCGATGACTACTTGACGTCGGTCATGTCGGGCTCTCTGTTCGGTGTCGCGGGCGGGTCGCCGAGGCCCGCACGACAAGGCTGGGCGGTATCACGATGTGGGGTCTGCGGCCGGACGCCGGGATCCCGGAGTCCGGATCACCGACGATCTCGATGAGCGCGTGCAGGGCACGGCGGCCGAGTTCGTCGAAGTCCTGGCGGACGGTGGTCAGGGAGGGGCCGAAGTACTCGGTCTCCGCCATGTCGTCGAAACCGACGACGCTGATGTCCTCCGGCACCCGGCGCCCGGCCTGCTGGAGGGCCCGCAGCAGCCCGAGGGCCATGTGGTCGTTGGCGCAGAACACCGCGGTGACCCCCGGGTCGTCGGCGATCCTGCGGCCGTGCTCGTATCCGGTACGGGCCGTCCAGTCGGCACCGGCCAGGGGTTCGGGCACCGGAGCGCCCCGCTTCTCCAGGGCGGCCCGCCAACCGGCCTCGCGTTCCTGGGCGTCGAGCCAGGTGCGCGGTCCGAGCAGGTGGTGCACGGTGCGATGGCCGAGGTCGAGAAGGTAGGAGGTGGCGAGTTCGGCACCGGCCTCGTTGTCCACGGCGACCGAGACCAGCGCGGTGTGGGTGCCGCAGCCGACCGCGACGAGGGGCACGTCCCTCGGCACGTTGGCCAGTGCGCCGACCGCCGCGGTCTGCGGTGCGATGACGACGATTCCGGCGACCCCCTGGTTCCGCAGCCGGTCGACGGCGTCGAGGACGGAACGCCGGTCGAGGGTGCCGACGGCCGCCACGGTGACGAAGTAGTCGTACTCCCTCGCGGCCTGCTCGATGCCGTAGAGCATGCAAGCCGGGCCGTAGAGCGTGGTGTTGAAGCTGATGACACCCAGGGTGCGGGTGCGCCGGGTCGCCAGGGTGCGGGCGGCGGCGTTGGGCCGGTAACCGAGTTCGCGTACGGCGGCGAGGACCCGCTCCCGGGTGCGGTCCCGTACGTTCGGGTGGTCGTTGAGGACCCGGGAGACGGTCTGGTGCGAGACACCCGCGATCCGGGCCACGTCCGCCATCACCGGGGCACGCTCTCCGTCCACGTCCTGCCTCCTCACACGCCCTCGTGCCGGATACGTCGCGCTGGATACGACGTGCTGGATACGACGTGACGAATTGTTAGCGCACACATTCTTGGAGGGTCAAGGTGATCCGGACGCCGTGAGGACCGAAATCTCCGCGCGTCGGGAATTCGTCAAGTCGGCTCTGAGCAGCGGTTATCGGCCGCCCAAAGATCACTGGCGGCGACTCTGTGAACTCGGGTAAACAGACGGCACAGCTTTTGTTTCCGGACTCTTGACTGTGCAACCGTGTTGACCCGGTATTCATACGGCCGTAAAAAGACGGAGCCGCGAGAGCGAACGCTCCCTCCCGACCGATCACACGTGGACGGCGTGTGCGCAGGTCAGCCCTTCCCCACCCTCTTTCCCCCCACCCTCCCCCACGTCTGCGCCGCGACTGACGCTTCGTGAGGGCCCCGGGTTTGTTAGCGCCCACATCCCCGTTTCCCGGAACACACGGCACCCGCACGAACGACGGAAGAGGTTCACCGTGAAAGGTCGAGTGACAGCCCACCGACGTCTGAGAGGGCTCCTGCCGGCGGTATGCGCGGCCCTCACCCTCCTCGCCGGCATCCTCGCCGGAGTGGTGGGCACGGCCGGCACAGCAGCAGCCGCCTCGTCCCTCCCCTGTGACATCTACGCCTCGGCCGGAACCCCCTGCGCCGCGGCCCACAGCACCACCCGGGCGCTCTACGCCTCGTACAGCGGCGCCCTCTACCAGGTGAAGCGCGCCTCGGACGGGGCTACGACGAACATCGGCGTGCTCAGCGCGGGCGGTTACGCCAACGCGGCGGCCCAGAACTCCTTCTGCTCCGGCACGACCTGCACGATCACCGAGATCTACGACCAGAGCCCGAACCACAACAACCTGACCATCGAGGGCCCCGGCGGCAACGGCGGCCAGGACGTGGGCGCGATCGCCGACGCCCTCCCGGTCACGGTGGCCGGGCACGCGGCGTACGGCGTCTTCGTGTCGGCCGGCGTCGGCTACCGCGACAACAGCACCACGGGCATCGCGACCGGCAGCTCCCCCGAGGGCGCGTACATGGTGACCAGCGGCCATCACGTGAACAACCGCTGCTGCTTCGACTACGGCAACGCCGAGACGTCCGGCAACGACACCGGCAACGGTCACATGGACGCGATCAACTTCGGTACGGAGTGCTGGTTCTCGTGCACCGGTTCCGGGCCCTGGGTCGAAGCGGACCTGGAGAACGGCCTGTTCTTCGGGGCGAACGGCGCCTACTCCGGCAACACGGGCACCTCAAGCGAGTACGTCACCGCGCTGGAGAAGAACAACGGCACGACGACGTACGCGATCAAGGGAGGCAACGCGCAGTCGGGCTCCCTCAGCACCTTCTACAACGGAGCACTGCCGACGACGAGCGGTTACGCCCCGATGCACAAGGAAGGCGCCATCGTCCTCGGTACCGGCGGCGACAACAGCAACGGCTCGGACGGCTCCTTCTTCGAGGGCGTGATGACCGCGGGCTACCCGACGGACGCCGCCGACAACGCCGTACAGGCCAACATCACTTCGGTCGGCTACACCACCCCGACCCCGGCCTTCCCGGTCACCGGCACCGCCTACCGCCTGACCAACACCAACTCCGGCAAGGTGCTGGACGCGGTGAACTGCGGTACGGGCAACGGGACTTCGATCGACCTGTGGGCCTCGCTCGGCAACACCTGCCAGCAGTGGAAGTTCGCGAGCGCGGACAACGGCCACTACACCATCACCAACGTCAACAGCGGCACGGTCCTGGACGACAAGAACTGCGGCCAGTCCAACGGCACGGCCGTCCAGTTGTGGGCGTCGCTGGGCAACACCTGCCAGCAGTGGGACGTCACGCGGGTCGGCAGCCACTACACGATCTCCAACGTCAACACCGGTATGACGCTGGACGTGACGAACTGCGGCACGGCCAACGGGACGGTCGTACGGCAGTGGCAGCAGCTGGACAACACGTGCCAGCAGTGGGACATCGCGCCGTGACCCTCACCAACCCTCCCATGACACATCCCATTTCAAAGGAGCCGTGCATGCCCTCAGAACCCGGGCCGTCCCGCAGAGCCGTCCTGACCGCCATCGGTGTCGCGTCCCTGGCCGGTCCCCTCGCCGGGTCCCTCCCCGCCGTAGCGGCCCCCGCAGCGACGACCGCCCCCGTCGCCCTCCCCACCCCGTCGGCCCACTGGACCTTCGACGAGGGCAGCGGCACCACGGCCGCCGACACGTCCGGCAACGCCCACACGGCGACCCTCCAGGGCGCGGCGGGCTGGGGCGCCGGCAAGGTGGGCGCGCACAGCCTGAACCTGGCGGCGGGCGGCAACGCGACGGCCTCCGCCCCCGTAGTGGACACCTCGGCGGCCTTCTCGGTGTCCGCCTGGGTCAACCTCGCCCAACTGGGCGGCTACCAGACGGCCGTGAGCATCGACGGCAAGGTGGTCAGCGCCTTCTACCTGGGCCTGCGCGACGACACGGGCACGTTCGCCTTCGCCCGCCTGGCGTCCGACGCGACGCAGGGTGCGGCGGTGGCGGCGGCCGCGTCCGCCCCGGCGGTGAACACCTGGACCCACCTGGTGGGCGTCAACGACCCGGTGTCCGGCGTGACCCGCTTGTACGTGAACGGCGTGCTGGAAGGGGAGACGGCGTATGCGGCGGGCTGGGCCGGCACAGGGGCCACGGCGATCGGCCGTGCCCTGTACGGCGGCGGCCAGGTGGACCAGTTCCACGGCCAGATAGACGACGTACAACTCTTCCCCACGGCCCTCACCTCGGACCAGGTGGCCACGCTGGCGGGCGTCCCGGTGGACTCGACGACCCCCCTGCTGAGCGTGGACGTGTCGACCCCGGCACACGCGGTCTCCCCCATCCTTCCGGGCCTGATGTTCGAGGACATCAACCACTCGGGCGAGGGCGGCATCTACGCCGAACTGGTCCAGAACCGCTCGATGATGGCGAGCGACACGTCACCGGTGCACTGGTCGGCGGTGGGCGGTACGACGCTGACGCTGGACACTGGGGCCCCCTTGAACGAGGCGCTGAACCGCTCGCTGAAGGTGGCGCTGCCGAGCGGTACGGGCGCCGGGAGCCGGGCGGGCGTCTCGAACGACGGCTTCTGGGGCATCCCGGTCCGTCCCCGAACGACGTACACGGCCCGCCTGTTCGCGAAGGCGTCCCGCAGGCTGGGCCCGCTGACGGTGTCCATCGAGTCGGCGGACGGGGGGACGGTGTACGCGTCGGCTCGGGTGTCCCATGTCGGTACGACCTTCCCGGACCGCCCGTACGAACTGACCCTGCGGACGGGGGCGGGCGTCCCGGTGACGGGCGACGCCCGCCTGACGGTGACGACGGCCGACCCTTCCGCGTCCGGCGAGACCCTGTGGCTCCAGCACGTCTCCCTCTTCCCGCCCACGCACAAGAACCGCCCGAACGGTCTCCGGGTGGACCTGATGGACAAGTTGATCGCCCTGAAGCCGAGGTTCCTGCGCTTCCCGGGCGGCAACTTCCTGGAGGGCAACACGATCGCGACCCGCTTCAACTGGAAGAACACGATCGGCCCGGTCTGGGAACGCCCCGGCCACCTGGACGACGCGTGGGGCTACTGGTCGACGGACGGCCTGGGCCTGCTGGAGTACCTGGAGTGGGTGGAGGACATGAAGGCCCAGCCGGTCCTGGCGGTCTTCGCCGGCTACACCCTGAGGGGCGACCACGTCACGGGCGACGCTCTCCAGCCCTTCGTCCAGGACGCGTTGGACGAGATCGAGTACGTGACGGGCCCGGTGACGAGCACGTGGGGCGCTCGCCGGGCGGCGGACGGCCACCCGAAGCCGTTCCCGCTGGAGTTCGTGGAGATCGGCAACGAGGACTGGTTCGACGGCTCGGGGTCGTACGACGCGCGCTTCACGGCGTTCTACGACGCGATCAAGGCGAAGCACCCGCACTTGAAGCTGATAGCGACGACTACGGTGACGAGCCGCACGCCGGACCTGATCGACGAGCACTACTACCTGGCCCCGTCGGCGGCCCAGGCCGCAACGCACAAGTACGACAACAGGGACCGGTCGTCGACGAAGGTCTTCGTCGGCGAATGGGCGGCACAAGAAGGCCGCCCCACACCGGACTTGAACGCGGCACTCGGCGACGCGTCCTGGCTGGCAGGCCTGATCCGCAACTCCGACCAGGTGTTGATGGAGTGCTACGCCCCGCTGTTCTCCAACGTCAACAACAACGTCTGGGCGACGAACCTGATCGCCTACGACAACCTGACGAGCTATGTCTCGCCGAGCTACTGGGCCCAGCAGATGCTGACGAGCAGGCTCGGCGAGCTGGTACTTCCGGCGACGACACGGGCGTTGCCGAGCTTGGCGACGGTGGTGACCCGCACGGGTAAGCACGTGTACTTGGCGGCGGTGAACTACGGGACGGCGAAGCTGGACGTACCGATCGAGCTGACGGGGTTGGCGAGGGGGGTGAAGAAGTCGGCGACGGCCACGGTCCTGACAGGCCCGTCCGGGACAGCGACGAACACCCTGACGGAGCCGACAACGCTGGTGCCGAGGACCACGGGGGTGACGGGAGCGGCACCGACCTTCACCACGACCCTGCCACCGCTGTCGGTCACGGTCCTGGAGCTGACCCTCACCTGATACCTGACAAGCCTTTACGGGCCGCTGGACCGCCAGTTGTCCAGCGGCCTCCGGCTCACGCTGCCACGAACGGTCGCAGCTGAACCGAGTCACTCATGTCCGCGCGACGCCGAGCGGATCGACGAGCAGTACCTGATCAACAAGTGGCAGACCGGTATCGACCACCTCCGATCGCTGCCGCCCCAGGCGGACCGACCGCAGTTCGCGGCCCATTTGCCCTTCTTCGGGAGGGCGTTGTTGATGTTCAGGCCGGTTTCAGCAGGCCGCGCAGGATCGTCAGCACCTCGGTCATGTGGTCGTCCAGGAAGAAGTGGCCGCCCGTGAAGGTGTGCAGGGCGAAGGCGGCCGTGGTGTGGGAGGCCCAGGCCGCTGCCTCCTCCGGTGTGACCTCGGGGTCGGTGTCGCCCGTCAGGGCGGTGATGGGGGTCCCCAGGGGTGGGCGGGGCGGGTGGCGGTAGGTCTCGATGGCCTCGTAGTCGCTGCGCACCGAGGGCAGGATCATCGCGCGGAGTTCCGGGTCGTCGAGGAAGACGGGGTCGACACCGCCCAGTCGGCGCAGTTCCTGCAACACCCCCTCGTCGGTACGCAGATGGACCGATCCGGCACGGGGCCGGGAGGGCGCGCGGCGGCCGGAGGCGACCAGGGCCCGGGGCGCGGTGCCCGCCGCCTCGAGCCGGGCCGTCACCTCGTAGCCGAGCAGGGCGCCCATGCTGTGGCCGAAGACGACGAGCGGGCGGTCGGCCCAGGCGGCGAGGGCGTCCGCGACGCGGTCGGCCAGGTCGGTGAGGCGGGTGATGCCCGGCTCGGTGCGGCGCTCCTGGCGGCCGGGGTACTGGATCGCCAGCACGTCCGCCACGGGGGCGAGGGCACGGGCGAAGGGCGCGTGGACCGAGGCCGAACCGCCGGCGTGCGGCAGGCAGACCAGCCGTACGGGTGCCTCGGAGGCCGGATCGAAACGCCGGATCCAGGGGTCGGTGGACTCGCGGGCCGTACGGCCGCCCGGTGCGGGGCGGCCGTGGACGGCGGTGGTCGCGTTCATCGGGCCTCGGCGGGTGCGAGGGCCAGCAGCGCCCGGGCCGCGAGCCGGTAGCCGGTGGAGCCGAGGCCGGCGATGAGGCCGTCGGCGATCGGGGCGATCACCGACGCGTGCCGGAAGGACTCCCGCGCCCAGATATTGGAAATGTGCACCTCTATCCACGGTCGCGGGTAACTGGCCAGGGCATCCCGCAGACTCCATCCGGCAATCATCAGCGCGCCGGGATTAACAATGGCGCCGACCGTGTCGTAGTTCTCCTGAATGGCACGGATCAGTTCCGCCTCCGAATCATGCTGGATGTTCTTCACCTTCCAGCCCTGATCGGCTATCTCGTCCGCCACGGCCTCGGCGATGTCCGCCAGGGTTTCGGTGCCGTAGATCTCGGGCTCGCGACGGCCGAGGATGCCGAGGTTGGGCCCGTTCAGCAGCAGTATTTCGCTCATTTCCCCTCCAGGTGAAGGCGCCTGACTGCACTGCTGAAAAAGCTAGAGCAACGCCTTGCGGTGTGGAATTGCCAACCGTCTCCAAGGCCCTTGACAAGGGGGACATAGGGGTCCTGTAGGGGGATGACCCGGCCTGTTCTTCACCGGTAGATTCGCGGCACAGCTTTTGACCGCGAAGGAGCAAATGGAAATGACTCAGAATTCTCGACCGAAGCCCGAATTCCCGGCGTGGCCGCAGTTCGGGGATGCCGAGCGCACCGGACTGGTGCGCGCCCTCGAACAGGGCCAGTGGTGGCGCATGGGTGGCAGCGAGGTCGACACCTTCGAGGAGGAGTTCGGCGCGTACCACGGCACCCCGCACGCCCTGGCGGTCACCAACGGGACGCATGCCCTCGAACTGGCCCTTCAGGTCCTGGGCGTGGGCCCCGGCACCGAGGTCATCGTGCCGGCGTTCACCTTCATCTCCTCCTCGCAGGCCGCTCAGCGGCTGGGTGCCGTGGCCGTGCCGGTGGACATCGACCCGGGCACCTTCAACATCGACCCGGTGGCCGCCGCGAACGCCGTCACCCCGCGCACCGCGGCGATCATGCCGGTCCACATGGCCGGTCAGATGTGCGACATGGACGCGCTGGCCAAGCTGTCCGCGGACAGCGGTGTGCCGCTGATCCAGGACGCCGCCCACGCCCACGGGGCGGAGTGGGCGGGCCGCAAGGTCGGCGAGCTGGGCGCGGTCGCCGCGTTCAGCTTCCAGAACGGCAAGCTGATGACGGCCGGTGAGGGCGGTCTCGTCACCTTCGTGGACGCCGAGCAGCGCGAGCAGGCGTTCCTGCGGCACAGCTGCGGCCGCCCCAGCACGGACCGTTACTACTACCACAAGACCTCGGGCTCCAACTTCCGGCTGAACGAGTTCTCCGCGAGCGTGCTGCGCGCCCAACTCGACCGGCTCGGTGGGCAGATCGACACCCGGGAACGCAACTGGCCGGTGCTGTCCGGGCTGCTGGCCGAGATCGACGGCGTACAGCCGCAGATCATCGACGAGCGGGTCACCCGCAACCCGCACTACATGGCCATGTTCCGTATCCCGGGCATGAGCGCGGAACGCCGCAACCAGCTCGTCGACGCGCTCATCGAGCGCGGGCTGCCGGCCTTCGCCGCGTTCCGCGCGATCTACCGCTCCGACGGCTTCTGGGAGACGGGCGCGCCGGACGAGTCCGTCGAGGGCATCGCCGCCCGCTGCCCGAACACCGAGGCCGTGTACGCGGACGCCATCTGGCTGCACCACCGCACCCTGCTCGCCGGTGAGCAGCAGATGCACCAGATCGCCGACATCCTCTCCGAGACCCTGGCAACGCTGTGACCACGCGCGTACGCGTGGCCGTCGTGGGGCTCGGCTGGGCGGGGCGGGAGATCTGGCTGTCCCGGCTGGTCGCGCACCCTGCGTACGAGGTGGTCGCGGTGGCGGACCCGTCGCCCGCCGCCCGCGAGGCCGCAGCGAAGGCGTGGCCGGGCGTCCGCGTACTGGCCGACGTCGGGGACGTGACCACGGAACTGGCGGACCTCGCCGTGGTCGCCGTACCGAACCATCTGCACAGTCCGGTGGCCAGCGGGCTGCTGCGGCGTGGTGTGCCGGTGTTCCTGGAGAAGCCCGTCTGCCTCAGCTCCGCCGAGGCGATCCGGCTGGGCGCGGCGGAGCGGGAGGCCGGCGCGGTGCTGCTCGCAGGCAGTGCCGCACGCTACCGCGCGGACGTCGCCGCCCTCGGTGCCGCAGTGGCCTGCAAGGCCGGCGAGATCCGGCACGTGGAGGTGTCCTGGGTGCGGGCCAAGGGGGTGCCGGACGCGGGCGGCTGGTTCACCCGCGGCGACCTCTCCGGCGGGGGTGCCCTCGTCGACCTGGGCTGGCATCTGCTGGACACGGTCACTCCGCTGCTCGGTGCGGTCGACTACGAGCAGGTCGTCGGCACGGTCTCCGGGGACTTCGTCAACGCGGCCGCGCACGGCACGTCCTGGCGGCACGGGGAGGGTGCGGCCCCGGCCGGCGCCGGGGACGTGGAGGACACCGCGCGCGGTTTCCTGGTCACCTCCACCGGGGTGTCGGTGGCCCTGCGGGCCAGCTGGGCGTCGCACGAGGCGCTGGACACCACCGTCATCCGCGTCGAGGGCAGCGCGGCGTCCGTCTCGCTGCACTGCACCTTCGGCTTCAGCCCCAACCGTGCGGGCGGCTCCGAGCTGCGGCTCGTCCGGGCCGGCGAATCCGCGCCGGTCCCGTTCGACGAGGAACCGATCGGAGCGGAGTACGACCGTCAACTCGACGCCCTGCCACGGCTGCTGACCGACCCCGGATACCAGGGCCGGGCCGTCGCCGACGCACGTCGGACCATCGGCGTCATCGAGCGGCTCTACGAATCGGCCCACCGCGCGCGGTCCGCGGTGCCGGCGGCCGTCTGAGCCGCCACCGCCACCGAACCCCACATACCGACGTCAGGGAGATCCCCATGCACTCTGGTATCGCCTTCGCCCCCGGAACGACCAGGGCCGCCGACGGTCCGTTCAGCCACCCCAAGAGCGTGGTCGTCTTCGATCTCGACGGTGTGATCGTGGACAGCTTCCCGGTCATGCGGGAGGCGTTCACGATCGCCTATGCCGAGGTCATCGGCGACGGAAAAGCGCCGTTCGAGGAGTACGAACGCCATCTGGGCCGATATTTTCCCGACATCATGAAGCTCATGGGGCTGCCGTTGGAGATGGAGGGGCCCTTCGTCCGGGAGAGCTACCGGCTCGCCGACCGGGTCCCGCTGTTCGCCGGCGTCACCTCGCTCCTCGAGGAGCTGCGCGAGCGCGGATTCCGTACGGCGATCGCCACCGGCAAGGCCGGCGCCCGCGCCCGGCATCTGCTGGACACCCTCGGCGTGCTGCACCACTTCGACCATGTCCTCGGCTCGGACGAGGTGGCACGCGCGAAGCCGGCGCCGGACATCGTGCTGCGCGCGCTGGAGTTGCTCGGTGCCCGGCCCGAGGACGCCATGATGGTCGGCGACGCCGTCACCGACATCGCGGCAGCCCGCGCCGCCGGTGTCGACACCGTGGCCGCGCTGTGGGGCGAGTGCGATGCGGCCGAACTGCTCGCCGCCGCCCCCGACGCAGTGCTGCACCGGCCGTCCGAGCTGCTGGCGTTGTGCCCGGCGGTGGCCGACATCGTCTGATCAGCACCCCGGGGCTGTGCCCCTTTGCGGCTCCGCGGCGGGGCCGCAAAGGGCACCGCCGACCGTCCGCTGCGCCATCGTGGCTGACCGCGCCCGCGCGGCGGAGCCGCATATTCCACAGCCCCACGCCCCTACAGGGCGCCCGCCGTTCGAATGGATGACCGGTTCCCGGCCGGTTGGTCGACGGGTTCCCGGGCGGTGGCCCGCTCCCGCCGATAGTGGACCCGGCCCGCGAACGGCCACCACGTCTGGGGGGTCAGCGATGCTTGTCGAACGCGAGGAACAACTGGGAAGGCTGCGCCGCGTCCAGGAGGCCGCGCTCGCCGGGAGAGGCCGGACGGCGTTGATCGAAGGGCCGTCCGCGTCCGGCAGGACGGAACTGCTGAACACCTTCGCCGACCGTGCGGAGGAGGCCGGTTTCCGGCTGCTGCACGCCATCTGCTCCCGGCCCGAACGCACCCACGCCCACGGGGTGGTCACCCAGTTGCTGCGCTACGCCGGCCCGGCCGGCCACGGCACGACGGCGCACTCCGCCGACGACCTGTGGGCCGCTCTGCTGGACCATTCCGCCGAGGGGCCGGTCCTGATCGCCGTGGACGATGTTCAGCACGCCGACGAACCCTCCCTGCGGATGCTGCTGCACCTCGCCCACCGGTTGCGCTCGGCCCCGATGGCCATGGTGTTCACCGACAACACCGACGTGGCCCCGGTCAACCTCCAGCTACGTGCCGAGCTGGTGCGGCAGGCGGGGCCGGACCGGCTGAAGGTCGGACCGCTCGGCGAGGCCGGCGTCACGGCGTTCCTCTCGCCACGCCTCGGCCCGGAGACCGCGCGCCGCCTCACCCCGTACTTCCGTGCCACCACCGGCGGCATCCCGCTGCTGCTGTCGTCCCTCGCCGACGACTGGGAGGCCTCCGACGGCGACGAGAGCGTCGGCCCGTCCTACTGCCTCGCGGTCCTCAGCTGCCTGCACCGCGGCGACGAGGCCGCGCTCGCGCTGGCCCGCGCCCTGGCCGTCCTGGGCCCCGACGCCGCCGACGACACCGTCGCCGCCCTGGCGGACGTACCCGTGGAGCCGGGGGTAAGAGTGCTGACGGCGGCCGGGCTGCTGCTTTCCGATGGCGGGTTCCGCGAGCCCGGGGTCCGCCAGGCCGTCCTGGACGACCTCGCTCCCCGCACGCTGGCCGCCCTCCACCGCCGCGCCGCCGGACTTCTGTACGACGGCGGGGCACCGGCCGGCCAGGTGGCCCGGCATCTGCTGGCGGCAGGCCGCGCCGACGAACCCTGGGCAGTGCAGGTCCTGTTGGAGGCCGCCGACCACGAACTGCTCGCCGACCGGCCCGACGCGGCCGCCGTCTGCCTGGAGCTCGCCCAGCGTTCCAGCGGCGATCTGACCGAACGGGCCGAGATCCTCGCCCGGCTGGCCCACACCGAGTTCCTCTCCGACCCCGCGCCCGCCGCCCGCAGTCTGCCGCAGCTCGTCACGGCCGACCGGGCGGGCCGGCTGCGGTTCGCCGAATCGGTACTGCTGATACGGCAGTTGCTGTGGCACGGACGGAATGCGGAGGCGGCGGAGGCACTCGAACGGCTGCGCACAGCTGCCACCGCCCGCGGGGCGGTCTCCGGCGAGCAGAGCGACCTGGAGCAGTGGCTGGGCTGGGCCCATCCGCAGCTCGCCCGGCCGGCCCGCACCCCCGTTCCGGGCCCGCGCCGCCCGGGCGGTGGCAGCGTGGTGACGCTGCGCAGCGAGCCCTGGCTGGAGCGCGCCGCCGCGCTCGCCGGGGAGCTGGCCCGGGATCGGCAGGTGGCGGTGGAGCGGGCCGAGCATGTGCTGTGGGACCTGCGGCTGAGCCGTTCCGCGTACTGGTCCGAGGAGGCCGCGCTGCTGGCCCTGCTCACGCTGGCGCACGGGGACCGGACGGACAGCGCGGCCGAATGGTGCGAACGCCTCGCGCTGGACGCCGCCGAACGCGCCACGCCCACCTGGCAGGCTGTCTTCCAGGCGGTGCGCGCCACCGTCGCCGTACGCCAGGGGGACCTGGCCGCGGCCTTCGAGCGCGGGCGGCTGGCGCTGGAGCTGCTGCCGGCCAAGTCGTGGGGGGTGGCCATCGGGCTGCCGCTGTCCGGGCTGATCGTCGCCACGACCCGGATGGGCCGGTACGACGAAGCGCTGCGCCATCTGTCGCAGGCTGTGCCGTCGGCGATGTACGAGAGCTGGTACGGACTGCCCTTTTTGCAGGCGCGCGGCATCCATCATCTGGCGACGCATCACCACCGGGCCGCGCTCGGCGACTTCCTGTCCTGCGGGGAGTTGCAGCGCCAGTGGGGTGTACAGGGCTTCGGTCCGCTGCCCTGGCGGGCCGGGGCAGCCGAGGCGTGCATCCAGCTGGGCAACATGGACCGGGCCAAGCAGCTGGTGCACGAGCAGTTGTCCCGGCCGGGCGCGAGCGGCGGGCGGGCCCGGGGCATCGCGCTGCGGCTCTACGCGGCGACCTGTGCGCCGGGGCGCGGACTGCAACTGCTCAACGAGGCACTCGAGCTGCTGGAATCGGCCGGGGACCGCTTCGAACAGGCGCGGGTGCTGGGCGACATGAGCCGGCTGTACAACGCGGTGGGCGAGCAGCGCCGGGCGCGGATGCTGTTCCGGCAGAGCCTGCACGTCGCGAAGGCGTGCGGGGCGCAGCCGCTGGCCCAGGAGCTGCTCGCGGGGTCCGCCGACGGCGAGGCGGACCGGGTGCCCCCACCGGAGACCCGCGGTGCGGCGGGCGGACTGACCGGCTCGGAGACGCGGGTGGCCTCGCTGGCGGTCATGGGATACACGAACCGTGAGATCGCGGCGAAGCTCTACGTCACACCGAGCACCGTGGAACAGCACCTCACCCGGGTCTACCGGAAGCTGAGGATTCAGCGCCGTCAGGACCTTCCGTCGTTCCTGTGGCCGAACGCCTCCAAGGCGGGCTGAAGGCCACGTTCTCGATTCCCGTTTCCTGCATGGAGGTTTTCCAGGTGTTCGACACAGATGCCTATCTGAAGAAACTGGGTTACTCGGGTCCCCTCGACCCGACCCCCGAGCTGCTGCGGACGCTCCACAAGCTGCACCTGATGAAGGTGCCGTTCGACAACTCGCTCAATGCCGGGCGGGGGTTGGACATCTGGGAGTACGTGGACATCGACGTCGACGAGACGTTCGACGCGGTCGTCTCCGAGGGGCGTGGAGGTGTCTGCCACGAGCTCAGCGGGCTCTTCCGCAACCTGCTCACCCGGCTGGGCTTCGACGTCTCCGTGATGGCCGCGGGGGTCCGGATGGCGAACGGCCAGTTCGGGCCCGAGCTGGAGCACATGTTCCACGTGGTGCGGTTCGGTGACGAGCGGTGGCTGGTCGACGTCGGCTTCGCAGGGCCCTCCTTCCTGGAGCCGCTGCGGCTGGCCGAGGGTGAGCAGGAGCAGTACGGCTGCACGTACCGGCTGGACCCCGAGGACGGGTACTGGACGCTCAACCGGCGTCCGCGCGACGGCGCGTGGGAGGTCGTCTACCGGTTCCCCGACGTCGTACGGGATCTGTCGGAGTGGCGGGGCGAGCCCGCGCTGCGGGAGTACGCGCGCGAGCTCAACTCGGCCGTGACGCTGATCCGGGGCCGTGCCTTCGAGACCGGTCAGCTGACCCTGATCGGCAAGCGGCTGATCACGGTCGCGGGCGGCCGCCAGCAGATCCGCGTCCTGGTGAAGCCGGCGGACTACGAGAACGCGGTGGGCACCATCCTGGCCCCGGAGGAGACCCTCCTGGTCACGGAGGCCTGACCGCCCCGCACACATCCGAGCACAACGACGACGAGGGTGCCCCTCCACCACGGAGGGGCACCCTCGTCGTCACATCTGCCCCGACCTGTGCGCCTTCCGCCCAGGACGAGCGACCGCCGAAGGCGGGGCTTGATGGAGCATGGACGGTACTGCGTCGCCGTACCCGGCGAATGGCTGCACCGCTTCAGCCCTCGGGCGTCGGGGAGCCGGGGGCCCGAGGGCCGGGGGATGTGGCGCAGCCGCCTGTAAGTGTGCCGCTGCCAACTCTGGCCCTGCCTGCACCACTTCACCCATGGCGAGCACCGGCCCCGAGCAGAGAGCAGACGGCGCTGCTTCCGCGAGGCCCGAAGGCGACGGTCGGGCGTCGGCGGGGTGGCACGTGGCGCGCCTGGACACGTGCCCGCCGCCGGCTCTGCCCCCGCCTCCGCGGGCACTCACCCCAGGGGCCGGAGAGCCTGCTGCGCCGGATGTCCGGAGAGCGTCCGTCCTCGGCGGCAGGTCCGACGTGTTGCCGCCACAGCAGCGCGGGTCCGCTGAACGGCCACCCGCGTCGGCCCACCCCACGCATGGGTGCCCCGCATCTGCTGGTCCCGAGATCCCGCGCCGCGTCGGTGGGTTCAGTCGGCGGTGGCCCTGCCCTGCGTGGGGAGGGGACGCCTTCGCCCGCCAGTGCCGGGGCACTGGCGGGCGGGTGGGGTGGGGAGCGGGGTGTGACGTCAGTTGATGGTCTGGGGCTGGGCGGCCTCCGTGATCGCCGGTTCCGGTGCGGCCTGGACGTCCGTGTCCTGGGCCGCCGCCTTCTGGGACTTGACGCGGAAGGCGAGGAACGCACCGGCGATGGCCGCCACGCCGCCCACGAGGGCGGCGAGCTGGAGGCCGTTCACCACGTCGCCGACCGCGTTGTGCGCACCCTCGCCCAGGTCGAGCCCGGAGTTCGCGACCGCGATCAGCGCGGCCATGCCCATCGCGCCGCCGATCTGCGCGGAGGTCTGGGCGAGCGCGGAGGCGACGCCCTGCTCGTCGGGCGCGGCGTCCGAACCGGCGGCCATGAACATCGCCGGGTAGATCATGCCGGCGAACAGGCCCCACAGCAGGACGGCCGGGAGCAGGGGCCAGAAGCTGTGGCTCGTGGACATGGACGCGGCGAGCACGATCATGGCCGTACCGACTCCGAGCATGCCCGTGAACAGCGCCGTGCGCACGCCCCAGCGCTTGACCACCAGGGGCAGCAGCTTGTTGGAGCCGAGCATGGCGACCGCGCTCATCGGCAGGAAGGCGAGGCCGGCCTGCAACGGGCTGTAGCCCATGACGTCCTGGAGCTGGATGAAGAACAGGTAGTGCAGGGTGTTGATGGCCCCCTGGAAGACGAAGATGATCAGGATCGCGGTGAGCAGGCCTCGGTAGCCGAAGAGACGGGACGGGGCCAGCGGGTCGGCGGTACGGGCCTCCAGGGCGAAGAACCCGACGCCCAGGGCGAGGCCGACGGCCAGCACGATGATCGTGCGGGCGGAGGCCCAGCCGGCCTCGGGGCCGCTGATCAGGCCGAAGACCAGGAGGGTGGAGGCACCCGTGGCGAGCAGCGCGCCCGGCAGGTCGAAGCCGCGGGCGTCGCCCTGCACCGCGTCGGCGTCGAAGTTCGACAGCAGGCCGGCGATGGCGATGAGGCAGAGCGGGACGTTCACGAAGAACACCCACTCCCAGCCCAGGTAGTTGGTGAGCAGACCGCCGACCATCGAGCCGATGATCGCGCCGGAGGCACCGGCGGTGCCCCACCATGCGTACGCCTTGCCGCGCTCCTCGTCCGAGAAGCTGGTGTTGATCAGCGACAGGGTGGCCGGGAAGAGCAGTGCGCCGCCCAGTCCCTGGACCACACGGGCCGCGATCAGCAGACCCGGGCTGCCGGCCAGGCCGCCGGCCATCGACGCCAGGCCGTACAGGCCGAGGGCGAGGACGAGCATCCGGCGGGCGCCGAGGCGGTCCACCGCGCGGCCGCCGATGAGCAGGGCGCCGCCGAGACCGACCGAGTAGGCGCTGACCACCCATTGCAGCGACTGCGCCGAGAAGCCGACCTCACGGCCGATCTCCGGCAGCGCCACGTACACGATGTTGTAGTCGACGGAGAAGATGAGCATGCAGAACGCCAGCAGTGCCATCTTCGTAGCCGGCCGGCCGGAGGACCGGACAGGCGATGTGGCAGACATATGCCTTTTTCCTTTCTGATGGATGTGCAATCAACGGGGGTGTTCTGTCAGGTATCAGTCGGTGTGCTGACGTTACGTCTTGTTACTGACTCCATCATCTGTAACGATGGCCTGACTGGGAAGGAGGCACTTTTATGTCCCAACGGAACACGGGTGTAACCGAGCTGGACACGGACGCCATGACCGATGTGGAGGCCTGTCCGGTGCGCGAGGTGCTGGAGCGGATCAGCGGGAAATGGAGCATCCAGATCATCCTGGTGGCGGCCGAGAAACCGGTCCGCTTCACCGAACTGGAGCGCACCATCCCGGGCATCAGCCGACGCATGCTCACCCTGACCCTGCGCAGCCTGGAGCGGGACGGCCTGCTGGTGCGCACCGTCTACCCCACCGTCCCGGCGAAGGTCGTCTACAGCGTCACGGACAGCGCACGCGAACTGCACGACGCCTTCGTCACGTTGATGGACTGGGCGGAACGCAACCGTGGTGCGGTCACCGCGGCCAGGGCGGCCTACGACAGCGCCGCCCTGGCCGCCGCCGAGGAGGAGGAGCCCGCTACGCCACTGCACGCAGCGTCGTCGGGTCGTCGGGGTCGGCAGTGACGGTGAACCCGGCCGCGGTGATGACCTCGGCGTAGTCCTCCCGGTCGCCCCCGTCCAGGCGTGCCACCAGGATCGGCGCGCCGCCCTCGACGGCGAAGCCGGGCTGCTGGTCCGTGAACTCCGGCAGCCCCGCCTCGCGCAGCGCGGCCCGGATCCGCTCGGCGTCCCGGTCCTCGAGGGTCCACAGCGGACGCCCGTACGCGCCGTGCCCGAACTCCGGCTCGGTGCCCTCGGGCGCGTGCCGGGCGGCGCGGACGATCTCGGCCGTGAGCGAGGGCTCCCACAGAGCCATCGGCGGCACCAGGAGGTGCTGCACCGAGAGGATCACCTTGCGGACCTCGCCGGAGACCTGCGCGGCCAGCTGCGCCTGGGTGGAGTAGCGGCCGAACAGCTCGGCGGCGTAAGGGCGTTGGCCCACCGTCTCGGCGTAGTCGAAGTCACCGCCGATGGCGGCCTGCCACGGCACGAACAGCACCCCGGCGGCCTCCTGGTAGAAGGCGCGGGACAGCTCCGCGGTGACGCCCTCGTGGTCGGCGAGGAGCCGGCCCAGGGCGAGCGCCTCCTGTGCGGCGCAGGTCATGCCCTGCCCGTACAGCGGGTTGAAGCTACAGATGGCGTCGCCGAGGGCCAGATAGCCGGCCGGGACCTCCTCGATGGCCTCGAAGTGGCGCCGCCGGTTAGCCGGGTACTGGAAGGCGACCGGCTCGGTGAGCGGCTCGGCCTGGCGGACGAGCTTGGCGATGATCGGGTCCGGCAGGCTGTCCGCGTGCTGTAGGAACCCCTCCTCGGTGGCGGCCGGGTAGTCGCGGTGCCAGCCGCCGACCGAGACCAGCCACTGGTCGTCCTCGATCAGCAGCGCGGCGCCGATGCGCTTCTCGGCCGGCGGGGTGGGCTGCACGAACGCGGCCTTGACGTCGAGGTCGCCGGGCACGTGCCGGTACAGGCGGCTGACGTAGCCGACGTTGACCTTGACCTCCTCCACCTCAGGGGTGGCGTATCCGAGTGCCGACAGCCAGCGGTCGGAGCGGCTGCCGCGTCCGGTGGTGTCCACGACCAGGTCGGCGGCGAGCCGCTCGGTGCCCTCCAGGAGCACCTCGGTGATGCGGCCGTCGGCGCCGCCGAGCCCGGAGACCGAGGTGCCGGGGCGCACGGTGACGTTCGGCAGCGCCTCGACCCGCCGGCGGATGGTGTACTCCAGCAGCGGACGGCTCATGGAGACGAACGGCTGCCCGCTGTGCACCGGGTTCCAGGCGGCGCCGAGCCGGTAGAGGTGGAGGTCCGCGCCCGAGTCGAAGACCTGGGCCCCGGCCGCGACGAGTTCCTCGCCGAGGCCGGGGAACAGCTCCTCCAGGGCGCGCTGGCCGGCCACGAGCAGCACATGCGAGTGCTGCCCCTGCGGTACACCGCGGCGCGGCCGGCCGCCGTCGGGCAGCTCGTCGCGGTCGACGACCACGACGGCCTCGAACGCGTCGGACAGCGACGTGGCCGCGGTCAGGCCTGCGATGCCGGCGCCGATGACCACCGCGGTGCCGCGCCTGGTCGAATCACTCATGATCGGTTCTCCTCGTTCCGTGTCCGGGTACGTGGCGTCACTGGGTGGTGCTGCCGATGGAGCGGGGGTGGCGGAAGAAGTTGTCGGGGTCGTAGCGGTGCTTGACGGTCAGCAGGCGCTGGTAGTTGCCGCCGTAGTACTGGGTGGCCCAGTCGGGCAGCTGCGAGCCGGGGAAGTTGACGTACGCCCCGTCCCCCAGCGGGTTCAGCAGCGCGGCGCCCTTCTCCACGAAGGCGGTCGCCGCCTGCTCGTCCTCGGGATGCGTCGGCTGGTCGAGCTGGGTGGTGAAGCCGACGATGAAGTTGGCGGAGCGGTGCGGGAAGGCGGTGGCGTCCGGGGCGACGGCGTTGGCGGCGCCGCCGACGGACATGCAGTGCAGGAAGCGGCGCTGGCCCGGCCGGCGGTCGCCCTCCCACGCCGTGACGAGCCGGTTCAGCTCGGTCGGCGAGAACGGCTTGTCGAAGAACCGGTAGGCCTCGCGCAGCCAGCCGACCCGGTGCAGCAGCGCGTCGGGGTTGGTGCCTTCCCGGTGGCACTGGTCCTGGGTGAGATCGCCGCAGCCGTAGGCGGTCTTCATCGCCTCGTGGTACGGCAGGTCGCTCGCCGACCTGCTGGTGGGCTGGGTCCCCACCAGGGAGGTCAGCTGGTCCAGGGCGGCGGTGGCCCCGGCCGCGGAGCCGTGGTAGCCGCCGGTGACGATGATCTGCGGGACCGCACCGGGAGCGGCGTCGGGGAGCATGAAGATGAGCGCCGAGCCGAGGGCGAGCGGGCTGGTGAGCTGCCAGGTCTGCCAGGCGGCGAACACCGCCTCGGCCCTGTCCCACGACCAGGTGGTGTTGAAGAAGACCATGCGCGGTGCGGCGATCGGGGTCACCTCGAACTCGGTGACGACGCCGAAGTTGCCGCCGCCGGCGCCGCGCAGGCCCCAGTACAGATCAGGGTGCTGCGTGGCCGAGGCGCGCACCAGACGACCATCCGCGAGCACCAGCTGGACGGAGCGGACGTGGTCCAGGCCCATGCCGAACTTGCGGGTCTGGTAGCCGATTCCGCCGCCGGAGAGGAAGCCTCCCGGGCACACGGTGGGGCAGGTGCCGCAGACGAGCTGCTTGTCGTAAGGGGCCAGCGCGGAGAGCGCGTCGACCGAGGTCAGTCCCGGACCGATGCGGACCGTCGAGGTGCCGACCGTGGCGTGGCGGATACGGGAGACGTCGACGACCAGGCCCTCGCCCGTGGACCAGCCGCGGTAGTTGTGTCCGCCGCTGCGGGTGCGCACGGATATGCCCTGGTCGCGGGCGAATCTTATGGAGGCCTGCACATCTGACGGTGTCTCGCAGTAGGCGACGGCCGACGGGTGGACGGCGTCGAACTCGGCGAACTGGTTCTGCTTGGCGAGGTCGTAGCCGGCGTCGGCCGGCAGGACAAGGTCGCCCTTGAGGCGGGAACCCAGTCCTGTCCAGTCATCGGCGGCGACGGCCGGTGCTCCCGTGGCCATGGTGCCCGCCCCGGCGGCCGACGCGGCCAGCGCCAGCCCGGCTCCTGCTCCGGCCCGGAGAACGTTTCGACGTGTGTACACGGCACTCCTCGAAGTGAGTCGACTGATGGAAGGGGTGGCGCGGCCGGGCCGGGGGCGGGGTTGTGTGGCCTGCGCGGCACCACTATCGGGCCGTGCGGACCACTGCCGGGGAATCCGCCGCCCACTGCCCGATGCCGCCCGCGACGGTGGCCGCGCCGCGTGCGAGCTGCACCGCGCCGTGCAGGGAGGAGAGGCCGCCGAGGAGCGCCTCGCGGTGGACGGGGGCGGGGTGGCCGGGGCGGGACAGCTGCCCGGCGTGGCGGGCCACCAGGGCCGTGAAGCCGGACAGCCCTGCGGCGAATCCGCCGCCCACGACCACCGCGGCGGGATGCAGCAACTCGGTGGCCGAGACGACGGCCGTGGCGAGGGCGGCGCAGCCTTCGTCGACGGCGACCACGGCCCAGGACACCCGCTGCCGCCAGCCCTCGCACAACTCGGCGTAGGTCACGGGCGCGTCCCGGAGTTCGGCCGCCCGGCGCAGCACGGCGGGGCCGGAGGCGCGGGCCTGGACGCAGCCGCGCCGGCCGCAGTCGCACGGGGCGCCGAAACGCTCGATGACGAGGTGCCCGAGTTCGAAGGAGCCGCGGGTGGGGCCGGGGCAGAGCTCGCCGCCGAGGACGCTGCCGCCGCCGATGCCGGTACCGACGCCGACGTACAGCACGTCGGCGAGGTCCGCGGCCCGGGCCTCGGCGAGTGCGGCGAGATCGCCGTCGTCGGCGACGGACACGGTGCCCCCGGGCAGCATGCGGCGCAGTTCCGCCGCGAGGTCCAGGCCGGCCCAGGAGGGGCGGTTGGGCCAGGCCGTCACGCGGCCGTCGGGGCCCAGCGTGGCGGGCAGGGCGACGCCGGCCGCGGCGATCGGTCCTGGCCAGCGGCGCCGTACGCCCGCGAGGCACTCGGCCAGTGCGGCCATGTCCTCGTGTGCGTCCGCGGCCGGAGTCCAGCGGAAGGTGGTCAGGTGCGGTTCGGTGTCCGCGCCCTCCACCCGGGCGGCGACCTTGGTGCCGCCGATGTCGATACCGAGAAATCCCGTGACACCACTCATTCCGTGGAGTCTCGGCGGCCCGCCCCACTGCCCGGCAATCGCACATCCACCTGCCGGACCCCGGCGGCGACGAGCAGCGCGCGCAGCCCGGCGGCACTGGTGCCGCCTGGACCGTGAACCGCCCCAGGCGGGCAGGGGGCCGGGAATTGCCACCCCCTCCCCGATCCCCCTATTTCCGCCCTGAGTTCGGCTCCGGGGCCTCGTGCTCGCCCTCGGCGGGGATTTCGGGGTGCTGCGGAGCCTAGCCTCGCCGCATCCGTCCACTGCCCCGCCATTCCACGAGGAGATTTCCGCGATGAACCGTCAATGGCTCTTCGTCCGACTGCCCAACCCCATGCGGAGCCGGCCGGAGCAGCACGCCGTCCGGGTCGTGACCACGATGGTCGGCGAGCTGGTGGACCATCTGCGCACACAGGACCCGGACGCTCAGTGGGAGTTCCGGCGGCCGGACGCCACGGGCGGGCCGGACCTCGGCCTGTGGTTCCATTCGGCCGAGCCGGTGCTCAAGGAGCTGGAGCGTCGGCTGCTGGCTCGCTCCTCCGCCCACAACTGGCCGATGATCACCTGCACTTACGCGCCTGAGACGGTCAAGTACCACTCGCCGGGGACGCTGCGGACGGCGCACCGGCTGGCCACGGAGTCCAGTTCGTTCGCGCTGGAGCTGCTCCTGGACGGTGGAGGGGACCCGGCTCAGCGGCAGTGGCTGGCCCTGGCGCATCTGTGGCAGATCACCGCCCTCGTGCCCGAGCGGGAGCGGGCCGCGTTCCTCTTCCACCTCTGGCAGTTCGGCACGGACGGCCTGGACCCGGCGGAACGGGCTCGGCTCGCGGCGGAGGCGGACGCCCCCGCGGGGGTCCCCGACGGCGTGTGCGTGCCCGGCGACGTGGCGCTGTGGGACCGGTACCTGTCCGCGGTCCGTGCCGTCGCCGCCGCCGGCCGGGAGGACGTCATACCCGTCAACTTCCTGCTGTACGACCACGTGCTGCTCACCCACGAACGGCTGGGCATACCGGCCCGCACCGGAGCCCGGGCGGCCCGCACGGTCCGCTCGGCCCTCGCCGCGGACACTCCTCTGCCGACCGCGTTCACGGGCCTGACGCCCCTGCAATCGGCCTGACCGAAGGGATCACCCTTGACTGCTGTGACCACCGCAACCACCGCGCACCGCGTCGACGTGGAGCTGGGCGAGCGCTCGTACCCGGTGCACATAGGCGCGGGCGTACGACATCGACTGGCGGGCGTCCTGGACCGGCTGGGTGTCCGCAAGGCCGTCGTGGTCTCCGCCCGGCCGCGGGCCCTGCTGCCGGAGACGGGGCTGCCCACGCTGCATCTCCCGGCGCGGGACGGGGAGGAGGACAAGTCGCTCGCCACCGTGGAGCGGATGTGCCGGGCCTTCGCCGAGTACGGGCTCAGCCGCGCGGACGCCGTCGTCTCCGTCGGCGGCGGCACCACCACGGACTCCGTCGGACTCGCCGCGGCTCTTTACCACCGGGGGCTGCCGGTGATCCATCTGCCGACGACGCTGCTCGCCCAGGTCGACGCCAGCGTCGGCGGGAAGACCGCGGTGAACCTGCCGCAGGGCAAGAACCTGGTCGGCCAGTACTGGCAGCCGTCCGCGGTGCTGTGCGACACCGACTTCCTCGACACTCTCCCGGAACGCGAGTGGCGCAACGGGTACGGGGAGATCGCCCGCGCTCACTTCATCGGCACCGGGGATCTGCGGGGACGCCCGCTCGTCGAGCAGATCGCGGCGAGCGTGGCGTGCAAGGCGGGCATCGTCGCCGCCGACGAACGGGACGCCTCGCTGCGGCACATCCTCAACTACGGGCACACGCTGGGGCACGCCCTGGAGCGGGCCAGCGGTTTCGCCCTGCGGCACGGCGAGGCCGTCGCGATCGGCACCGTGTTCGCCGGCCGGCTGGCCGGAGCGCTGGGCCGGATCGACGAGGCGCGGGTCGCCGAGCACGAGGAGGTCGTCCGGGACTACGGGCTCCCGCACCGGCTGCCGGCCGGGCTGCGGGACGCGGACCTGGTCGCGCTGATGCGGCTGGACAAGAAGGCGATGACGGATCTCTCCTTCGTGCTGAGCGGGCCCGAGGGCCCCGAACTGGTCTCCTCCGTCCCGGAGGAGGTGGTCGTCCGGGTCCTCGCGGAGATGCCGCGAGAGGCCCGCGAGAACTGACTGCTGGAATCTGGACGTCGCATGGCCCCGGGCCGCTCTTTCCGCGCCGCTTCTCGCCGCGGAAGGAGCGGCCCTCGGCCGTGCTCCCCCGGTCTTTCACCCCGCACACAGCCTCGCAGACCGCACACATTCGGCCACCACCGCCGGCCCATCGGCTCTCCGATGGCCGCGCGATACGCCGAGGAGGCCGCCCCCGGTGACGGGGTGCGGCCTCCTCGGCGTACAGGCTGCGGCCCACTTCAGGCGGGGACCACCTCCCGCAGCGCGGTGCGGGCCTCGTCGAGCAGGGCGCGCACGTCCTCGGGGCCCGCGGCGGCTCCGTAGACGTAGAAGTCGGGCCTGATCAGGAGCGTGGTCGCGGAGGCCGTGGACAGGAACGGGAGGTAGACGTCGTCGACGTCGACCACCTCGCCGGGGACGGCCCGTGCCGGGTCGGTGCCGGAGGGCAGGACGCGGACGATCCTGGTGCCGAGACCGGCCAGGAACGCACGGTCCGGTTCGGTGAGCAGGAGTTCGGGGTCCTCGGTCGTGAGCAGGACGAAGCCGAGGCCGACGATCTCGTCGAACAGGGCGGTCCGGTTGCCCTGGGCGACGCGGGCCTGCGGGGAGAGCGCGCCGGCGGGCTTGGCGGGCCTGCCGTTCGCCGTGCGGCGCAGAAAGCCCTTGGTGAGGGGCTGGAGAGGCGAACGCTGCGGGGGCACGGAGCCGGCGGCCGCCGCGCGCTCCGCGGCCGCCCGCATCACCAGGTCCCGGTCGGCGGCCGCCTTCGGGTCGGTCTGGCAGATGATGCGGCCCAGGTTCACCGACATGGTGACGGCGTGCTTGACGTGGGTGCGGCGCTCGTCCTCGTAGTGGTCGAGGATCTCGGGGCCGGTCAGGCCGGCGAGCAGCGCGTCGAGTCGCCAGGCCAGCGCGCCCGCGTCCCGGAAACCGGAGGACATGCCCTGGCCGGCGAACGGCGGCATCACATGGGCGGCGTCGCCCGCGATGACCAGCCGGCCCCGGTGCCAGCGCTCGGCCGAGCCGGCCCGGAAGCTGTAGACATGGTGGCGGCGGAGCGTGGAGTTCGCCGGTGACACGTCGAAGAGCTCCAGCAACCGCCAGCAGCTCTCCGGGGTGTTGAGCCCCTCGACCGTCTCCCCCGCGATCCGCATGAACTCGTAGCGGCGATGGCCGGGGCCTGCGGACACCGAGGTGCGGGGGCGGGCCGGGTCGCAGATCTGAAGGTTGTTGGGGTCGAAGACGCGGTCGTCGTGGTGGACGACGTCGCAGACCAGCCAGTCGTGGGAGAAGCCGAGGTCGGCGATCTCGGTGCCGATGGCGCGGCGGACGAAGCTGTTCGCGCCGTCGCAGCCGACCACCCAGGAGGCGGTGAGGAGCCGTTCCTCGCCGTCCGGTCCGAGGGCCGTCACACGGACCGTTCCGTCCGGAGCGGCGTCCTCCTCGATGCGGACGACCTCGTGGCCGCGGTGCAGGGTGATGAGGTCGTGGCCGGCCCCGCGGGCCTCCATCTCGGCCTCGAGCGCGGGCTGGTACATCGAGGTGGACTCGGGCCACCCGGCCAGCTTCCGCTCGGATCCGTCGATGTGCAGCAGGACCTGGCCGTCGGCATTCTGCCAGCGGTACTCGCCGGAGGGCTCGCCGATCCGGCCGACGAGTCCGCCGATGCCGGCCGCGGACAGCGTCCGGGCGCCCTCGCCGTCGAAGGCCACGGCTCGCGGCATGGGGTAGGCCTGCGGCCAGCGTTCCACGGCGGTGACGGTGCGCCCCCGGTCTGCCAGGAGCAGCGCGAGCAGCTGGCCGACCGGGCCGTAGCCGACGATCAGGACGTCGGAGTGCTCCGTCATCTCATTCGCCTCCTTCGGCGGCCAGCTGCTCCAGAAGGAACTCGGCGACGTAGCCCGGGGTCGGGTAGTCGAAGAGCAGCATCGGGCTGAGGGTGAGGCCGGTGGCCTCGACCAGCCGGTTGCGCAGTTCGACGGCGCTCAGCGAGTTGAAGCCGACCTCGAAGAACGGGCTCTCGCCGTCGAGTTCGTCGTCGAAGGTGTCGTCCGGGTTCTGCTCGGTGCGGGCGGTCTCCGCCTCCGCCGCGACCAGGTCGACCAGCAGGGCGAGCTGCGCGTCCGCGTCCAGCCCGGCCAGCCGTGCCTGGAGCCCTCGGCGGGTGGCGTCCTGGGCCTCGGCGCCGGGGTCGGCGGCGCCGGTCTCCGTCTCGGGGGTGCTGATCGTCTCGGTGGTCACGGCGTGGGCCTCCAGCCAGTAGTTGCGGCGCTGGAAGGCATACGTCGGCAGGTCCGCCCGCCGTGCCCCCGGGAAGAGCGCCGTCCAGTCGATGGGAACGCCCCGGGTGAACAGTCCGCCGGCCGCGGTGAGCGCGGTCTGTGCGTCGGGGGCGTCGACGCGCAGTGCGGGCAGGAAGACAGCGCCGTCGTCGGCGGTGTCCAGGCAGCCGGGGCCCAGCGCGGACAGCACCGCGGCGGGGCCCAGCTCCAGGAAGGTGGCGACGCCCTGGGAGCGCAGCGCGCGGATGCCGTCGGCGAAACGGACCGCGCCCCGGACATGCCGCACCCAGTACTCGGGCGAGGTGAGTTCCTCCGCGGTGGCCGGCCGGCCGGTGAGATCGGAGATCACCGGGATGCGCGGCTCCTGGTACGTGAGGGTGGCGGCGATCTGCCGGAACTCCGCCAGCATCGGGTTCATCAGCGGCGAGTGGAAGGCATGGCTGACCGTCAACTGCTTGGTACGGCGGCCGAGTTCGCCGAAGTGAGCACCGATCGCCAGTGCTTCGGCCTCGGTTCCCGAAACCACCACGGACCGCGGGCCGTTGACGGCGGCGAGGCCCACGCCCTCGGTGAGCAGGGGCCGCACCTCGTCCTCGGTGGCCTGTACGGCGACCATCGCGCCGCCGGACGGCAGCGCCTGCATCAGACGGCCGCGCGCGGCGACCAGCCGGGCCGCGTCGGCCAGGGACCACACCCCGGCGACGTGGGCGGCGGTCAGCTCGCCGATGGAGTGCCCGGCCAGGGCGTGCGGGCGCACACCCCAGGACTCGTACAGGCGGTACAGCGCGACCTCGACGGCAAACAGTGCGGGCTGGGTGAACTCGGTGCGGTCCAGAGCGTCCGCGTCCTCGAGGACGACCTCTTTCAGGGGCCGCGGCAGATGCCGGTCCAGCTCCGCGGCGACCGCGTCGAAGGCCTCCGCGAACACGGGATACGTCGCGTACAGCTCCCGTCCCATGCCGACGCGTTGGGCGCCCTGCCCGGTGAACAGCACCGCGAGTCGGCCCTTGGTGCGGCTGCCGCGGGCCACGCCGGGGAGCGATCCGGTACTCCCCTCGGCGAGCGCCCGGACCTTGGCGCGCAGGGTGTCGGTGTCGTCGCCGACGACCACGGCACGCTCGTCGAAGGCGGTGCGGGTCAGCACCAGCGCGTGTCCGATGTCGTACGGATCCGCGGGGTGGTCCGCCGCGTCGAGGAACGCGTCGAGGCGGGTGGCCTGGGCGCGCAGTGCGTCGGCGGTCTTCGCCGACAGCGCCCAGGCGACGGGGCCGGCCGCGCGCACGGAGCCGGTGCCGGGCTCGGGCTCAGGTGCCGGTTCGGGTGGGGCCTCCTCCAGCAGGACGTGTGCGTTGGTGCCGCTGATGCCGAAGGACGACACGCCCGCCCGACGCGGGCGTCCCTCCTCCCGGGGCCATGGGCGGGCCTCGGTGAGCAGTTCGACGGCGCCCTCGGACCAGTCCACCTTCGGTGTCGGCTGCTCCACGTGCAGGGTCTTCGGCAACTGCTCGTTGCGCAGCGCCAGCACCGTCTTGATGACTCCGGCGACCCCGGCGGCGGCCTGTGCGTGCCCGATGTTCGACTTCAGGGAGCCGAGCCACAGCGGGCGCCCGTCCGGCCGCCCCTGGCCATAGGTGGAGAGGAGGGCCTGGGCCTCGATGGGGTCGCCGAGTACGGTGCCGGTGCCGTGCGCCTCCACCGTGTCCACGTCGGCGGGCGTCAGGCCGGCGTTGGTGAGGGCGGCCCTGATGACCCGTTCCTGGGAGGGCCCGTTGGGCGCGGTCAGGCCGTTGGACGCGCCGTCCTGGTTGACGGCCGTACCGCGCACGACGGCGAGCACGGGGTGCCCGTTGCGCCGCGCGTCGGACAGCCGCTCCAGCAGCAGCACGCCCGCGCCCTCGGCCCAGTTGGTGCCGTCGGCGGTGGACGAGAACGCCTTGATACGCCCGTCGGCGGCGAGCGCCCGCTGAGCGGCGAAACCGACGTAGGCGTCGGGTGTGGCCATCACGGCAAGCCCGCCGGCCAGGGCCAGGGAGCACTCGCCACCGCGCAGTGCCTGTACGGCCATGTGCAGGGTGACCAGCGAGGAGGAGCAGGCGGTGTCGACGGTGACGGACGGGCCGGTCAGGTCGTACAGATAGGAGACCCGGCCCGAGAGCACGCTGCCGGACTTGCCGAGCCCGAGGAACGCCTCGACGCCGTCGGGGACCTGGCGCACTCCGTTGGCGTAGTCGTGGTACATCAGGCCCGCGAAGACGCCGGTGTCGCTGCCGCGGACGGTGTGCGGGTCGATGCCGGCCCGCTCCAGCGCCTCCCAGACCAGTTCGAGGAGGATGCGCTGCTGCGGGTCGGTGCCCAGGGCCTCCCGTTCGGAGAGGCCGAAGAAGCCGGCGTCGAACCCGCCCGCGCCGTGCAGGACCCCGGCCTCCTTCACATAGGTGGTGCCGGGGTGGCCGGGTTCGGGGTGGTAGAGGCCGTCCAGGTCCCAGCCGCGGTCGGTGGGGAAGCCGGTGACGGCGTCGTGGCCGCCGGACACCAGGGCCCACAGCTCCTCCGGTGAGCCGACCCCGCCGGGCAGCCGGCAGGCCATGCCCACGATGGCCACCGGCTCCTGGGCAGCGGCCGTGATCCGCTCGTTCTCCCGTCGCAGCCGCTCGTTCTCGGTGAGGGACGCTCGTAGCGCCTCGACGAGTCGTTCGTCGGAAACAGTCATGATCTTCTCTCCCGGTCCGAGACCGAATCAGTTGGTCGAGCCGCTCAGGGCGCGCGCCACGAGGCTCTCCACGTCCATGCCGGCGATCAGGTCGTCCGCCGCTGCCTCCGGTGCGGGCGCCTGAGCCGCTGTCTCCTGCGGGTCCGTCTCCTGCGGGTCCTGCGGAACCAGCGACTCGTCCAGGCGCCGCGCGAGCGCGGTCGGCGTCGGGTGGTCGAAGACGAGGGTGGCGGGCAGCCGCACCCCCGTGCGGGCGCCAAGCTGGTTGCGCAGTTCGACCGCCGTCAGCGAGTCGAAGCCCAGGTCCTTGAACGCCTGGTCGTCCGCCACCTGCTCCGCTCCCGCCAGGCCCAGCACGGCGGCGGCCTGCTCGGCGACCAGGTCGAGGAGGGCCTGGCGCCGCTCCTCCCGCGACAGCGCGGCCAGTCTCTGGGCGAGGGACTCGACGGCAGCCGCCCCGGCCGACCGCACGGACCTCCGGGCCGGTACGACCAGACCGCGCAGCAGAGCGGGCACGGCGTCCTCCCCGGTGCGGCTGCGCAGGGCCGGGAAGTCGAAGCGGGCCGCGACCAGCGCCGCGTCGGGGGCGTGCAGCGCGGCGTCGAAGAGGGCGAGACCCTCGGCCCCGCCGAGCGCCCGCATGCCGCTGCGGCTCATCCGCTCGCGGTCGCTGTGCGTGAGGGAGTCCTGCATGCCGCCGTCCTGCTCCCACGGCCGCTCCACCGACGCCAGAAGCCCTTCGAGAGCCGCACGGTCCGAGGCGTCACACGCCTCGATCCGCACCTCGGCACCCAACTCACCCAGCTCCACAGCCAGTTCGGCCGCCCCCTCGGCCCGCGGACCACGCCGGCCCACCAGCAGCAGATGCCGCACACCATGGACGGTCACCAGATGCCGCGCGAGCAGCGCGCCAAGGGTGCCGGTGCCGCCCGTGATCAGGACGGTGCCTTCCGGGTCGAGGGGCCGGCCGGATGTACCGCCGGCGGTCGCACGGGCCAGGCGGAGGGCGGCGACCGCCCCGTCCCGTATCACCAGCTGCGGCTCGCCGGAGACGGCGGCAGCGGCGATCTGCCGAGGAGTGGCGCTGTGGTCGGCGTCGACGAGGACGTACTGCCCGGGGTTCTCGGTCTGTGCCGAGCGGACCAGTCCCCATACGGCGGCGGCCGCGGGGTCGGCAGCGTCGGCCCCCTTGGTGTGCAGCACGAGGGTCGACTCCGGGCCACCGGACCAGTTCTGGACGAAGTCCAGCGCCCGGCCGGCGAGTTCGCGGGCGCGGGCGGGCCCGGCCGGGGCCTCGGCCTCGGTCAGGTCGGCGATGACCACGGGAGCCGCGTCCCGCCCCAGCACGCTCAGGTCCTCGCCCGCCACGGCGAACGCCACGTCCTCGGCGCCGACGGCCACGGGTGTCCGTTCGACCCGGAACAGGGCGTCGGGCGCCTGGGACGCGCCGAAGGCTCCGGGCGACAGCGGGCGGGTGATGAGGGTGCCGATGTCGGCGACGGGCGTGCCGGTCGAGTCGGCGAGGTTCAGCGAGATGCCGTCGGCGCCGACGGGGACCGCGCGGACGCGCAGCGCGGTGGCGCCGGACGCGTGCAGGGCCACCTGGTTCCAGGCGAACGGCAGCCGGGTCAGCCCGCCGTCCGTGCCGCAGAAGGTGCCGATCTGCAACGCGGCATCCAGGAGGGCAGGGTGGATGCCGAAGCCCTCGGGCGCCTGCTCCTCCGGCAGGACGACCTCCGCGTAGACCTCCTCGCCCCTGGTCCACACGGACGTGAGGCCCTGGAAGGCGGGCCCGTACGCCAGCCCGGCCTCGCGCCGGCCGTCGTAGAAGCCCTCCAGAGCCATTTCCTCGGCCCCGGCGGGCGGCCAGGACATGAGGTCGAACTCCGTTGCAGTGACGGCCTGTTCGGTGAGCGTGCCGGTGAGGTGCCGGGTCCACGGAGCGTGGGGCCCGGCGTCCTGCGCGGCCGAGTAGAGGCTGACGTCACGCCGCCCGTCCTCGACCCCGCCGACGACCACCTGGACACGCACCCCGCCGGTCTCGGACAGCACCAGCGGCGCCTCGATCACCAGCTCCTCGACCGCGCTCGCGCCCGCCTCGTCACCGGCCCGCACCACCAGCTCGACCAGCGCCGCACCCGGCACCACGACCGACCCCGCCACCGCGTGATCCGCCAGCCACGGATGACTTCGCAGCGACAACAGCCCGGTCGCCAACACGCCACCGGAATCCGGAAGTCGAGTGACCGCACCCAGGACGGGATGGTCGGCCAGGTCGAGTCCCAGTCCGACGGCATCGGAGCGGGTCTCCAGAGGGCGCAGCCAGTACCAGTCCCGCTGGAAGGCGTACGTCGGAAGGTCCACCCGGCGCCCACCCGGGGCCAAGGCGGCCAGGTCCGCAGGCACTCCGGCGGCGAAGAGCCGACCGACGGCAGTCACGGCGGCCCGCGCCTCGGGAGCGTCCGCACGCTGGAACGGCACGAACAGGGCGTCCTCGGTGACGCACTCCTGCCCCAGGGCGGTGAGCACACCGGCGGGCCCGAGTTCGAGGAACGCGGTGACGCCCTGCTCCTGAAGGGCGGGAATGGCATCCGCGAAACGGACGGCCTCGCGGACGTGTCTCACCCAGTACTCGGGAGAGGTCAGCTCACCCGAAGTCGCGGGCTTTCCGGTGACGTTGGAGACCACGGGGATGCGCGGTTCCGCGTACGTGAGCCCGGC